>JAFAME010000156.1 GCA_019233695.1 Methylobacteriaceae bacterium
TATCGGACAACTGCGGTCTTGCTCTGAAACGACCCAAATGTCTCGGATGTCTCGAAAGCCGCGCTTCCGGCAGGGGCCGAGCATGTGATCTTATTCACCGGAGGGCGTAGCGAGGGGTGAGACGATGGACCGATCGATGCTTGAAGCGTTCGGCCGGCGCGTGAGGATCGGCATGGTGGGAGGGGGCGCCGATTCCGTCATCGGGCGAACGCATCTCATCGCCATGCGAGCCGACGGACTCTGCGAAGTTGTGGCGGGGGCGATGTCGGTCGACCCGACAATTGCCAAGGCCTCCGGGCGGCAGGAGCTGCTCGCGCCCGACCGTATCTACACCGATTGGCGCGACATGCTCGAGAAGGAAGCGGCACGCCCCGATCGCATCGACGCGGTCGTCGTCGCCACCCCGCCACGCCTTCACTTTCCGGTCGCCAAGGCCTTTCTGGAAAAAGGCTTCGACGTCCTGAGCGAGAAGCCCTTGACGCACGATCTCGCTGAGGCGAGGAGCCTCGCCGATGTGGTCCGATCGACAGGCCGCATCTTCTGTCTTGCGCATTGCTACACAGGCTATCCCATGGTCCGGCAGGCGCGCGCGCTGGTCGAGGCTGGCAGCATCGGCAAGGTGCGTTTGATCGATGGCGAGTTCAGCATCGGCACCGCGGGAGTTGCGCTCGAGCCCGACGATCCGGCGAAACGCCATTGGCGGTTCCGGCCTGACCAGGAGGGTAAGGCAGGATTACTCGGCGAGGCCGGCTCCCATGCCTATCACATGGCCTCCTACATCACCGGTCTCCATGCCGTTTCGGTATCGGCCCTGATGGCGACCTATGCGCCGCGCCGGGAGGTCTTCGACAATGCCTACATCACGGCGAAATTCGACGGCGGCGCCCACGGGCGGCTCTGGTACAGCTATGTCGCGGCCGGCAACGATCATGGCCTGACCATCAAGATCTACGGCGAAACCGGCAGCCTCGTCTGGTGGCAGGAGGAGGGTGAAATCCTCTGGCAGAAGCCGATGGGCAAGCCTGCCATCCGCCATGCGCGCGGCTATGAAGGGATGGCGAGCGACGTCGAGGCGGTGACCCGCATCCGTGAAGGCCACCCGGAAGGGTATCTGCTTGCCTTCGCCAACCTCTATCGATTGTTTGCCCAGGCGATCATGGCCCGCCATCTCGGCCGGCCCCACCTGCCGTTCCTGGCCTCCCTGCCGAGCGTCGAGGACGGCGTGAAGGGCATGGCCTTCATCGAAGCTGCGACGCTCTCGAATGAACAGGGCGGCGCCTGGACAAAGGTCAGCTCTTGATCGACCAGAAACGGCAAACCGCCTCGTCAGAACGCATTTTCCCCGTCAGATCAGCGTTCGAACAGCCTTCCCGCCCCAGGCACGACGTCGTCGATGCCAGCCAGACGCAGGCAGTGCCACGCCATGGCGTGATTGCTGGAGGTGACCGATGCCCCGACCCGCCGCTCGAGCCGCGCGACCGCCTCGGCCACGCGCAGGCTGGTGCATGAGACGAAGATCACATCGACTCCCGGCACTCGCGCCAGCCGTTGCGCCGCGGCTTCGATCGAGGGGACGGAGATGCGGGCGGCCTCGCGGTCGTCCTGCCGGTCGAAGGTCGCAACGGCCGCGATGTTCACGCCGCGCCCGCTGAAATAGGCGACGAGCCCCTCGTTGATTTGGGGTGCATAGGGCGTCAGCAGGCCGATGCCTGTCGCGCCGAGAGCACGAAATGCCGCAAGCGCGGCCGTCACCGGCGTCGTGCATGCGACACCCGGCCGGGCCTTGTGGATCTCGGCGAAGATCGCGTCCTCTCCGAGCGTCATGGTCGCCGACGTGCAGCCGAAGGCGACGACGTCGAGCGGAATGCTCGGCAGAATGAGATCGACGCTCGGCGCGATCCTCGGGCCGATGGCCCGCAAGGTCGCAGGAGCGATGTCGTTGTCGTTGAAGACGCGAGATTCGTAAAAGGCGACCCCCGGGAGGCGCACGAGCGCACGGAATTCATGCTCCATGGTCTGATCGGTGGCGAGCACCACGAGACCGATCGCGGCGCGCGCCGCCAAGCCCCCGTCAAGTTCGGACGAAAGAATGCCGAGATCGATCGGCGCAGCGGAAACAGGCAGGGTGGCGGCAAGGTCGAGCGACATCGGATGTCCCTTTCGTTCACTGAGCCAGCAGGCCGTCCATCGAAATGGCCGGCGTCCGGCCGGCGATCAGATCGGCCGTGATCCGGGCCGACCCATGCGACATGGTCCAGCCGATGTGGCCATGCCCCGTGTTGAGGTAGAGATTGCGGAAGCGCTGCCGTCCGAAGAAGGGCAGGTTGTTCGGGGTCATCGGCCGCAGGCCGGCCCACATTTCGGCACGGTCGTAGTCGCCGCCTTCAGGATAGAGCGCCTGCGTGACACCTTTCATGACGGCGAAGTCGGCTGGCTTGTGGCTCGTGTCGAAGCCGGCAAACTCTGCCGTGCCGGTGACCCGGATGCGGTCGCCGAATCTCGAAATGGCGACAAGGTTATGCTCATCGACCGAGGCGATGGTCGGCGGGCGCGGCCGATTGCCGATCGGGATCGTCAGGGAATATCCTTTGATCGGGTAGATTGGCAGCCGGATGCCGAGCTTGTCCGCCAGCAGCGCGCTGTGGGCGCCGAGTGCCAGCACAAAGGCCTCGCCTTTGAAGGTCCCTTTGTCGGTCAGCGCCTGCGTGACCACGTCGCCGGCGGTTTCGAGCCGGACGATTGTCGTACCTGTTTTCACGGCGCCGCCGCGTTCGGTGATCTTGCTCGCCAAGGCCCGGGTGAATTTCGCCGGGTCCCCGGTCTCGTCCGTCGGGCAATAGATGCCGCCGAAGATCGCCTCTCCCGCCGAGGCCAGCGAGGGATCGAGGGCAATCACGCCGTCGCGATCGAGCACCTTGATGACCTGCCCGTCGGATTCGAGCAGCCGCATCTGTGCGATGCCCCTGTCGAGCGCCTCCCGGCTGCGATGAAAGTAGAGGATGCCACGGTCGCTGCGGTCGTAGTCGATCACTTCCTTCGCGACGACCTCCTTGAGAACGGCCTGCGAATAGGCGGCGAGACGATGCTTCAGCAGGGTGTTGCGGCGCGCCTTGGCCGATTTGCATTCCATCAGGAACAGCCACGACCAGGCATAGAGCCGCGGATCGGCGGAAAATTTGAAACGCAGCGCCTGGTCCTTGAGGAACAGCGATTTGAGGAGAATCATCGGCGCTTTGGGGGATGACCAGACGAAGGAATGCCCCGGCGCAATCATGCCGGCATTGCCCCAGCTCGTTTCCGCGGCAACCTCGCTGTTGCGCTCGATCAGCACGACATCATGGCCGTCGTTCTGGAGCTGATAGGCCGTCGTCACGCCGACGACACCGCCCCCGAGCACCACTATGCGCATGGACTATCCGAATTTTCGATCGATTGTCTGCATCATAGCGACAGGTACTGCGAAATTCGACATATCTTGCAGATTCGCATCGGCTTCCAGTGACCCGCCCCTTGTGGGAGATCATCGGCGATCAGCGGGCCCAATAGGCAGTCTCGATCGTGCAGAGGACATTCCAACGGCAGGGATCATGAACGTCAGGCCCGCGATCAGCGAAGAAGAGCTCGAAGCGCTCCAGCGCGAAACCTTCGAATATTTCGTACAGGAGGCAAACCCCGCCAACGGGCTGATCATCGACAAGACCGAGGCAGGCTGGCCGGCAAGCATCGCGGCGACCGGGCTTGCGCTTGCCAGCTATCCGGTCGGCATCGAGCGCGGATTCCTGACGCGAAAGCTAGCCGTGGAGCGCACCCTTGCAACCTTGCGCTTTTTCGCAAACAGCCCGCACGGCCCGGAGCCCGACGCCACCGGGCATCAAGGGTTCTACTATCATTTCCTCGATATGCAGACCGGCCGACGCGCCTGGAACTGTGAACTTTCGACGATCGATACGACCTTCCTTCTCGCCGGCGCCCTGACCGCAGGCGCCTATTTCGCCGGGCAGACCGCGGAAGAGCGGGAAATTCGCGGGCTTGCCGATGCGCTCTACCGCCGGTGCAATTGGGCATGGGCGCAAAACGGCAAGGCCACGGTAACGCACGGCTGGCGGCCCGAGACCGGGTTCATCGACTATCGCTGGGAAGGCTATGACGAAGCGCTGTTGCTCTATGTCCTGGGGCTCGGCTCCCCGACCCATCCATTGTCACAGGACAGCTATGCTGCCTGGCTTTCCACCTACGAGTGGGACACTTGCTACGGCTATGACTATCTCTATGCGGGGCCGTTGTTCACGCACCAGCTTTCCCACGTGTGGATCGATTTTCGCGGAATACAGGACGCCTTCATGCGCGACAAGGGCCTCGACTATTTCGAGAACAGCCGGCGCGCCACCTATGTCCAACAGCGCTATGCGATCGACAACCCGCACCGGTTTGCAGGTTATGGGGAGCATTGCTGGGGGATCACGGCAAGCGATGGGCCCGGACCGGAAACGCTCAGGCTGCACAGCGTGGAACGCACGTTCTATGACTACGTCGGGCGCGGCGTTCCGTACGGGCCTGACGACGGCACGCTGGCCCCGTGGGTCGTCATCGCGGCCTTGCCGTTCGCGCCGGAACTCGTCCTGCCCGCCGTCCACTTCTGTACGCATGAAGCCAAGCTGAGGCAATTCAACCCCTATGGCTTCAAGGCAGCGTTCAATCCGACCCATCCGGGAAGGCCCGGCAATCCGTTCGGCTGCTGGGTTTCGCCGTGGCACTTCGGTCTCAACCAAGGCCCGATCGTGCTGATGATCGAAAACTACCGCAGCGACATGGTCTGGCGCCTGATGCGCGGCTGCCGCCACATCCAACAGGGGCTATGGCGGGCAGGTTTTTCAGGTGGATGGCTGGAGGAACTTCGAGACGAGGCGCCGCGATCGGCAAGTGTCGCGTAGTCGGCAGCACAATTGCCCGACAGGGGTAACGAGAGTACAGTTCGCATGGTCTCAGCGACCGTCGGGTTGCGATCCGACTAGGCACGACTCAGTTTATCTTCCAGCTCGTAGTCGAACAGATCGAATGGATAGGAAGCGAGGACCGGAATGAGGCTTCGCCAGTTTTCGTTGGTGATCGAATTGACGAGCCAGTCGCAGATGGCGGGAACGGTTTCGGCGTAACGAGTTCGCGGTCGATATCCGACAGCTGTCGCCGCGGTTGTGTCGAGCACGAACGGGAATTGGACCGACCAGGGCGTGCGCCCGACCGGGGGCGGATAGGAGTTGATGTCCGGCAGTAGCACGATCTCGCCGGCAAAACCGAGATGTTGCGCGATCAGGCACCCAATCTCCGCCACTGTTGGGGCAACGGGATCTGCAATATTCAGGATTTGCTGTCCTGCAAGGGGCGCTGCCGTTCGAATCAGTTCTGCGATATTCTCGACCGAGGCCGTATGGAAGCGGCTCAGGCCGCGGTAGGCCAACGGTATCCTCCGGCGGCGATCGAGCACGCGCTTGACGAACCACCATTCCCTTGCATGCTGCGAGCCTTGTCCGCTGATCGCGCCCGGCCGGAGTACCGTCACGGGCACTGCCGCTCTTTCCAGAAGCGTGCGTTCGAGCGCCACCTTGCGTGTCGAATAGGTCTGATGACCGGGTTCGACCGTAGATTGCCGCTCGCTGATCGGATCGGGCAGCCGCGGGAAGCCGGTTTCGGCTGCCTCGTCCAGTGTTCGACCTGCCCCGTCGGAGTAGACGCTCGCGGAGGAAATCACGACAATCGCGCCAAGGCTGCGCTGCAAAGTCAGCAGCTGGCGGGCATCTTGCGGTCCGTAGGCCACCGCGTCGACCAAAAGATCGGCGCCTCCCGACAGGGCGCGGGCGAGCTCCGCCCGTCCACGGTGACGACTTTGATGCCTCGCGCGAGAAAGCTGGGAGGCACCGGCCGTTGGCCACGATGCGCAAGCGTCACGCTCCATCCGCCGTCGCGCAGGCGCTCGACCGTCGCCCGGCCGATCTGCCCGGTTCCGCTAAGAATGAAGGCATATGGCATCACGGTTATCCCCCCGAAAAGCGAGCGCACCTCCGAGAACTCCAACCGCGTCGGCGGAGGTGCCCGCGTAGGCTGTCTCTGGACGGCTGAGTCGCGTCGTTCGTGAGAAATGAGAGGCTCGCTCTCAATCTGGCGGACCAGCTTGCCGATCCGGCGCTTGTCCGCCCATAGTGCGATCCGCGGCCGTTCCGATCATCAGCAACCGATGGCCTTGTCCGAATGAACCTTCGCTTGATAAATAATGGCGGCCGCGGCGCGCCGGAGCAAAGCGAGGCTGCAGGGCGCATTGTCCCGTGTGCTTCGGTGCCGGCGGTGGCCGCTGCCGGCCTGCGCGATGCGGGCAAGCGGTTCGGCGGAACCATCGCCATCGAGCGCGTCTCGTTCGATCTCCTCGCCGGCGAGACGCTCGCGCTCCTCGGCGAGAACGGGGCAGGCAAGAGCACCTGCGTGAAAATCCTCGCCGGCGTCTACCGGCCGGATGCCGGAACCGTGCTCATAGACGGCAAGCCGGTCGACTGGCACTCGCCTCTTGATGCGCAGCATCACGGCGTTGCCGTCATGCACCAGCATCCGAGCCTGTTCGGCGATCTCAGCGTCGTCGAGAACGTCTTCATCGGCCATATGCCGCGCACGCCCCTCGGCGCCATCGATAGAACGCGGATGCGGCGCCAGACCCGGGCGCTGCTGGAAGCAGTCGGCCTCTTCTGCAGCCCCGATGACACGCTCAATCGGCTGCGTCCCTCCGAGCAGCAGCTCGTCGAGATCGCCCGGGCGCTGTCGCGTCAGGCCAAGGTGCTGATCATGGACGAACCGACCGCGGCGCTCTCGCAGCGCGAGGTCGAACGGCTGTTCGCCGTGGTGGCCGATCTCAAGGCCCGAGGCGTCGCGATGATGTTCGTCGGCCATCGGATGGAGGAGATCTACCGCCTGGCCGATCGGATCGCGGTGCTCCGGGATGGCCACCTCGTGGCGACGGAGGCAGCGCGCGATCTCGATCATGACCGGGCCGTCCAGCTGATGATCGGGCGGCCGCTCGGTGCGGTCTATCCCGCGCGTCACGAGGCGGCAGGCGAGGCCGTGCTCGAGGTTTCGCACCTCGCACGCGCCGGCGCGTTCGAGGACGTATCCTTCACGGTCCGTGCCGGGGAGATTGTCGGGCTCGGCGGCCTCGTTGGCAGCGGCCGCACGGAGATCGCCCGCGTGCTGTTCGGCATCGACCGCCCCGGTGCCGGCGCGATCCGGATCGAGGGGGCCGACGTGTCCTTCGGTTCGCCGAGACAGGCCATGCAGTCCGGCATCGCCTACGTGTCGGAAGACAGGCTCGGGCAGAGCCTCATCATGGACTTCTCGATCCTGTTCAATGCCTCGCTGCCGACCATCGATCGCGCCAGCTTCGCCGGCCTCGTGCTTCGGCGGAAGGAGACGGGGCTCGTCGCACCGCATCTGCAGCGGCTGCGCCTGCGCTACCGCGGCCTTTCGCAGCCGGTCCGGACGCTGTCGGGCGGCAACCAGCAGAAGGTCGTGCTGGCAAAATGGCTCGCCGCTGCGCCGCGCATTCTGGTCCTCGACGAGCCGACGCAGGGCATCGACGTCCAGACCAAGGTCGAAGTCCACACGATGATCGCCGAGCTGGCCCGGCAGGGCCTGGCGATCGTGCTGATTTCATCCGAATTGCCCGAGCTGATCGGCATGTGCGACCGCATCATCGTGCTGCGCGAGGGTCGGGTCACGGCGACATTCGAGCGCGAAGACGCCGATCAGGAGCGCATCATTCGGGCCGCCACGGACGCCGACTACGCGGCTCGCCGCACGACCCGCGAACGCGGCGAGGCCGTTGCCGAGCGCGCCTCGGCTCCGCGCGATGTCGCCGCCCCTGTCGACGACATGTCGCTTGTCCGGCGCCTGTTCGCCAGGCGGGAGCTCGGCCTCGTTTGCGCGATCGCCGCGGTGACGCTCCCCGCGGCCGTCGTCAACCCGCGCATGCTAAGCGCCTCGAACCTCACCGCCATCGCCATGGATTCGGCGCTGCTGATGATCGTGGCCGCTGCCCAGATGCTGGTGATCCTGACGCGCAACATCGACCTGTCGGTCGCCTCGGTCATCGGGCTTACCGCCTATGTCGCGGCCGATTTCATGCATCTGCATCCAGGCGCGCCCGTCGCGGCGGGCGTCGCGGTCGCCTGCGCCGTCGGGCTTGGCTGCGGGCTCGTCAACGGCCTTGTCGTGACGATCGGACGGGTGCCGGCGATCGTCGTCACCCTCGGCACGCTTGCGGTATTCCGCGGCCTCGACAGCATGCTGACCGGCGGCAAGCAGATCAGCGCCGATCAGGTCCCGCAGGCCTGGCTCGACCTGACTGGCGCCCGGCTTGCCGGCGTTCCGGCGGTCATCCTCATCGCGCTCGCGACACTTCTCGTCATGGGCTTCTGCCTGCGCCTGCTGTCGGTCGGGCGGGAGGTCTACGCCATCGGCTCGAACCCCGACGGAGCAGCGCTCATCGGCATCCGCATGAACACGCTCGTCCTTGCGGCCTTTGTCATCTCCGGTCTTCTTGCCGGCTTCGACGGCGCGCTCTGGGCCTCGCGCTATGCGACGATCGACGCACGTGTGGCGATCGGCTACGAGTTGACCGTGATTGCCGCCGTGGTCGTCGGCGGTGTTGCCATCCGCGGCGGCGCCGGCAGCGTGCTCGGCATCGCGCTTGGCGCGGTGCTGCTGCTTGTCATTCAGAACGGCCTGACCTTGGCCCGCATCGACCCGCTCTGGCTGCAGGGCGTCTATGGTCTCGTTATCCTGGTGGCGGTGGGCCTCGACGCGCTCGTGGCGCGCAGGGCGCGACCCGCGTTGCGGAGGGCGCCGTGATCCGCGCGTGGCTCCAGCGCTTGGCGTCGTGGGAAACATTTCTCGCCGCGCTGACGCTCGCTCTCATCGGCTATGCCGTCGCGGCGCTGCCGACGTTTGCAACCTCGTTCAACCTGTCGCAAGCCATCGCCGGGGTCAGCGAGCGCGCCCTGATCGTGCTCCCCATGGTGCTCCTCATCATCGCACGGGAGATCGATCTTTCCGTCGCCAGCATCCTGGCGCTTGCGAGCGTCATCTTCGGCGTCGCTGTGGCGCACGGCATCCCGCTCTTCGGCGCCATGGCGCTTGCCCTTGCTATCGGCGCGCTCTGCGGCGCCTTCAACGGCTTTCTGGTGACGCTGCTCGGTCTTCCCTCGCTGGTCGTGACCCTCGGCACGCTCGCCATGTTTCGGGGCATCGGATACATGATCCTCGGGCCGGATTCGGTGAACGAGTTTCCCGAGAGCTTTTCGAACTTCGGCATCGACACGGTCGGCGACACGCTGATTCCCTGGACGATCATCCCTTTCCTTGTCCTCGCGCCGCTCTTTGCGCTGGTGCTGCAGGCAAGCACGATCGGGCGGCGGATTTACGCTATCGGCGGCAATCCGAGCGCCGCGCTCTATTCGGGCGTGCGGGTCGACCGGACGCGCTTTGCCCTCTTCGTCGTCTCCGGGCTCGTGTGCGCGCTGGCGGGTATCGTCTTCACGGCGAGACTTGCCAATGCGCGCGCCGACAACGCCGTCGGCCTCGAACTCGACGTCATCACCACCGCGCTCCTCGGGGGGGTCAGCGTCTTCGGGGGTCGCGGCAAGCTGACCGGCGTCCTTTGGGCGCTCGTCCTGATCGCGACGCTGCGCAACGTGCTCGGTCTCGAAGAGATCGGCGGCCAGGCGCAAGGCACGATCATCGGCCTCCTCCTGGTCCTGACGCTGCTCGCGAGCAATGCCGCGCAGCGTCTCGTCGCCCTGGCGAGGGGCCGGGCGGCGCGCAACTATTCCGGCGATCGAAGCTCGGGCGATCCGCCGGTGTTGAACACCACAAGCCCGACATAGCGGAAGCAACGCTTGAAAGGAGCACAGACCATGAATCTCAAGACATGGAAGACGGTGGCGCTGATGGCCGCCTCGATGTTGGTGTCGGCCGCCGCGCTGGCGCAGCAATGCGCGACGAAGCCCGTTACCGTCGGCTTCCTTCCCAAGCTCGACACCGATCCCTACTTCCAGGTCGCCAAGAGCGGGGCCGAAGAAGCGCAGGGCGAGGTCGGCGGCAAGGTTGTGCAGCAGGCCCCCTCGCAGGCGACGGCCGAGGCGCAGATCGAATTCATCAATAACCTGGTGTCGCAGAAGGTCGACGTCATCGCCATCGCCGGTAACGACGCCAACGCGGTCGCCCCCGCCTTGAAGCGGGCCGCAAAGCAGGGCGTGCGCATCGTCAGCTATGATTCCGATGTAGCGGCCGATGCCCGCACGCTGTTCATGAACCAGGTGAGCTTCGACAGCCTGGCTGAGATGATGGTCGAGAGCATGGGCCAGATGATCGGCTATGAGGGCGATTTCGCCATTCTCTCATCGACGCCGACGGCAACCAACCAGAACGCCTGGATCGCCTTCATGAAGAAGCGGTTGGAGGAGCCGAAATACGCCAAGATGAAGCTCGTCCAGATCGCCTACGGCCAGGAGAACGAGCAAGTCAACCAGCAGCAGGCGCTGGCTCTGGTCCA
>JAFAME010000374.1 GCA_019233695.1 Methylobacteriaceae bacterium
CGACGCGCGCCCGGCCCTTCAGGTCGGCGGGCTGCAGCGCCGGTCCCGGGAAGGCCGCATCAATGTAGCGGCAGATCGCGGCGGTTTCGTAGAGCACGAAGTCGCCGTGCCGCATGGCAGGCATCTTCCTGAAGGGGTGCAATGCCGCATAGTTTTCCGCTCCGAGGTCGATGAGTTCGAGCGTATGATTGACGCCCTTCTCGCTGCAGGTCATGCGGGCAGTGCGCACATAAGTGCTCGGGGTTCGGCCGTAGATGATGACATCGCTCATGCTTTTCCTCCCAACAGATATTGCTCGAGGCAATTGAGGGTGCTGAGCCAGCCGTGCTCGTGCTGGCCGCGCGATTCGTTCGAGGGGAATTGAGTCTGCTGCAGGGAAAGCCGCGTGCCGGCGCCGGAAGGCTCGAAGGTCAGGGCGACGAGCATTTCCTGCCCCGGGACAGTATTGTCCTCCCACGCCCAGGTGAATACGAGCCGCCGGGGCGGGTCGACCTCACGGTAGACGCCGCCGACCCACATCTGCGCCCCGTTGGGTTGCCGGATGGACGCGCGGTAGCGGCCACCGACCCGAGCGTCGATCTCTGCATGCGGACAGGTCATCCCTTCGGGACCCCACCACTGGGCAAACTGTTCCTCGTCGGTAAAGGCGGCGAAAACGCGCTCGGGCGTTGCCGGCAGTTGGCGCTCGAGCCGGAGTTCCAGCGCGCCGGAGCCTGGCCCGGTCGGCAATGCCTCATTCATCACCGAGCTCCGATTTCCGGCGCTTCGGGCGGGCAAGAAAGGCCTCGAGTGCATCCAACTGCCCGCTCCAGAATCGCCGGTACGGCTCGATCCAGGCCGCGACCTCCAGCAAGGGCTCGGGACACAGCGCGCAGCGACGCCACTGGGCGGCTTTCGTACGGGTGATCAGGCCGGCGTGCTCCAATACCCGCAGGTGCCGCGAGACGGCCGGCGGCGAAATGGCGAAGGGCCGGGCAAGCTCGCTCACCATCGCCTCCCCCTGCGACAGCCGGGCGAGGATGGCCCGCCGCGTCGGGTCGGCGAGGGCCGAAAGGGTCATTGTGAGGCGATCGGGCATGAGCTGGTTTCGTCTCGTGTTAATTAACACTATTGTTAATCAGCGCGTGAGTCAAGCTCGGGTCGCCTTGCCCGTGCGCGCTGCCCCGGATTTCTTCCGGGCTACGTGTCGAGTGCTATTGGGTGTCCGGCCAGGGCAGACCGCCGTTGGCGGGCGGGGCGGGCGGCGCGACGTTGGTCGGGAAGAAGCGCTGCGAGGGCTGGCGCCGCGTCGGCGGCGGCAGGGGCTGCGACTGGATGCTCGGCGCCCCACCGCCCGGAACGGGCGGGCCGGGAAGCGTCGTCGCATCGCCGGTCCCAGCCTGCCGACGCGGTCTCGGCACGGTGCCTGGCTTCGGCGGGGGCGGCTGCACCCCTTCGGGCTGCGGCTCCTCACCGTTCACGACGGTCTCGGATGGCGTCTTGATGAGGTCCCGCTCCGGATCGCCGCCTTTGCAGTTGGTCAGCCAAACGTCATAGATCGGATGTTCGAGCGCGTGCAGCCCAGGGCTTGCGGCAAACATCCAGCCGCCGAAAATGCGCTTGTACTCATTGGACGCGGCGACCTCGTCGATCTCGACGAATGTGTCCGTCTGCGGTGCCTCGGTGGGTGGGCGCGTGAAGCAGGCGCGCGGCGTGACCTGCAGCGAGCCGAATTGCACGGTCTCGTCGATCGCCACCTCGAAAGAGATGATTCGCCCGGTGATCTTGTCGAGTCCGGCGAAAACCGCCGTCGGGTTCTTGATGCGGTCGGCCAGCGCCGTGCCCGAGGCGAGGACAAGGCCGGCAACCACAACCGCAAAGCGGCAGGAGTTCAGCCCCCTGCCGGCCGCGGCCCGCGCAGGTGGAGACCGGTGGGTGCGAGCCGTTGCCATCATCAAGGTCCAAAGAGGCTGGTGTCGAGTCGCGTGTGGCGCCAGCAAAGCGCCGCAGCGGGGCGGAAATGCGACCGGCCGGTCACGGGCACGCGGTCGCGACCCGTCCGGCAAGCGACTTCATCTTGCCGATGAAGGCTTGCGCCTTGGCCTCGCCCATGGCGGCAAGCGCCGAGTGCAGTGCCGCCTGGCCGTCGCGCATGCCGACGATCGCGGTGTGCAGTTCGGCTGCATTCAGCGTCGTGCGCGCGAGCTTCGCCTGACACTGGCAGCTCTGCGGCGAGGTCTTGCCGCTGAGCCCACAAGCCGCGGCGAACTCATCCCCCGGGGCCGCCCGCGCAATGGGGAGCGCCAGCAAAAGACAAGCAGTGCTCGCGATGGCAAGTCGAGCGCGCGGCATGAGTTCTCCTCGGCGGATATCGGGTCGCAGGCGAATCACGCGTCCGGCGACCAGGCCGTATAGTCGCCTGTCGCCGGGGGCCGAACCCCTGAGCGCAGGGTAGAGCCGCTCGGGCGGTAGGCGTCGGGCGTGCCAGTCAGATTCGGGAGATGCGGCCGCTCCCACTCACGCGGACGGTAGGATTCGTCCGTGGGGGGCACATCGACCGTGTGATGCAGCCAGCCGTTCCAGCCGGGCGGGATCGTCGATGCCTCGCTGAGGCCGTTGTAGATCACCCAGCGCCGCTCGATGCCGAGCGCCGGATCCTTCTTCCCGCCGCGCGTGCGATAGTAGACGTTGCCGAACTCGTCTTCGCCGACGCGTTCGCCGGACCGCCACGTATGGAAGCGGGTGTTGAGCGTCTGACCGCTCCACCACGTGAAAAGTTGAGCAAGAAAGCGCGCCATTACCTGAGGTCCGTTCGAAGCGCGCGGACTATGGCGAGCCAAGCCCGCCATGTCCAGTAGCCCGGATGGAGCGCAGCGCAATCCGGGGTGGCGGCCGCCGTGGGCGGGCGGCTGCCTGATGTGCGACGGCGGGCGGGAGTGCGCTCTCCTGCGCGTTGGTGCAGCAATCCCGGATTTCGCTTCGCTCCATCCGGGCTACGGCCTACCAGAACTTGTACATCAGCCCGGCGCGCACGGTGTTGGCCTGAACGCTGATGCTTTTGTTGGCGAAGAAGCCCGCGCTCAAGGCATTGAACCCATAGAACTTCTTGTCGTATTCGTCGTGGATATACTCCACTCGCCCGATCCAATTCGGCGCAAACGACCAATCGACGCCGCCGCCGAGGTTCCAGCCGGTCAGCGTCTTGGTGATCGAGAAGGCGCCGGGCGGCCCTGCGAACGGCGAGAACGTCACCTTGTCGTCGGTGACCGAGGCGCCGCCCGCACCGAACAAGAGGACATTGTTCATCGCGTAGCCGAGGCGACCGCGCCCGCGCGCGACGTAGGAGCTCTCGGTCGCCCATTTGTCGGTGGCGCCATTGACGGTCGTGAACGGGGAATTGGCCTTAGCGCCCGACCAGCCGCCGTCTACCTCGACGCCGGCCACGCCCGCACCGAATTGGAGATTGTAGCCGGCGAGGCCGCCCGCCGCGGCCCCGCTCGGATCGATCAGAAGCTGCTGGCCGTTGACCAGGTTCAGGCTTTTGAGAGTTCCCCAAGATCCGCCAGCGTAGCCGCCGATGTAAAAGCCGGTCCACGTGAAGGCCGGCGCCGGCGGCTCGAGTGGCGGCAGGGTGCGATAAGGAAGGTCGGCGGCCGATGCCGTTGCGACGGCAAGACCGATCAAGCCGGCAGAGATGACGGTTGTCTGATGCATTGAAATCAACCTCAGGTTTAGGACCTCAATGCACCTTGCAATAACGCGACGTGGTAAATGGCCCGTAAATGTTATCCACCGGGGAGACAATTCGTTCACCATGATGGGCCTTGCGCGAACTCCCCGTAGGATTCGAGACTTGGCCGGCAAGGATGATGCGAATCTCAAACGCGGGCCGACGGGCCACAACATTTTGTGGCTCGTTGTCAAGAGACAACTAGGTCTTGACGTGCTGGGGGTTCCCACCTTACATTAAGTCATCCGGCGCCTGCCTCTGGGAGGTTCAATCCCAGGCGGGTGACGGAAGCGCCCCAGGCACCCGGAAGAGGTGTGCGGCGGCGGTCTTGCGCGGTGCAACCGCCGCGCGAGCGAGGGCCGGCGGCGACAGGCCGGCGCCATGTGCCAGGGGCAGGGTTCGGCGGAGTTCGGAGCCATCGAGCGGCCGACGGCGGACGTGGTCCGCCGCAATGGGGGTTGAGAGAGACATGCGAATCGAACGGCGCCACACCAAAGCTGACCAGTCGCCTTATGCTGAGATCGCCTTTCGCACGGCGAGAAGCGAGATCCGCAACCCCGACGGATCGATCGTCTTTGCGCTCGACGGCATCGATGTGCCGGCCGCCTGGAGCCAGGTCGCAGCCGACGTCCTGGCACAAAAATACTTCCGCAAGGCGGGCGTTCCAGCGCGCCTGAAGAAGCTCGAGGAGACCGGCGTTCCCGCCTTCTTGTGGCGCTCGGCGCCTGACGAGACGGCGCTCGAAGAGCTCCCCGCAAACGACCGGTTTGGCCCGGAAAAATCCGCCCGGCAGGTGTTCGATCGCCTCGCGGGTGCCTGGACCTATTGGGGCTGGAAGGGGCGGTATTTCGATACTGAGGACGACGCCCGCGCCTTCTTCGATGAGTTGCGCTTCATGCTGGCGCGCCAGATGGCGGCGCCCAACTCGCCGCAATGGTTCAACACCGGCCTCCACTGGGCCTATGGCATCGACGGCCCCTCGCAAGGCCACTACTACGTCGATTTCGAGACCGGGGAGGTGAAGAAATCGACCTCGGCCTACGAGCACCCCCAGCCGCACGCCTGCTTCATCCAGTCGATCGCCGACGACCTCGTCAACGAGGGCGGCATCATGGATCTGTGGGTCCGCGAGGCGCGGCTCTTCAAGTACGGCTCGGGAACGGGCACCAATTTCTCGCGGCTGCGCGGCGAGAACGAAAAGCTCTCGGGCGGCGGCAAGTCGTCCGGCCTCATGTCGTTCCTCAAGATCGGCGACCGGGCAGCGGGCGCCATCAAGTCGGGCGGCACGACCCGCCGCGCCGCCAAGATGGTCATCGTCGACGTCGACCACCCCGACATCGAGGCCTACATCGACTGGAAGGTGAAGGAGGAGCAGAAGGTCGCAAGCCTCGTTGCAGGCTCGCGGATCGTCAAGAAGCACTTGAAGGCCGTGCTGAAGGCCTGCGTCAATTGCGAAGGCTCGGGCGATGATTGCTTCAACCCCGACAAGAATCCGGCGCTGAAGCGCGAGATCCGCCTGGCGCGCCGCGACGAGGTGCCCGAAAACCTCGTCCGCCGCATCATCCAGTTCGCCCGCCAGGGCTACCGCGACATCGGCTTCGACACCTACGACACCGATTGGGATTCGGAGGCCTATCTCACCGTCTCGGGCCAGAATTC
>JAFAME010000270.1 GCA_019233695.1 Methylobacteriaceae bacterium
GCCAGTTCGGGCGCAGTTCGCCGATGGAGAAGCGGCCCGCCGCGGTCGGCGGACGGATGGCCGAGGCGATCGACGACGACATCCCGTTCTAGTCAAACTGCAGGCGCGCCCTTCTCCCGTTCGCGACGACCTGCGCTGAGGTCGTGCATTTCTACACCGGACAAGGTTCGTCACGGGCCATTCGCCGACGGCGAGGAAACGGGCGACACACCATGCCGGTCGTTGTCGACTTGTGCGCCGCTTCAGCCGTCCCTCGGCCAAGCAGCCATAGCGGCCTCTGCTACGCCTCGTAGTTCCGCTCGCGTGGCACCATCCCGCGCCTGAATAGCCATCCCCTGAAAGATGGCGAGATAGAGCCGACTCAAACGATCGATATCTGTCGAGGCGGGCAGTTCACCTTCGTCCACCGCTCTTCTCAGCCGCGACCGTAGCATGCGCCGCATGTCGACCCGGATCTTCTTGACGGCCTCGGCAATCGTGGTCGGCCATTCGTCGCTCACGGCCGCCAACATCGCCATGCAGCCGGCTGGCGTCATCCTGGACTTCGGGAGGCTCTCGGTTCCGGCAAGCAGGAGTTCCTCAACGCCGGCACGAGCCGTCGCTCCCTTTGCAAGCTTGTCCCAGACGGGGGGGCCGATGGTCCGGACGTAGTGCTCGACCGCCTCGAGATAGAGGGCCTCCTTACTGCCAAAGGCTGCATAGAGGCTCGGCGAGCTGATCCCCATCACGTCGCAGAGATCATTCATCGAGGTAGCAGCGAAGCCCTTGCGCCAAAACAAGAGCATCGCGGCATCCAGTGCCGCGCCTCGATCAAATCCCCTGGGCCGCCCGATAGCCGGCATCGTCATCCTTTCTGTAATGCCCAACACATAAATCGCTTGACGCCTTCGAGCAAGCGCTTACATACTTCTGTGTCAATCATTACAAAAAAGGAAGCTGACGATGACACTGACAGGAAAGCGCGCCCTGGTAACGGGCGCAAGCAGAGGAATTGGCGCATCGATCGCCAAGGCGCTGGCTGCTGAAGGCGCTGACGTGGCGATAACTTACGAGAAATCGGCGGAACTGGCGGCGGAGGTGAAACGCGCCATCGAGGCGCACGGTCGTCGCGGTGTCACAACTCAAGCGGACAGCGCCGATGTCGCCGCCGTTGAGGCCGCGGTCGAGAAGGCCGTCGCCCAGCTGGGCGGTCTCGACATCCTGGTCAACAACGCCGGGATCCTGCGCATCGCCGAGTTGAAGAACATGTCGCTCGAGGACATCGACGCGATCCTGCACGTCAACGTGCGTTCGCCGATCGTCGCGAGCAAAGCCGCCATCCCGCACCTTAAGCCGGGCGGCCGCATCATCAACATCGGAAGCTTCTTCGCCGATCGCGTCCCCTCTCCGGTCCTTGGCGTCTACGCCGGCTCGAAGTCCGCGCTCGTCGGCTTCACCCGAGGCTTGGCACGCGAACTCGGGCCGCAGGAGGTGACGGTCAACCTGATCCAGCCCGGCTCCATCGACACCGACATGAACCCAGCCAATAGTCCATTCTCCGACACACTCAAGATGATCACCGCCTTCGGGCGCTATGGTCGGGCGGACGACATCGCGCACGCAGTAACCTTCTTGGCGAACCCGAAGTCGCAGTACATCACCGGCGCGGCCCTGACCGTCGATGGTGGCGCGGTCGCCTAAGGCCCGCGAAGGGCCGGACCGGTAAGCAGGCGCGCCCCTTCTCCCGTTATTGGCAGAAGGGGCGGCGGAGCGGCCGGATCAGGGTCGGTCGAGGGAAGTGGGACGTCCTCGCTAATAGAACTTGTTTTGCAATGCGGGAAGCCCTCATCCGCCGCCAAGCGGCGGCACCTTTTCCCGCCGGGAGAAGGGGGGTCTGCGCCCTTCATTCGGGATTCCTTCACGGGCTTCAGGGCCGGACGACCGCGATGACGCCGTCGATGACGAACTGCACGGCGAGGGCGGCGAGGATGACGCCCAGGAGCCGGGTGAGCACGACGTTTCCCGTCACGCCGAGCAGCCGCGAAAAGCTCTCGGCCGCGAGGAAAATGATGTAGCAGGCGATGACGACGAGGGCGATCACGGCCATGAGAATGGCCATCGCCCATGTGCTGCCGCCGGCGCGGCCCGCGAGAAGAATGGTTGCCGTGATGGCCCCAGGTCCGGCCATCAGCGGGGTGGCGAGCGGAAAGGCTGCAAGATTGCGAATCCGATCCTGCGTGACGGCGGTTTCCGCGATGTTGGCTTTGCGCTCGGCGCGCAGCTGGAAGATCATTTCGAACGCGATCCAGAACAGCAAAAGCCCGCCGGCGATGCGGAAGGCCGGCAACGAAATGCCGAGCATCTTCATGACCTCCGCGCCGACAAGCCCGAACGCCGCCATGATGCCGAAGGCAATGAGCGCGGCGCGCAGGGCAACCTGCCGGCGTGCCTGCGCGCTCATGCCGAGCGTGAGGCTCAGGAAGATCGGCGCCAGGCCCGGCGGATCGACGGTCACCAGAAGCGTGGCCAATGCGGACTTCAGGTATTCGGCGAGCATCGCAGTGCGGCGGCATCGAGATGACGACGTCTCATGTCCCACACTCTGCGCCGCGGCGCCATGCAGGCCTGCCGGCTGACGTCGCGACAGGCGAGGCCTGCGCCCCTCCATTCGAGCAGCTGCGTCACCGAAAAAGTTGCAGCAGGCGGTTGGCGTAACTATTTGACTGGCATGGCCTAATCAGAGCGAAGCGAAAGTGTGCCGAAGTGGCGCGCCCGCTCGAAATGAGCTAGACACAACCAACTGACGGAATGGAGATTCGCAAGCGTGGCCGACAACGACAACGACACACCCGATGGCAGGGAGCCTTCGGACATTCGGCCGGTCTCGATCACCGACGAGATGCGTCGCTCCTACCTCGACTACGCCATGAGCGTGATCGTCGCGCGCGCCCTGCCCGACGTGCGCGACGGATTGAAGCCCGTACACCGGCGCATCCTCTATACGATGCACGAAAACGGCTTCACCCCGGACAAGCCATACAAGAAATCGGCGCGCGTCGTCGGTGATACGATGGGGAAATACCATCCCCACGGCAATCTTGCGATCTACGACGCGCTGGTGCGCATGGCGCAGGATTTCTCCATGCGCCTGCCGCTCCTCGACGGGCAAGGCAACTTCGGCTCGGTCGATGGCGACCCCCCGGCGGCCGACCGCTATACCGAGGTCAGGCTCGCCAAGCCCGCCCTCGCGCTGCTCGAAGACCTCGACAAGAACACCGTCGATTTTCAGCAGAATTATTCGGGCGAGTTCGAAGAACCGACTGTCCTGCCTGCCCGCTATCCGAACCTCCTCGTCAACGGCGCGGGCGGCATTGCCGTCGGCATGGCGACCAACATCCCGCCGCACAATCTCGGCGAGATCATCGACGCCGTTTTCGCCATGATGGAGCGGCCGGACATCACCATCGACGAGCTGATGGAGGTCGTTCCGGGGCCGGATTTCCCGACCGGAGGAGCGATTCTGGGGCGGGGCGGCATCCGTGCCGCCTATCATCTCGGGCGCGGCTCCATCATCATGCGCGCCAAGGTCGAGATCGAGACGCTTCGGCGGGAGCGCGAAGCGCTGATCGTGACCGAGATTCCCTATCAGGTGAACAAGGGGCAGCTCCTCGAGCGCATCGGCGAGATGGTGCGCGAGAAGCGCGTCGAGGGCATTTCGGACCTGCGCGACGAATCCGACCGCCAAGGCATGCGCATCGTCATCGAATTGCGCCGCGATGCGGTGGCCGATGTCGTGCTGAACCAGCTGTGGCGGTTCACCGCGCTCCAATCGACCTTTGGCGCCAACATGATCGCGCTTACCGGCGGGCGGCCGGAGGTCCTCAACCTCAAGGACTTCCTGAAGGCCTTCCTCGATTTCCGCGAGGAGGTGGTCACCCGGCGCACGAAATTCCTGCTCAACAGGGCGCGCGCCAGCGCCCATGTGCAGGTCGGCCTCGCCATCGCGGTTGCCAATATCGACGAGGTGATCCGGATCATCCGCACGTCGTCGGACGCGGCGGCTGCTCGCGAAGCCCTGATGGCTCCTGCCTGGCCGGCGCGCGACATGGCCCCGCTCATCGCGCTCATCGCTGATCCGCGCCACACGCTGCGTGAGGACGGCACCTATGTGCTGTCGGAGGCTCAGGCCCGCGCCATCCTCGAATTGCGCCTGCAACGCCTCACCGCCCTCGGCCGCGAAGAGATCGGCGCCGAGCTCAACAAGCTCGCAACCGAAATCGCCGACTACCTCGACATCCTGCGCTCGCGCGCCCGCGTTTTCGGCATCATCCGCGAGGAGCTTGCAGCGGTGCGCGACGCCTTCGCTACGCCGCGCCGCACCACCATCCTCGACAGCGACGCGGACATGGAGGACGAGGACCTCATCCAGCGCGAGGACATGGTGGTGACGGTCACGCACGCCGGCTACATCAAGCGCGTCCCCCTGTCGACCTACAGGGCGCAGCGGCGGGGCGGCAAGGGCCGGGCCGGAATGGAGACCAAGGAGGAGGATTTCGTCTCCCGGTTGTTCGTCGCCTCGACACATCAGCCGGTGCTGTTCTTCTCCTCGCTCGGCCAGGTCTACCGGGAAAAGGTCTGGCGCCTGCCGCTCGCAGCGCCCCAGGCCCGCGGCAAGGCGCTCGTCAATCTTTTGCCGCTCGATCCTAACGAGCGCATCACCACGATCATGCCGCTGCCGGAAGACGAGGCCGCCTGGGAAACGCTCGACGTCATGTTCGCGACGACCCGCGGCACGGTCAGGCGCAACAAGCTCTCGGATTTCGCGCAGGTCAATCGCGCCGGCAAGATCGCCATGAAACTCGACGAGGGGGAGGCCATCGTCGATGTCAAGATCTGCGGCGAGGCCGACGACGTGCTGCTCACCACCGCCAACGGCCAATGCATTCGCTTTCCCGTCCCCGACGTGCGGGTCTTCAAGGGCCGCGATTCGATGGGCGTGCGCGGCATTGCGCTGGGCGAAGGCGACACCGTCATCTCGATTGCCATCCTTCGCCATGTCGAGGCGAGCGCCGAGGAGCGTGTCGCCTATCTGAAGATGCGTCGCGCTGTCGCCGGCGACGCCGGCGCGGAGGAAACGGGCGGTGAGGCCGAGGCCGACGAAGCGGCCAATGGCGCGTCCTTGCCGCAGGAGCGCTATGCCGACATGTCCGCGGCCGAGCAGGTCATCCTGACCGTCTCGGCGAACGGCTACGGGAAGCGCACCTCTTCTTATGAATACCGGATCACCGGGCGAGGCGGCAAAGGCATCCTGGCCATGGCGGTCAACGAGCGCAACGGCAAGCTCGTTGCTTCCTTCCCGGTCGAGCATGCAGACGAGATCATGCTCGTCACCGACGGCGGACAGCTCATCCGCTGTCCCGTCGAGGACATCCGCATCGCCGGACGCGGCACGCAGGGCGTCATCGTTTTCAATACCGCCGAGAGCGAGCGGGTGGTCTCGGTCGAACGCATCCAGGATGACGGCGAGCAAGACGAAAGCGGCGGCGAGGAGGCAGACGGGGGGCCGGCGGAGCCGAACGGCTCGCCATGAAGCGCGTCGGCCTCTATCCCGGCTCCTTCGATCCGCTCACCAACGGCCACGTCGATATCATCGTCAAGGCAGCCGCGATCTGCGACCGTCTGGTTGTCGCCATCGGCACCCATCCGGCCAAGACGCCGCTGTTTGCCGCCGACGAGCGCGCCACCATGATTCGCGAGGAATGCGCGAGCGCCGCCAGGGCGCGCGGTTGCGAGCTCGATGTCGTCACGTTCGCCGATCTTGCTGTCGAGGCGGCCGGGCGGGCCGGCGCCTCGATGATCATCCGCGGCCTGCGCGATGCCAGCGATTTCGACTACGAGATGCAGATGGCAGGCATGAACGGCATCATGGCGCCCGCCGTGCAGACCGTCTTTCTGCCGGCCTCCCCGTCGATGCGCCACATCACCGCCACGCTCGTTCGCCAGATCGCCGGCATGGGTGGGGATGTGTCCCCGTTCGTGCCGGCGGGCGTCGCGAGGGCGCTTGCGGCCAGGTTTGCCCGACCCAAGTAAGAGCGGGCGACCTCGCCGCGTTGCACCGGCCAAGTCCAACATGAAGGTGACTTTTATGCTTGACCGTCGACAAATCCTGGCCGTGGTGCCCGCAACCCTCGCGCTCGCTGCAGCTCCGGCGCTTGCCCAGTCGCCTGATGCGAATACCATTTACCTCGACACGAAATACGGGCGCGTGGTGATCGAGTTGCGCCCCGATCTCGCGCCCAAGCATGTCGCCCAGATCAAGGCGCTGACGAAGAAGGGCTTCTACAACGGCGTGAAGTTCCACCGCGTCATCGCCGGCTTCATGGCCCAGACCGGCGATCCGACCGGCACCGGAACCGGCAAGTCGGATCTCCCCGATCTTCCCGCCGAGTTCACCGACATCCCGTTCAAGCGCGGCACTGTGGGGATGGCGCGGTCGCAGGACGTGAACTCTGCCAATTCGCAGTTCTTCATCTGCCTCGGCGATGCCGACTTCCTCAACGGCAAATACACCGTATTCGGCGAGGTCGTCTCGGGGATGGATGCTGTCGACAAGATCAAAAAGGGCTCGGAAGCCGACAACGGCCAGGTCGTCAATCCCGACAAGATCGTGAAGATGCAACTTGCAGCAGACGCAAAATAGCGGAAGGGCGCGGCTGCGGGCTCGCCGCCTTCTCGGCGGCGCGGCTGCCGCGGCGATCGTGCTCTCCGAAGCGTCGGGCGCCGCTTCGGCAGGATGGCAGGATTGGCGGCGGCACCATCGACGCCCTGTTTTCAATCCGTTGTTCTATCCGCTCCCGGTACCATTCGCACATACCGCGCCGCCGCCGGTCGAGCCCTATCCCTCCGGTCCCTATCCCATTTATCCGCCGCCGCCGAACGGTCCCTATCTGTCGGCGCCCGGGCCGATGTTGCCGGAAGGGATGATCCTTGAAATCGAGCCCACCTCGACCGACGCCGAAAGGGCCGTGCCAAAGGCGCTCGCCCGCTGGCGCGACGTCGGCACTGCCCTGCGGGCCTGCTGGTCGCCGCCTGCCACCGGCGCGGGCAACGCCGAGGCGCGTCAGGTGACCTTGCGCCTTGGATTCAACAAATACGGCAACCTCATGGGGCCGCCTCGCATCACCTATGCCAGCCCGCCGCAAACGACGGACGCCCAGAAGAGCTTCACGGCCTCCGTGCTTGCCGCGCTGAAGCGATGCGCGCCGCTGCCGTTTACGCCGGGCCTAGGGTCGGCTATTGCGGGCGTCCCATTTGCGATCCGCTTCGTCGATCCATTCGCTTCGGAGAAGGCCAGATAAGCCATGGCAGAAACCGGCAATACGCTCACGCTCGAGACTACCAAAGGCACCGTCGTCATCCGCATGCGGCCCGATCTTGCGCCGGGGCACGTCGCCCACATCAAGCGCCTGGCCGACGAGCATTTCTATGACGGCATCGCCTTCCACCGCGTGATCGAGGGGTTCATGGCCCAGACCGGCTGCCCGCATGGCACCGGCGCCGGCGGCTCGAAATATCCCAACCTGAAGGCCGAGTTCAATGCGGCAAAGCACGTGCGTGGCACGTGCTCGATGGCCCGCGCCCAGAGCCCGGATTCGGCAAACTCGCAGTTCTTCATCTGCTTCGGCGAGGCGTCGTTTCTCAACCGCCAGTACACGGTGTGGGGCGAAGTCGTTTCCGGAATGGAGAATGTCGACAAGATCAAGCGCGGCGAACCCGTGCGCGACCCCGACAAGATCCTCAAGGCCAGCCTGAGCTGAGGGGCCTGCAGCATCTCTCGGCGAGCTTTTGCTCATGCCGATCACCGTCGACGAACAGAGGAAC
>JAFAME010000329.1 GCA_019233695.1 Methylobacteriaceae bacterium
CCAAGACCCGCGCCGACCTCGAAGAGGTGATCCTGTGCGTCGATCAGTCGGGATCGATGGCGACCTCCGTGGTCTACTCGTCGATCTTCGCAGCGGTCATGGCATCGCTGAAGGTGATCGAGACGAAGCTCGTGTGCTTCGACACCGCGGTCATTGATCTGTCGGATGAGCTTGCCGATCCCGTCGAGGTCCTCTTCGGGGTTCAGCTTGGCGGTGGCACCGACATCAATGCCGCGCTCGCCTACTGCCAAGGTCTGGTCACGCGACCGACGCGAACACATCTCGTGCTGATCAGCGATCTCTTCGAGGGCGGCAACGCGCAGGAGATGCTGGGGCGCGCCGCGGCGCTCGTTGCGAGCGGCGTCAACCTAATTGTCCTGCTTGCACTCTCCGACGACGGCAGGCCGGGCTATGCGACCGACCACGCCCAGAAACTTGCCGCCCTCGGCTGCCCGGTCTTCGCCTGCACGCCCGACACGTTTCCCGACCTGATGGGGCACGCGCTCAAGCGCGCCGATCTTCAGCAGTGGGCCGCGAGCCGCGACATCGCCCTGGTGCGGCCGGGCTGATCGATCGCCGTAAGTGGACAATCCAACGCCGAGACGGACGTTGTCGTCGAGCTATGAGGGTAGGTGTGGCGCGCCATCATCCTGTCAGCCACCACGTCCCGACACCGATGGTCAGCACCGTCAGGGGTGCGCCCACCTTGAAATAGTCCCAAAAACTGATCTGAACGCGCCGTGAGGCTGCTCTCTGGACGACGATGAGGTTGGCGATCGAGCCGAGCACGGTGAAATTGCCGGCAAGGGTCGAGGCCATTGCCACAGCGAGCCAGGCGGTATCCGCGTTGTGCAAAGGGGCGACAAAAGGCTTCAGCATGAGTACGGCCGGGACGTTGCTCACGATGTTCGACAGGACGGCGGTCGTAACGCTGAGAACCGGCACGTTGTCCAGGTGCAGCCCTCCGACTGCATGGATCATGTCCGGGCTGAGCAGCGCGTGCTCGGCGCCCGCCACGATAATGAACAGGCCGACGAACATCAGGAGCAGCGACCAGTCGATCTCGGCATAGATGCGTTCGCTTTTCAGGCGCCGGGTGAGGAGAAGCAGGCCGCCGACGATGATGGCAGCCTTGGCCGGCGGCCAGCCGGCGAAGAAAAGCGCGACCATCGTTCCGGTCGCAACAAGCGCCCGGATCACGAGCGCAGGATGGTAGCGGAATTCCGGCACCTCCGCCTGCAGCCGGTCGCCGGAGAGGAACTCCTCGCGGTAGACGAGTGCGATGAGCCCGGCAGTCATCGCCAGGCCGATGACGGCGACGGGCGCAAGCGTCATGGCGAAGCGCAGGTAGGGGATCTGAGAGAAGCCGCCGATCAGGATGTTTTGCGGGTTGCCCGTGATCGTCGCGGTCGACCCGACGTTCGAGGCCATGGCTAGCGCCAGGAGATATGGCGCCGGCTTGCGCCTGAAGGCGAGTGTCAGATCGAGGACCAGCGGGGACAGCGCCAGGCAAATCGCATCGTTGACCAGGAAGGCGGAAAAGGCGCCGGACACCGCGGTGACCGCCAGCAGCAGCATGATCGGCCGCCGCACGCGGCGCATCAGCCAGGCGTTGCCGACCGCGAAGAAGCCTGAGAGCCGCAGGTTGGCCACTACGATCATGATGCCGAGCAGCAGCGTGATCGTATTGAAATCGATCGCCTTGTAAGCTTCATCAAGTGTCAGCACGCCGGCCGCCACCATCAGGCAGGCACCGACGAGGGCGACGCCCGCCCGATCGATGCTGAGGCCCGGGATTTTGCCGATGGCGAGCGCCAGGTAGCTTGGCGCGAAAATCGCCGCCGCCGCCGTTTTGACCGTGTCTGCTCCCAGCGCGGTCCCCGGGGAGAGGATGGATGCCAACGCGGCCGCCAGCGCGAGCAGGATCACGCCACCGACGGCAAGGATGCTTGCACGTGCGATGCGGCGGCGAGGGGATGGCCGTCGTTCCGAGGGGAGGTTCGGCCCTTGGGCAGGCTGCCGCTCGCCGTCTTGGTCGGAGGCAAGCGCGGCCGACCGCCCCGGCTCTTTTTCATTCATCACCGAATTCCCATGGGTGCCTGCACACCCGGCTCGCGGACGCGTCCAGGCCGTTTTGCAACTCCTTGCGCCGCCATTGCGTTCGCTGTCGGCGTCTGATAGTCCGCGGACGAGAGGACCGGGCGCGCCGGCCGTTGGAGAGACATTGGTGTTGACGTCCGCGTTCGCTCAGACCCCCGGCGGGGCTCCTGGCGGGTCCGACCTTTTCATCCAATTGGTGCCGATCGGCCTCGTTCTTGTCATCATGTACTTCCTTGTGCTGCGGCCTCAGCAGACGCGCGCCCGTCAGCATCAGCAACTGATCAAAAACGTGCGGCGCGGCGATACGGTCGTGACGACGGGCGGGCTCATCGGCAGGGTGACGAAGGCCACCGAGGACGCCGAGATCGAACTCGAAATCGCACAGGGCGTGAAGGTGCGGCTGTTGCGTCAGATGATCAGCGACGTGCGCTCGAAGGGCGAGCCGGTCAAGGAATAGGGGGCCGATGACGGTCGGCGCGTCAGGACGCGTCACGCAGAAAGGCCTGGAAAGACTATGCGTTATGCCCGTTGGCAAGTTGCCGCGATTCTCATTGGAACGCTGATCGCCTTCCTCCTTGTCGTGCCGAGCCTGTTGCCGGGGAGCGTCCAGGAGGCGGCGTCCCGCGCGCTGCCGGCATGGGCGTTTCGCCCTATCGTGCTCGGGCTCGACCTGCAGGGGGGCGCTCACATGCTCCTCGAAGTCGACACGGGCGACCTCATCCACAAGGGCGTGGATACCCTGCGCGACGATGTGCGGCGCGTCTTGCGCGAGAACAAGATCTCGATCTCCGGCGGGATCGGGGCGCTCGAGCGTGGCGTGCAGGTGCGCATCGCCGACGAGGCGGAGCGCCAGAAAGCGCTGACGCCCCTGCGCGCATTGGCGCAGCCGGTCGGCAACGTGCTCTCAGGCACCCGAACGCTTGAGGTGACCGAGACCCCTGACGGTCTCATCCAGCTGACCATGACCGACGCCGGCATCAACGACCGCATCCGCCGCGCCGTCGATCAGTCGATCGAGGTGATCCGCCGCCGCGTCGATGCGCTCGGCACGCGCGAGCCCAACATCCAGCGGGAAGGAAACGACCGCATCGTCGTCGAAGTGCCCGGGCTGCAGGACACGGGGACGCTCAAGGAGATTCTCGGCACCACGGCCAAGCTGGAGTTCCGGCTCGTCGCCAATCCGGGCGAGCCTCCCAGCGAAGTCGAGACCCTGCCGGACATGGAAGGGGACAAGCAGATCGGCACGATTGCGGTGCAGCGGCGGGTCATGGTCGAAGGCGAGGATTTGACCGATGCCCAGCAGGCATTCGATTCCCGCACCGGCGAGCCGATCGTCAATTTCCGCTTCAACATCCGTGGCGGTCAGCGCTTCGGCGACGTGACGCGCGACAACGTCGGCAAGCGCTTTGCCATCGTGCTCGACAACAAGGTCATCTCGGCGCCAGTGATCCAGACCCCCATTCTCGGCGGCTCGGGCCAGATTTCAGGCCGCTTCACCGTCGAGAAGGCCAACAACCTCGCCGTTCTCTTGCGCGCCGGCGCGCTGCCGGCCAAGCTGACGATTGCCGAGGAGCGCACGGTCGGCCCGGGCCTCGGCCAGGATTCGATCGATGCCGGCAAGCATGCGGTCGTCCTCGCCGCAATCCTCGTTTCCGTCTTCATGATTGCGACTTACGGCCTGTTCGGCATTTTCGCCAATATCGCGCTGTTTGTGCACGTCATTCTGATCTTCGCGATCATGGCGATCCTCGGCGCGACTCTCACTCTGCCGGGAATTGCCGGAATTGTGCTCACCATCGGCACGGCGGTCGATTCGAACGTCCTGATCTACGAACGCATCCGCGAGGAGTCGAAGGCTGGGCGTTCGATGATCTCGGCCATCGATGCCGGCTTCAAACGGGCCTTTGCGACGATCTTCGATTCCAACAGCACCATGGCAATTGCGGCCTTGATCCTGTTTCTGATGGGCTCGGGCCCGGTCAAGGGTTTTGCAGTCGTCTTCCTGTTCGGCATCTTCACGACGGTAATCACCGCCGTCACCATGACGCGCATGATGATCGCGCGGTGGTATCAAGTGCGGCGGCCGCGCGCCATGCCGTTCTGACCGGAGTCCTACGAGTTGCGCCTGCTTCGCATCGTCCCCGACGGCACAAGGTTCGGCTTCGTCCGGTTCCGTCGTTTCTCCTTTCCGTTCTCGGCCGCGCTGTCGGTCGCGACCGTGATCATGTTCCTGCAGTTCGGGCTGCACTTCGGCATCGACTTCACCGGCGGCACGCTCATCGAGCTTCAGGCAAAGTCCGGCAAGGCCGACGTCGGCGCCATCCGCACCGCCGCCAACGCCTTTGGCGTGGGCGAGGTCCAGGTCCAGGAGTTCGGCAACGCCGGCGGCGTGTCGCTGCGTTTCCCTGTCGTCCCCGGCGGCGACAAGGCCCAGGGCGCCGGCGTGCAGAAGGCGCACGAGGCCTTCGACAAGGACTACGAATTCCGCCGCGTCGAGACCGTCGGGCCACGCGTGTCCGGGGAGCTCGTGCAGTCCGGAACGCTCGGCGTCGTGCTCTCGATCATCGCGGTTCTCACCTATCTGTGGCTGCGGTTCGAGCACCAATTCGCCTTCGGCGCAATCATCGGGACGATGCACGATATTGTGCTGACGATCGGCTTCTTCGTGATCACCCGCACCGAGTTCAACATGACCTCGATTGCCGCGATCCTGACGATCGTCGGCTATTCGCTCAACGAGACGGTCGTGGTGTTTGACCGCACGCGCGAGCTGTTGCGCCGCTACAAGACGATGCCGGTACGCGAGCTCCTGGACCTCTCCGTCAACACGACACTATCGCGAACGGCGATGACGGCGACCTCGGCGTTCCTGTCGCTGCTGGCGCTCGTCCTCTTCGGCGGCAGTGCGATCGAGGGCTTCGCCATCGTCATGCTGTTCGGCGTCGTCGTGTGTACCTATTCGGCGATGTTCATCTCCTCCCCGGCCTTGATGTATCTCGGCATCCGGACGGAGAGCTCGGTTCCCGCCGAAGCCGAGCCGGAAAAGAAGGCGAACGCCAAGGCCAAGGCTGCGGCGTGACATCGAGCGGCCCGCCGGCCGACGGCGGTTTCGTCCCGGGCCGTTTTCCGATCGATGCCTTCGGCGCGGGCGGCTTCCGTTTCGCCGGCATGTCGCACCGCGGCTCGATCCTCGCGCTGCCGTCGGGCATCCATGCCTGGGAGGCGCGCACCCCCGCCGAAATCACCGCAGCGACGCTGCGGCCGCTCCTGGCGGAGGCCGCACGCATCGAACTCCTGCTCGTCGGTACCGGCGCGGAACTCGTGCCCCTCGACGAGTCGGTGCGACGGCGCCTCGGCGAGGCGGGTCTCAGGGCCGATGCCATGCCCACGCATGCCGCCGCCAGCACCTACAACGTGCTGCTCGCCGAAGATCGTCGCGTCGCGGCGGCGCTTCTCGCCGTGGACTGATTTGCCGCAGGCGCTATCCGCCGCAAGCCGGCGGCCTATGTGTCTCGCAGAACCGATGGCTGGAAATCCCGTCGCGTGGCG
>JAFAME010000422.1 GCA_019233695.1 Methylobacteriaceae bacterium
GCGGGCGGCACAGGCGTGAGGGGTGGGCGGGCCGGGAATGAGACCATTACCTGGGCCAGCATGAGTGCGTGTAAAGAAGGGCAAAGCGCTATCCGGAATCGGTGACAAGCTCCTGACGACGTGCATGTTCCCGATCCGGCTCTGCGCACCGCGTTGTGGCGCTTCGGCCGGGATGACACCACGATCCTTCATGCGCTCGTGAGCGAAAATTGACCCCGACTCGATTCGGGTCGCCGTGTTGGTCTGCGACGGCGCCGGGAGCAGGGAAGGTGGCGTTCGCCGATCCGGTAATGCTCTGTTGCGAGCGCGGCGGCGCAGGCTTCTGGGCCGAGCCGGCGAACGCCTGGAGCAATGCCGGATTTCTGGTCGCCGCCGCCATGGCATTTCGAGACTGGCGGGAGAGCCCTCGCCGCGATTGGCCGGCGCTGGCCTTGATCTTCGTCCTCGTCGCCACGGGCATCGGCAGTTTTCTTTTCCATACGCTTGCCACGCGCGGGGCGGAGCTCCTCGACGTCATTCCCATCGCCCTCTTCATCCACGTCTACTTCTTTCTTGCGATGCGCCGATTTCTCGGCCTGCATCGGCTGACTTCGCTCGGCCTGACCCTCGCCTTTCTCGCAGCGGGCCTCGTCGTCGGGAGGCTTGGGCAGGGCGCCCTAAACGGCTCCATCGCCTATGTGCCCGCCTTGCTGGCTCTGATCGTCGTCGCACTGCTCGCCGGGGGACGGCGGATGCTGCCGGCGGCGCAAGGACCGGCTGTTGTCCCGGACGGAGCGAAGCGGAGAGCCGGGATCCGGCACCAGATCCCGGAGTGCGCTTCGCGCTTGCGGGATGACAAGGCTCAGGGAAGCGATCGTCTGGCCCTTGCCGCGGTCATTTTTCCGCTGTCGCTTGCCGCGCGAACGCTCGACCGGATCCTCTGCAGCATCTTGCCCACCGGAACGCATTTCGTCTGGCATCTCCTGAACGCCCTCGTCCTCTATCTGCTGGTCGCGGCGGCGCTGCGGGCGCGTGCGGCAATCGCTTGACAGGCGAGGCTGCCTTCGCCATCTCCGCGCCATGAGCGCGACGATCTTCATCGACGGGGAGGCCGGAACGACCGGGCTTGGCATCCGCGAGCGGCTTGCCCGCCTCGACGGCGTGAGCGTGAAGAGCATCGCACCAGAACTGCGCAAGGACGTCGCCGCCAAGGAAGCCGTGATGAGCGAGGTCGACCTCGTCATCCTGTGCCTGCCGGACACTGCGGCGAAAACGGCCGCGGTCGCCGTCGCCGCGATGGGCGACAACGGCCCGCGCCTGATCGATGCGTCGAGCGCGCACCGCGTGGCGCCGGGCTGGACCTACGGTTTTCCCGAACTCGAGCCGGCGCAGACGCCGGCCATTCGCGCGGCTCGTCGCGTCGCCAACCCCGGCTGCTATGCCACGGGCGCGATCGCGCTCCTGCGTCCGCTCGTCGATGCCGCACTCCTGCCCGCCGACTTGCCCGTCGCGATCAACGCGGTTTCCGGCTATAGCGGCGGCGGGCGGTCGATGATCGAGGCCCATGAGGCCGGGACTGCGCCCTCCTTCGAGCTTTACGCGCTCGATCTCGAGCACAAGCACATGCCCGAGATCGTCGCCTATTCGGGCCTGACCCGCCGGCCGATTTTCGTTCCCTCCGTCGGCAACTTCCGCCAGGGCATGCTGGTCAGCGTGCCCCTTCATCTCGACGACCTGCCAGGGCGGACCACCGGCGCGGATCTTACGGAGGCGCTCGCGGCGCACTATCGCGGCAGCGACCAGATCCGCGTGGTGGAAGAGGCCATGGCTTCGGCGCGGCTCGATGCGGAAGCGCTCAACGACACCGACGATCTCGAACTGCGCGTCTATGCCAACGAAGCGCGCCGCCAGGCCGTGCTTGTCGCCAGGCTCGACAATCTCGGCAAGGGCGCCTCCGGCGCGGCGGTCCAGAACCTGCGGCTGATGTTCGGCCTGTCATGACCTCATGACAATGGAATGAAGCGCGCGACCCCCCATTCCCTCTCCCCGCGGGAAGGGCGGGGAGAGGGGGCGCGCCGCGCTCTATGGATATGGTCTGAGCCTACCCTCTCGTCCGATCGGTCCGGATCTTCAATCTTCGCGTGACGGAGGGCGGCACGCTGTAGCCCGCCCGTTCGTGGATTGCCCGAAAAATCGTCCAACCGGGCAGAACGGCGCCGTCTGCCGATCCGAGCTTGCGGCCTATTTCGCCATCGATCTCGGCGATCCGTCGCTTCGTCGCGGCGATCGATCGGCGCAGGCTGGCCCGTTCGTCGAGGATCGCGGGAAGCCTATTGTCACCGGAAAGATCGAGCGGCACGGCGCGGCGCGGCCTTCGCTTCGCCTGCGGCCGGTCGAACGGCAGGCCACCGGCGGGGACGTCGTTCAGGCCGCAGGCCCTCAAGGGGACGCTTGCGAGAGCGGGCGTCTTTGAGCCGGCGGGCAGAGGGCGCGCGGCCACGGCCATGCGGCGACGCATCCCGGCAAGGCGGACGGCGACATAGGCCTGGCGAAGCGCCAGCATCTGATTGGCATCGTAGGCATGACGGCCTCGCTGCCCCAGGTCGCGCATGATGTCCTTTTGGGTCCGGACAAGGGCTTCGACCTCATCCGGGTCGGTGTCCGCGGCGCCCGGGACGATCAGATCGAGGCGCCACGGCTCGGCAAGGAGAATCCTGGCGCCGCGCTTGATCGGGCTCCCGGCCGCGGCGCGAGCGGCGCGGGCGAGAGCATCGAGCGCGGTGGCAAAGGCGGCGGGCGGTGCGGAGGGGGATGGGG
>JAFAME010000487.1 GCA_019233695.1 Methylobacteriaceae bacterium
CAGCAGAATGGCGATGAGCGCGCGCCCGGCCGCGATGCCCAGCGCAAGGGCGGCGCCGTCGACGGCCAACTGCCGTGCGGCCGCGCCGAGCCGGGCAATGAAGCCTGGCGCATGGGCTTCTACGCGATGTCTTGCGACAGCCGACAACCAGGAATCGACCACAATTGACGTGGCGATCGCGCCGACGAGGATCACCAAAAGCAGTCCCGCCGCACCCCACGGTGAACCGTTGCGCACCTCGCCCCAAGCCTGGGTGACGTCCTGCGCCGCCGCCGGGAGCGCACTGATCGCCTCGCCTTCCCGGCGTACCAGGCGGCGCAAGGCGTGATCCACCGTCTCGGCAAGCGAGGGCTGGGAAGTGGCGGCAGGCGGCGGGTCAGCTCGATTGGACTCGTTAGGCGCGGCCGTTGCGTCAGGCGCAGCCTTGGCAGGCCCGGCATCCGGTGTGGAAGCCGCCGGCGCTTGCGTCGAGGCCGGCTCGCCGATGCGTACCAGAACCGGCCGATCCTGCCGTTTCAGCATCTCGAGCAGGCGGGCAATGTCCTCCGTGCGATCGGAAGGCGTTATGATGAGCGTGATCGGGCTATCGGCCGCGCCGGCCGTTGCTGCCGAAGAACCGACCGCAAGCCAAGCCGCAGCGACGAAAAGGGCTTTCAGGAAGAGGCGCATCAAGCGGTGTCCGTGCCGTTGGCGCCAATATGGGGGCTATGGGCCGAGCGGTCGAGGTCCATCCCTTCTGCGCGACGACCATCGCCGCCCGCCTTCGATGAACCAGTGTTCACTTCATAAAGTTGTTGAGCCGGCAGGAATATTCTTGGTCTCAAAGGTTTGTTCCTGTGGAACGAAATAATCTCAGGGGCGTTCCTCGAAGTCCGTCGTAATGTTCACGCTTGAAGCAAAGTCGTAGCTTGCATGGCAAGCTGGGGCTTTACGCTGGTGCTTATTGGCATCCACAAACACATGGAGAACGCGATGATAAGGAAGGTTCTACTTACCTCTTCTGCGATTGCCGGCCTTACACTCGGTGCCGGCTGGGCGGCCGCGCAGCAAAGCGCAAGTCCGCCCAAGCAGACGAATCCGCCAGTGGCAGCCGCGCAGACCGATCAGGGAACGGCCCCCTCTGCCGGCGCATCTGAGGGCGCATCACCGAGCGCCGAGGAGGACCTCTTGAGAAAGAAGAAAGGTGCCAAGGGTGCCACTGGCGGCGCCGCCAAGCCGCCGACAGCGGCGCAGCGTGAAGAACCCGGCAAGGGTGTTGCTGGACAGCCCGCCACAACCGCCAATACGAGCACCGCCAATGGCACCAACGCCATGAGCGAAGAGGAACTCCGGAAGAAGAAGCCCGGCGCTGGTCAACCACCCAAATCGGCAAACACGGGCACAACCGGTACAACGCAGCCTCCGAAGGCCGCAACCGGCACAACCAATACGAACACGGCGAATGCACCTGCAACGGGACAGCCTGCGAAGCCCGCCGGCACGGCCACGGCCAATGCGCCGGCAACCGGGCAACCCCCGAAGGCGACCGGCACAGCAACCGCCAATGCCCCCGCCGGTCAGCCCTCGACCGCCGGGACCAGCGGCCCCGCGACCACGGCCAATGCCGGGGTTGAGGGGCGGTTCAAACTCGATCCGCAGCGCGCCTCGAGCCTCCATGACAGGCTGGTGCGCACGGGCGGCGAGGAAAGGACCGACGTCAACGTCAATCTCAGCATCGGGATGGCGATTCCGGAAACAGTTCGCGTCCGCGAACTGCCGCCCGAGATCGTGACGGAATATCCGGAGTTCCGCGGCTATGACTATGTGGTCGTCCGTGACGAAATCATCATCGTCGAGCCGCGCACCAAGAAGGTCGTCGAGGTGATCGGCCGCGGTGGATCGCGCCGTGCGGCCGCGGTCGGAGGAACAGGGACGGCCGCAACCCGAGAGCTGCGGTTGACCCGCGAGCAACGTGAGATCATCCGCCGGGACATCCATCCCGAGGAATCGGCGGCCGTCGAGTTCACCGGCGAGATGGGCGGGCTCGTGCCTGATACGGTGACGCTCGCGCCCATACCGCAGGTCGTGATCAGTGAAGTGCCGATGGTGCAGTCCTATGACTACGTGGTCACCCGCGACCACCACATCGTCATCGTCGATCCCAACACACGTGAAGTGCTCGACGTCATCGATTGAGTAGTGGGGTCGGGCGGCCCATTCGCGTATCTAGGATGAGCCGGCCGACGAGGCTCGGCGGGAAACCGCCGGGCCTCGTGGCGTTTTCGGCGCCAGGGATTTGCCACGCGATAATTGTGCGGACTACCACAGCAAGGCGGGCCCTCTACAGAGCCCCTGAAGTGCAATTAGCTCCCAGACTTTCGCTTGCTCGTGATTTGCCGTGATCGGCGCACCGTCGTACATCTGAACCAATTCGATTCATGCCGTGGCGCAGGAGCGAGCCATGTTCATCCGCCGACGAAAGAGCTGGGAAATCAGGGAGAGCCAAGCGACGGCGGAAGGCGTGCTGCTCAGCCGGCGCGCCGTGGTTGCGGGCGCCGGAGCCGCGGCCGGCGCCGTGGCGATCGGCTTTGGACTGGCGCGGCCCGACGAGGTTGCGGCCGACACGCCCGATCCGACGGCCTCGCTCTATCCCGCCAAGCGCAGCGAGGCCTTCAAGCTCGATCGTGACATCACGCCCGAGAAGGCCAACCTGAACTGGAACAATTTCTACGAATACGGTGAGACGAAGACGGTCGCCTCGGCGGCGCAGAGCCTGAAGGTACGACCCTGGACGGTCAAGATCGACGGCATGGTCGAGAAGGAGCGCGAGGTCGGCATCGACGACCTGATCAAGGCGATGCCTGTCGAGGAGCGGCTCTATCGCCATCGCTGCGTCGAAGCCTGGGGGATGGCGATCCCCTGGACGGGCTTTCCTTTCAAGGCGTTCCTCGATTTTGCCAAGCCGCTGTCCTCGGCGAAATACGTCCAGATGGAGACCTTCAACAATCCGAGAATGGCGCCGGGCCAGCGACTGCCTTACTATCCCTGGCCCTACGTGGAAGGGCTGACGATGGAGGAGGCAGCAAACGAGCTTGCCTTCCTCGTCACCGGCGCCTACGGCAAGCCGCTTGCCAAGCAGTTCGGGGCGCCGCTGCGCCTGGCCGTGCCGTGGAAGTACGGCTTCAAGTCAATCAAGTCGGTCGTGCGGGTCAGCTTCACGGACAAGCGGCCAGTCGGGATGTGGGAAAAGATCCAGGCCTCGGAATACGGATTTTGGGCCAACGTCAACCCGGAAGTGCCGCATCCACGCTGGAGCCAGGCGATGGAAGATGTGCTCGGCACATACGATCGCCGTCCGACGCTGTTGTTCAACGGCTATGGAGAACACGTCGCGGGCCTCTACAAGGACCTGCAAAGCGAACGGCTCTATGCCTGAGAGGACTGGGGGGTCGCGAGGCGACCCTCGCGCCTGAGCACGCCCCCGGGATCTCCGCGCGCGGGCTACACCACCCACTCGCCCTTTTTCATCAGCGGCTCGGAGCGCCCGTCGCGGCCAAGGCCGTCGAGATCGATCTCGGCCGATCCGATCATCCAGTCGATATGGATCAGGCTGCGATTGGCGCCGTGCCCTGCGAGTTCGTCCGGCGACATGGCATCGCCACCCCGGATGCATTTGCTGTAGGACTGGCCGAGCGCGATGTGGCTCGCCGCGTTCTCGTCGAAGAGCGTGCTGTAGAACAGGAGCCCGCTGCGCGAGATCGGCGAGGAATAGGGCACGAGCGCGACCTCGCCGAGGCGGCGCGCGCCCTCGTCTGTCTCAAGCACCTTGCGCAAGACCTCCTCCCCCGTCCGGGCATTGGCCTCGACAATTGCGCCGGCGGCAAAGCGCACCGAGATTTCCTCGATCAGCGTGCCTTGGTAGGACAGCGGCTTCGTGCTGGTCACGACCCCCTCGACCCGATCCTTGTGAGGCGTCGTGAAGACTTCCTCGGTCGGGATGTTGGCGTTGCAGACGATGCCGTTCTTGGCCGTGGTCGAGCCGCCGGCCCACTCGTGACCCTCGGCGAGGCCCACCTGAAGGTCGGTTCCCGGACCGCGGAAGCGGAGCGCCGCAAAGCGCCGCTCGTTGAGAAGGTGGGTTCGGGCCTGCAGGGCCTGATTGTGCGCCGCCCAGGCGGCAATCGGATCCGGGCCATCGACGCGCGAAGCCGAAAAGATGAGCTCCCACAGTCGCGCGACGGCTTCATCCTCGGACGCCTGCGGAAACACCGTCCTCGCCCAGGCGGGGGTTGCTGCCGCGACGATGGTCCAGTTCGTTGCGAAGGCCGCGATCAGTTCGAGCGCCGGCAGATATGCCTTGGAGCGGGCCCGGTTGGCCGTGGCGACCTTTTCGGCGTCCTGGCCGGCAAGCAGCGCCGGATCCTCGCCGACGATGGCAAGCCGGGCCGCGCCCGAACGGAAAGCCGCCGCCATGCCCTCGAAGAGCCATGCCGGCGCGTGCTCGAAACTCTCGCGTGATGCGTGGCGGAATCGCATCAGGGTGGCCGCGTCGTCGGCAAAAAGCGTGGTGACGAGCGAGGCGCCAGCCTTGTAGGCGTGCTCCGCCACGAGCCGGGCGAGCGGCAAGGCCTCGATCGGCGCCGTCATCACCAGTTCCTGGCCCGGGGCAAGCCCGAGCCCGACGCGGACGGCGATTTCGGCCAGCCTGTCGAGGCGTTGATCGGACGAGGAGCCGCTGCGGCGTTCAGCTTTGATGTTCATGAGCGCAGATCCAGACGTTGCGGCGCTGAGATCGGGAATCTAGACCAAGGTGCCGAGAAACCGAGGCTTTGTCGTCCCGGAAGCGCGAAGCGCTGTCCGGGATCGGGTGCCAGATCCCGGCTCTCCCCTTCGCTCCGGCCGGGACGACGCGGGCAGACGGCGTGTTCGAAGCCTCAATAGTGCCATCGTTGCGCGTTGGCGACGAGGAAATCGCGAAACACCTGGACGCGGGCGACGCCCTTCACCTCCTCGGGATAGACGAGGTAGCAATCGAGTTCCGGCATGCTGGCCTCCGGCAGCAGCCGCACGATGCCCTTCACCGGTTCGGCGAGATAGTCGGGCAGCACGGCGATGCCGACGCCGTTTTCGACGGCATGGCGTAACGCGGTGATGTTGTTGATCGTCAAGGCCGCCGGCCGTGGGTTTTTCGGGTCCCTGCCTACGGTTGGCAACGAATTGATGTTGCTCAAGAAATGGGTTCCACTGCCGCCATAGGCCAGGATCCGGTGATGATCGAGATCATCGAGCGTCCGCGGCTGACCGTAGCGCTTGAGGTACTCGGCCGAGGCATAGGCGTGAAAATGCATGGTGAACAGGCGCCGCCGGATGAGGTCCGGCTGCACAGGTTCGCGCATGCGCAGCGCCACGTCGGCCTCCCGCATGCCGAGATCGAGCTCCTCGTCGGTCAGGATCACATGCGGGCGAATCTCGGGATAGAGTTCGAGAAACTCGCCGAGGCGCGGCGCAAGCCAGTTCATGCCGATGCCAAGCGTCGTGGTGATCCGCAGATCGCCGTGCGGGCGCTCGCGGCTGTCGGTCAGCCGGGTGCGCGTGGCGTCGAGCTTCAGCATGACGTCCTGGACGGTGCGGTAAAGGAGTTCGCCCTGCTCGGTGAGGATGAGGCCACGGGCATGGCGATGGAACAGCGGCACTTCGAGGTCCTGTTCCAACGCACTGACCTGACGGCTGACCGCCGACTGGCTGAGCCCCAGGCTCTCGCCGGCGTGGGTGAACGAGCCGGCGGAGGCCGCGGCCTGAAACACTCGCAACTTATCCCAGTCCACCTGCGCTCCAGCCTGAGACCGATTTCTCGCGGCGCCCACGGCGCCATAAAGCCGCACCGGTCTGCCGGGCGCGGCCCCCCAATTTCTATTCCGCGGCGGCCCGCGGCGCCTCCGCCATCGCAAGCCAGCGCTCGGCTTCAAGCGCTGCCATGCAGCCCAGTCCCGCTGCGGTAACCGCTTGGCGATAGACATCATCGGTGACATCGCCCGCCGCAAAAACGCCCGGCACGCTGGTTGCGGTCGAATTCGGCGCGGTCCGGATATAGCCGTTCGGCTTGATATCCAGCTGCCCCACGAACAATTCGGAGGCCGGATGGTGGCCAATGGCGACGAAGACACCCTCGACCTGCCGTTCGCTCAACGCGCCGGTCTTTGCGTTGCGCAAGACCACGTGCGTGACGCGCAGCGGATCGCGGGCGCCGCCGATCTCTTCGACGATGCTGTCCCAGATAACCTCGATCTTCGGATTGTTGAACAGGCGCTCCTGGAGGATCCGTTCGGCGCGAAAACTATCGCGCCGGTGGACCACCGTCACCTTTGCTGCGAGGTTGGCGAGATAGAGCGCTTCCTCGACTGCCGAATTGCCCCCACCGACGACCGCCACCTCCTTGCCGCGAAAAAAGAATCCGTCGCAGGTGGCGCAGGCCGAAACGCCATAGCCCTGGAACATCTCCTCGCTGTGCAGGCCAAGCCACTTGGCCTTGGCCCCGGTGGCGATGACAAGCGTGTCGCACGTATAGGTGCCGACGTCGCCGGTAAGGCGGAACGGGCGCCGGCCAAGGTCGGCGGCAACGATATGGTCGGCGATCATGCGCGTCCCGACATGCTCGGCCTGCAGCCGCATCTGCTCCATCAGCCACGGCCCCTGGATGACGTCGGCAAACCCGGGGTAGTTCTCGACGTCGGTCGTGATCATCAATTGGCCGCCGGCCTCGAAGCCGGTGATCAGGATCGGCTCCAGCATGGCGCGCGCGCCGTAGATCGCCGCCGTGTATCCGGCGGGTCCGGAGCCGACGATAGCCAATTTGGCGTGGAGGGGTGATGCGGCGGCAATTGTCATACTGATCTCGGTGTCCTCGACCGGCCTGCCTGGCCGTGCCGGCGGGGAGTGCCGGGAATGTATAGGCGGGGCCGGTGCCCCGCAAGACGGCGGGCCCGTCGGTATGCGGGGGCAGCAAGTCGCGCGGATGCCAAATTGCACTGCCGAGGGCGCACCAAGGTGCCGGTAGAACCTCCCACGTTGAACTGGTATTGAATTTGACGCGGTCGTGTCCTCGGGCGACCAGGGTCGTCACCTCATGAGGCAGTCATGCGCGTCAAACGGGTTCAACACGTCAGCATCGGCATCGAGGCCGGCCGGGAAGAAGAGGCGCGCCGGTTTTATGGCGACGTGCTCGGTCTCAAGGAAAAGCCTCGTCCCGTGGGGCTGAAGCATATGGCCCTCATCTGGTACGATATCGGCGACGACGAGGATGAGATCCATCTGATCCGCACCGATCCTGCCAGGTTCGCGCCGCCCCGCCCGGGCGATCATCTGTGTATCGAGGTCGATGACCTTTCGGCCTTCCGCAAGCAGGCCGAGAAGTTCGGGGTGCCGATCCGCGACACCTCCGTCATCGATCACCGCCCTCGGTTCTTCGTCCAGGATCCGTTCGGCAACGCGATCGAACTGGCTCAGATCGATGGCCGCTATACGCCGATCGACGAATAGGCGCGAAGCAAGGGCCGCTTGCTTGCGGCAGGAGTGTCGGATGGCAGTCGGAGCGGCAAAGGGCGGGTCAAAGCAGGCCGACAAGGCCGGCTCGGCCTTCAAGTGGGATGATCCGTTTCTGCTTGACGAGCAGCTCACCGAAGACGAACGGATGATCCGCGATACGGCGCGCGACTACGCGCAGGAGAGACTTCAGCCGCGCGTCATCGAGGCCTATGCCGTCGAAAAGACCGACCGCAGCATTTTCCGCGAGATGGGCGCGCTTGGTCTGCTCGGCCCCACCTTGCCGGCGGACTACGGCTGTGCCGAGGCCGGCTATGTCTCCTATGGCCTGATAACAAGGGAAATCGAACGCGTCGACTCGGGGTTTCGCTCGATGATGAGCGTGCAATCCTCGTTGGTCATGTATCCGATCTACGCCTATGGCGACGAGACGCAGCGCCGCAAGTACTTGCCGAGACTGGCAACCGGCGAATGGGTCGGCTGTTTCGGATTGACGGAGCCGGACGCCGGCTCTGACCCCGGCGGCATGACGACGCGCGCCGAAAGGACGGCCGACGGCTATCGGCTGACCGGCTCCAAGATGTGGATTTCCAACAGTCCGATCGCCGACATATTACTGGTGTGGGCGAAGTCCGCCGCGCACGGCAACGAAATCCGCGGATTCATCCTCGAGCGCGCCATGCCGGGGCTGTCGACGCCCAAGATCGACGGCAAGCTCTCCTTGCGCACCTCTATCACCGGCGAGATCGTGATGGACGGCGTTGCCGTGCCGGAGGCCAATCTCCTGCCGAACGTGTCGGGCCTGAAGGGGCCTTTCGGCTGTCTCAACCGGGCACGCTACGGCATTTCGTGGGGCGCCATGGGCGCGGCCGAGGACTGCTGGCACAGGGCGCGCCGCTATACGCTCGAGCGCCGGCAGTTCGGCCGGCCGCTCGCCGCCACCCAGCTCGTGCAGAAGAAGCT
>JAFAME010000505.1 GCA_019233695.1 Methylobacteriaceae bacterium
ACGCAGTAAATCGTGGTTGAGTTCTATTCTGCCACGATACTAACTTAGCTAGTCTTCAGAAGTACCCGGCTGTTGCGCTCATTGGCGGTGGCAACGCAGGCACGACCCAGCACCTTCGCTTGTTTGCGAGCTTATCTTCAGCTTAAAGCGTCATTGGTCCGACTTACGCGAAGAGCCCTCTTCGCGCTTTCGGCAACCTCGTCGAGTTGGTTCTTGAACGTCCGAATCCAATCGTCTATCTCTAGTTCGCTTCTGAACTCGGATACAATGGGACGGGCTGAAGATTTGTTCGAGCCAAACGGGTAGATATAGACGCGAACTGCCTGCCGCGCCTCCAACTTTCCGCGCCGAGTGCCGCCCTCGAAGTCCATGTTGTTCTTTGTTCCCTGAAAAGCGTTCAGTAAGCGCTTTCTATCGTGGCCAACGCTGGGGTAGCGCCAGGGCCAGCGCACTTTTGAGAATACATACATATTATGCGACGATTGTCCAATGTCGAAAGGGATTTTGCACGTCTAACCTTTGGACAGAGCACCTTAGGGGTCGGGAACCAACTCGAATTGGATCACCGGATAGTCCAACCCGGCGCACCCCCTGGCAACCGCCGAGCCTCCGCCGCCACGCACGCGCATGGAAGCCGGTCAATACATATTCGACCTGTTATCCACATCTATTTCCCTCCCTGAGGTCGACGGAGCATCCGGGAACAGCAGGCAAATTTAGATATAATAGGAAAGTGAGATAATATTAGGCGCCATTGCTTCGTAAGTCAGGGCAAAACACTTGCTTTGAAAAACAGGACTTGATCAATCAGATGAAAGTCCTCCAATTGATAGCGCTCAACTGCGTTATACGTCTTTACCTCGAAAGCGTTAGACAGCCGGCCCCGCCCTTGGTTAACAGGCGATTGACAATGTCTAAAAATGAGGGTAATTCTAAGGCAAAGGAAGTATAACGTGGGGCACCGGATAAGTCTTTCGTCTAACAGCTGACGACGGCGCGTCGGGAGAAACGGTGGGGTTTCTCATTGCCGAACCTTGGCGCGTGACGTTGGTTTGAGCAAGCCTCGGTTCAGAAAGGCAGCGGAGTTGGATGCGGAGGGGCCCGCGCACGGCCGACCTCTTAAGCGCGACGAAGAAAAAAGGTGTGGCGCTTGAATGAGGAACTTGAGTATGGAACGTGTTAACGGTGTGGGGCTGCACCTGTCGGATACCGATGAGCCTTCCGGGTCGAGACCTTCGCCCGCGGTCCATCGACTGCTGCTCATTGGCGAGAGCCCAATGCGACGCGAATGCCTTCAGTACATGCTCTCGTCGCAAGCCAAAGATTTCGTCGTGGAGAGCGTCGCCTGCATCTGCGAGGCATCTCCGGCACGGCCCGATCTTGTGCTGTTGGACGTTGGGCCGCCGAGCGCAACAAACGGTGGGCTGCGTCAGCAGATTGCCGATATTCGGAAGAGGTACAGCGAATTGCCCGTCATGGCGATCGCGGATCGGGACGACGTTGGCTTGGCGCTGGACGCAATTCGCGACGGCTTGCGTGGGTACCTTCCGACTTCGCTTCATTTCGAGACGGCAGTTGCTGCCATCCGATTGGTGCTCTCCGGTGGCACTTACGTGTCCCGCGAGGTGGTGGATTTTTGTGTGAGTATGCGGCCGACGCAGGGACAGGAAGGCTCAGGTTTGGTGGGCCACGCCGATGGCGTCTTTACGGATCGCGTTTTTACGGACCGGGAAGCGGAAATAGTGGAACAATTGCAGCGGGGCAAGCCTAACAAGATCATCGCCTACGAACTCCGCATCGCGGAGAGTACAGTAAAGGTGCATATGCGCAATATCATGCGAAAGCTCAACGCCACCAATCGAACACAGGTTGCTTTCCTCACCAGAGAAACAAGTTAGAGCGCTTTCCGTTCATGATTAGCGTCAGCTCCGTCCTTGCGAAGGCACAGCGCCCGTGCATTGTCGGATATCCTCGCAACCCAGCCAAGATAAGCAAAGTCCATCGAACGACTGTGACGACACGACCATGGGCAAATCTTTCGCCACCCATGCTTTCCAAGCCGCCTCAGAGGCCGCCTCTCCGGGAGCGGCTTGCGCGAAGTGCCTGCTTGGCATCGTCGGCGACCTGGTCCAGTTCGCCCTTGAACGCACGAATCCAATCGTCGATTTCGGCTTCGCTGCCGAACTCCTTTGAAATAGCGGAGTCCGCAAGTTTGCTGGACCCCCAGGGATAAATGCGTATCTCAACGCTTGTCCTCGTATCAGGATCCTCCCCTTCCCGATGAATCAGTCGGGGATAAGCGCCGCTCACAGTCATCTAAAACACTCCCTAAGCTACAATTTAATACGCTTTTCAAAACGCCTTGGCTTCTCAATGCAGCAGCAGACCCAGGACACCCGCAACAATTACGGGTGCTTGCCGGGTGCCTGCAACCAAAAGAGCTACTTGATCCGCCAGCCGCAGTCTTCCGAATCCCCTTCTCACTAAACAGGAGCAGTACCACAACTTCAAGAGGTAAATGGCATGAACGACCCTTCCGGTTCGCGACCCGGTGGAAAACTCGGGAACGGCGGGTGTCGTTCGAACTTGGAGCGACATGGAAAAAAAGTGTTAAACAATGAGCCCTCGATCGCGGCCGATCTGACCGCCCCCATCAGGACGGAACGATGCGACACGGTCGCGGGTTTCGGCCCTATAAGGGCTATCCGTCCCCACTGCTGGCCGCCAAAACTGCCGCCGCATTTTGGGATCATACCGACGGAACGGCTTCATTCAACAAAATCGAACCGGCTTGACCTTGCGCTCGAAGACTCGCGACTGGGGGAGGCAGGCGATTGATCGCCCATATAGCCGCCTGCGTTCGGTTTTGGACTCGTATCTTCCTGAGAATGGCCTTGATGTGAACTTTTACAGTCGCTTCTGCAATGGTGAACTTGCGCGCAATAAGCTTATTCGAGTCGCCGTGTAAGAGGCAATATAGAGTATCGATTTCCCGCGTCGACAATCTGTGTAAGACGGGATCAACTACATTGTTCGCGTCCCGTGCGTCATCCGGTGGAGTGTCAACGTTTGCACTGACAACCTGTGTTCCAAAGGCAGATGTCACGTTTGTGGGTAGCACGCTTGCTCCCATTATCACAAGTTCGAGAGTTTTAACCAGCGCGTCGGCGGAGACGTCTTTTGAAAGAAAAGCCGATGCACCCGCGTGAAGCACAGAAATCAGCTCAGTGGGGGGGTAAAGGTCGCCGAGCACTACACACCAAGCTGACGGATATTGCTCCTTGTGACGCTCGACCTCCGCAACGAGTTGCTTCGGATCAGGTCCAGCTTCAAATATGAGCATAACACGAGGTGAGGCTTGAGCCGACAATGTCGGCATATCCTCACCAAAAGTCATGAACGACACAACCTGGAACTGCGTCGTGCTCAGAATTCGCAGTAAACCTTCTCTAAGCAACGGACATCGTTCTATCAGAATTGTGGCCACCGTGTCGGGGTCCGACGGACGCCGTCCGCGTGGCCGCGGCAGTGGGCCGTTCGCAGTCGCGCGGCGGGAATTGCCATTTCCACCCAGGCCATTGCGCCGGCCGACCTCCGCGGTCCGTTTCAAGTGTGGCGTCGTCGCTGTCGAGCTTTCGTTTCGCGGCAGAATCGTCAAGGTACCAGCCTCCTGTATTGACCCGCGGACTGTGGCAATTGAATTGTAGATGTTTCGTGAGGCCGGATGTAATACTGAAAACTGGGTAGGGGCAAAGATGGTCATTCAAAATGGGTAGCCTCGCGTCAAATTGGAGTCACGGAAGCCGTGTTCCCGAGCACGATGGGTCGGTTGGATTTGGGCAGACGCTGATCAGGGCCTGGTCCCGCCTTTATCGCTAGCTTCCACTTGTCGCCAACTCGCCGCCGCGTACCGATACTGAAGTCGGCCATCGCGCGCCGGTGTTGCTCTCTTCCAGTAGTGTGTCGGCCTGATGCCCATCGTATCAAACCTACGAGGTACTCCGAACTGGGGGTTGCCGACGCAAGAAGTAGCTGGCAACGATGTGCAAATTTAAGGAAATTCGATCATCAGACGCACATCCGGACAGAGTGGAATCTATGGTGGCAGCGATCTCAATCTCCGAGTTCTCGCAGAGACACACATCCACCCTGCCTGCTCGGTTCTCTGCTGATCCAATGCGACAGTTGCACCGCACCAGTTGTGGGCTTGCTCTCGGGCTATTCTGCAGCGCGATCGCGCTTATTGCATCGGCTGTCGGTGCTGAAATCCCGGGCGATGGCAGCACTTACAATCTTGCGCCCGGTGACCGGATAAACATTGCGGTTTTCGAGCAGGCAGGACTGTCCGGCGACGTTTTCGTGGATTCCGCGGGACATATCCGTCTTCCCTTGGTCGGAGACGTGTCCATTGCCGAGATGACCGTCGACGAGGCGGAACAACAAATTGCGAAACGTCTCGCCAGCTTTGTCGAGCACCCGATCGTGAGTGTCCGAGTTACCGAGTTCCGACCCATCAACGTCATGGGTGATGTGAGAGCCCCCGGCAGCTATGTTTTCCGATATGGCTCCGTGGTCGCAAGCGCCGTCGCGCTGGCTGGCGGTTATTCGGCCGATCAGCCGCGAGACGGGGCGAGGGCCGAATATCTTCTCGCCGACGAGCACTTGCGGGTCCTTCTGGAGTCCCGTCGAGCTCTGCAGGTTCGCATTGCGCGACTTGAGGCGCAGCTCAGTGGAGCGGCCGATTTTGATCTTGCGAAGGTGCCGGACGTGGCGAACGACAGCTCCCTTGCCGACGTCGTCGCCAGTGAAAAAGCGATTCTCAAGGGCGAGGCAAGCGCGCTCGACCAGGAACTTTCGATCATGCGGGCACAGCAGCCCCTCCTCGAGGCGCAGATCGCAAGCATAAAAGAGCAGGCTAACGCCGAGGCCGTACAGCTCCAGCTGATCCAGGCTCATATCCAAGACTATGACAAGCTCCTCAAAAACGGCTTGGGCAACCGCTACACCGGCATCGAGCTGCAACGGGAGGAGGCGCGCAACAAAGGCAACATTTCTGGATATGCCGCTCAGATGACTGCGCTGCATCTCGCCATCGGCGAGATGCAGCTCAGAATCGACCAGGCCGAGAGCGCCTACAAACAGCGAATTGCCACCCAATTGTCAGATGCACGGACAAGCCTTCAGCAGACGGAGGCCGCGATCCCCGCAGCCCGGGAAATTCGCGAGTTGCGCCTCCAGCTGGGCCAGATGACGACTTCAACCGGTTCCGACAACCGCAAACATGATTTTGTGATCGTGCGCCGGCGGGGGCGTGAGTCCCAGGAGATCCCGGCCACGGAGACCACTCCCATACAGCCGGGCGACATCATCAAAGTTCGGGAGCTGCCAAGCAGCTCACCCCCGCTAGTGACGATGATGCAACCGGACGATCGCGGTACGAAGCGCCTTCCCGCCGAACCTGAAGCTTCGACACGCTAGTCGCTTTCTGGCGCCGGCATGGCAACGGCGGCCGCGCGAACAGCCGTTGCGGCCTTGCACTGAAAACGGATCCGGAAACCCGCCAGGAAGCGAAAGAAGGGACGGCTACCTCGCACGACCTGGATCAGATCGGCCGCGTAGCGTTTTGCTCAGAGGCCGCTGCTTACTGCTTAGCACGCGGAACGTGGATCACGGCGCGACCCGGCGGCCAGGCAACGTCGGTGAGAAATCCGAACAGGCCGGCCTCGAAGCCCTTTGACACGACACCTCAAGGGTCATGACACAATGAACCAAATGATCACAACCCAAGCCCAGATCGAAAACACAAGAAGTACGCCAAATGCGATGAGGCGCATCGACCCGTGCCGCCGACCTGCTTCATGACGTGTTCGCGCCAGTTCGGCCCGTCGACCTGGGGAGCGATGAGTTCGTATTTCGGCGTCCTCCACGGCTGAACAACTCTCGACTGTTCTCAGGAGCTTACGACCAAATTCTGGATATCCTGTTACCTTCTCCGCCTGCGAGGAGAGAAAAAAAGGATTACTTCGCCTTCCCACTCCTGGTCAGAGTTCCTTTCTTGGTAAACAGGAGTCCAGAAAAGACATGCAACGTCGAACAGCGTCAAAAGCTCATAAGCACGTTGTCATGTCTGTCGGCGCCCTCGAAGAATTACGCAAAACAGCGCTCGCATCGAACGTCCTATTGGGGCAAGGCATAGATGTCTTATAGAGCTACTCCGACCGCCGGCCGCTTGGCGAGCAACGATCCAAAAGCCAACCCGGCTCGGTCAATACCCAAGCGCAGCTTTGACGCATTCGCCGCTGCAGTAATCCTTGTCGCGTTACTGCCGGGACTTACGGTGATTGCCTGCTTGATTAAACTCACTTCGCAGGGGCCTGTTCTGTTCCGACAACGACGGTACGGCTTGAACAATACAATTTTCTCGATATATAAGTTCAGGACGATGTATATCGCTCAGTGCGACAGCACGGGGGTAGCGCAAACACGTAAGGACGACCCTCGTGTAACGCCAATCGGTCGGGTTCTCCGTCGGTTCAGTCTCGATGAGCTACCGCAACTGATCAACGTTTTAAAAGGCGACATGTCTCTCGTTGGACCGCGCCCCCATGTTGTCGGTATGCTGGCAGCGGGAGATCTGTACGAGCTTCTGGTGCCAAACTACTTCGATCGTCATCGCGTCCGGCCAGGGCTGACGGGCCTTGCACAAGCACAAGGCTTTCGCGGCAGCACTGTGGATGCCAATCGAGCCAAAGCACGTATCGAGCTCGACCTGGAATACGTCCAGAACTGGTCTTTCGGCCTCGATCTGCGCATCATCATGGACACCATGCGGATGGAGTTCCTGAGGGCCGGCGACGGTATCTGAGAACGAAAGTCCACCAGGCAAGTGAGGATGGAGCCGGGGTTGGCTCTGATGCCCCGCCAGGCCTCTGATCCCCGGTGCTTGGCCTACACGGTTGCGTTCTTGTTCTGTCTTTTCGTCACCGCGGTCGTGGCCTTGCATCCAGATTGGTTTGACAGACCGCTGGCAGAACGCATCAGGAGCGTAGCGAGAGATCATCACTTTGCATCGGTATTGGCATTGTATATTTCCAATTCGGCATTGGAGGGGGCAGTCGTTGTATCCTTGCTCTGGCATTGCTGGTTTTCCCGTGCCGAAGAGGAATTGCGATCGAGGATGGTGAGCGGCATCTTCGCCGCCGTGCTCGCAGGGCTTGTTGCGCATTTGCTGCAACACGCTTTGCCAAGTCCGCCGAAGCCAATTTTTGATCCGATGCTCGAACTTCGCCCTCCCGCTGTGCCGGGCGACACGGAGGACCTGGCAGCGGCCGGCCCTTCCAATGGTCACACCTTTCCGAGCGAGCGGGCGACCATGTTCGCGGGCTTGGCAATCCTGATTTTCCTGATTCGACCACGGCTCGGATCAGTGGCGCTTGCCTGCACGGCGGTAGTCGAAACGTCCCGGATATACGTGGGTTTTCACTATCCGGGCGATATCATCGGCAGCCTGTTCTTGGCCTCCACCACGTTATGGCCGACACAGATGCGTTGGGGTTGGAGGCTCGGTCAAAGGGTCGTCACCTGGGAAAGGAGCCACGCGGCAACCTTTTACATGCTCGCCTTTTTGGCATGTTACCAAATGGTGACAGCATTTCAGGATTTGCGCGACCTCGCCGCCCAGGTGCTTCGAGGGACGCCCTAAGGAGGCCGGCAGGTGTCGGGTGACCTTGCGCGTCGCAAGGGGGCCGGGAACCAGCACGTTCGCGCTGCTCCCGAGGTTCTTTAGATAAACGGCAGCCAGGCCGGGAGGGACGTCTCCCCGAAGTTCATGCCGCAGCATGAATGAGAGGCTGCGGAAAAAAGAGAGCGTCTTGTTCCAAGCGCAGTCTATCGCACAGCCGGCCCTGCGGAATCTCGACGTCATCGTAGCCGAGAATCTGATCTCGTTCGATCTTCCGGCGAAGACGACAACCTTCGGCAAGGCCGATCGGTATGAGGCGCTGAGCATGAACGACCTGCGCATTCTCGCACAAGCCGTAAGTCATATAGTGGCCAAGCCCATCGAGGATTTCTCCGGCCTCGAGGTCCCTTTTGGCGGCCGCCACAACGTCAACGCACGGCGCGCCGCACGGAGTGATCGCTGCATCCTTCATAATCACTGCACGAGCCAGGGTGAATGGGACTTCGAAATGACAGAGATGATAGGGCCAGTAAAAGCAATAGAGTGGCCCATTTCCCATTTTGTAGAGCGAGAGATAATGCTTTTCGAACTCATCCGTTGTTGTCCCAAGGACGAATATGCCTGGGTTCGGCATGGCGCCGACGCAGTAATCTACAATGCCCGGACCTTCGAGGAGGTCCTGAACCGGGTACCAGCCCACCGCGTTTTGAATCGGGGTGCCGGTTTCCACCACCGGGCCGTGCATCCCGCGCTTTGCCACCCGCATGCCCGTGGCGTTGGCGACGATGGCGTTCTCGAACGATATCTTTGTGCCGTCCGCGAAGGATGTGACCATGGGGGCCTTCATGCCCCATTTCCTGGCGAACCCTTCCTGAGTTGTGGGATTGCGGTAGGGATCGTGCAGGCCTTTGATATTCCCGCACAGCACCGGCTTGATGCCCAATCCCTTGACCCACCGGTACAGGTTCATGATGACGCCGGGCTGGTCGCCTTCCGTGTTCGTGATAACCACCCCGGCGCGATCGGCGTGAACCTTGAGGATCGGCCCGACAGTGCCGTCGAGTTCCGCGTTCATCATCACGACGTGCTTGCCCCCGGAGATGGCGCGCATCACCACGTGGGCCGCGAACTCGACCGTGCCGGTCACCTCTAGAATCGCATCGATCCCTTTAGAGTCGCAAAGAAGCATCGGGTCATCGGTAATGGCGGGCCGGCCCTGGGCGATACGGTCGTCCAATTCGTCCACGGACCTTACACGTGCAACGTCTTGCACGCCGGAGTCGGCATAAGCCTTGCGAGCTCCTTCCAGATGACGGTTGGAAATTGCTACGAGCTCCATGCCCTTTGTGTAGCGCAGGATCTGACGGGCGATGCCGATGCCCATGAACCCGGCGCCGACCATCCCGACCCGGATCGGGGTGCCGGCCCGTTCCAGCCGCTCGAGTTCGCGGTCGATGATGAACATGCGCTTTTACTCCAGGTCGGCCGTCATGAGGAAGCCTATGGGCTTGGCCACAAAATCCGGCCAGCTGCGGTCCTTGTCGGAAATGACGGCGGGCTCGGCAGGCCATTTGATGTCGAACGCTGGATCATTCCAGCGGACGCCGCACTCAGCCGCAGGCGTGTAAAACTCGGACACGAGGTATGTGACCTCTGTCCCGTCGGCCAAGGTCAAAAACGCGTTGGCGCAACCCTTGGGGACGAGCAGCATGCGGTAGTTTGCGGCACTGAGCTCAACTGTAATGTGCCCCATGAAGGTAGGTGAGTCCGGCCGCAGATCGAGTACCACGTCATAAACGGCACCACGAACACATCGCAGGAGCTTGTCCTCCCCGTAAGGGGCGGTTTGAAAATGAAAGCCCCGCAGCGTATGCTGGCGGCGGTTCGAGGAAATATTCATCTGGACGAAACGGTCGGGGAGACCGTGATCCTGGAACTCTTGTGAACACCAGCCCCGTGCGAAGAAACCGCGTTCATCCTCGCGCTTCTCAAGTTCGACGGTATGGCAGTCGGGGATTTCGGTTGAACGGAAAATCATGGTCTCTTCCAAAGCGCTGGTTTCATCCCGAGGGGTAGAGCACGCGGGACCCGTGCACTTCATGGCCGAGTGGTACAAAGGCGAGGCCCGACAGGGCCTGCCTCACCCTCTCGCGCTTTTCCGGCTTTACGATGAACATCAGGAATCCACCGCCTCCGGCGCCGCAAAGTTTACCACCGGTAGCCCCGGCTTCGATGGCTCGCGCGTAATAGTGGTCGATCTCGGAAGTGGTGATCTTGGAGGCTAGACTCCGCTTCATCTTCCAGCCTTCATGAAGGGCACTGCCCATGCGCTCGAGATCGATCTGCGGACCGGAGCAGAGCGCTCGCATCTCATAGGCGTCGTTGCGCATCTGCCGAAGCACATCCAGGTTTCGAGGTGTATTGCTCTTCTGCTCATTCAGCACGGACGCTGCGGGGCGCTGATGCCCGGTCCAGAACATCATGATGTTGCTGAACAGGTAAGCAACGGAACCGTTCACCACCGGTTGCGGCTCGACCATCACCCGCCCGCCGCGCCGGAAGCGAAGCAAATTCAGGCCGCCGAACGCAGCGGCGTATTGATCCTGCTTGCCGATGGGCTCGTGAAGGACCTCTATTTCGATGTGGCAGGCCTCCTCGGCCAGCTGGCCGGCGGTGACGCGCTCGCCCCGGAAGGCGTGCAGCGCGTGGAGCAATCCAACGGCAAAGGAGCTCGATCCTCCCATGCCGGTCGAGGCCGGCATGTCGGCAACGGTGCTGATGAAGATCGGCGGTTCGATGTCGAGAAATTTGAGACACTCACGGGCAATGTTGTTTTCGATTTCCCCGACGGTATTGACTTGCTCGGTGCGGGAGTAGTTGAGCCGGATCGGCTCATTGAAGATCTTGCTGTGCCGCTTTACCGTGACGTACACGTATTTGTCGACTGCCGCACTCAAGACGGCACCTTCTTCGAGGTCATAAAAGTCGGGCAAGTCCGTGCCCCCGCCAGCAAAGCTGACCCGCAGAGGCGTCCGCGTCACAACGATGTTGGCTGGACGCTCGTAGGGGAGGGGCGGTCCATGCCGGTCCTCCTCGATGACTTGGGACGTGAGTGGGCGCTGGGCCGTCGATGTCGCTTCCAAGTTACCCCTCCTACCCGGTCAGGGCGAGATCGTGATTTCGATTGCTGTCAGCCGCGACCTCAGTCCATCGCAGCGACCCGTCGACGCATCGACTATCGAGCAGATGCCGCAACCAGCTCAGACGCGTGAAACGCTTGTCCGTGAAATCGGCATGCCTCAGGCCGATCCTTTGGAACGCGGTGCACAGCTCATCCGCCCCGCTCCGCACAGTCCAGAGGAAATCGAACGCCGGGAAGGTCCTTTTGAACTTGGCAAAATCCGCCTGATAAGTTCGTTGATCGGCGCCCGGCTGCGGTGTCATCGCAAGTCTGCATCCGGGAATTGTGTCCACAACGATCTGGGCCAGATCGCCGATCTGGTGGTTGAGCTCGCTCGCGCCGACGTTGAAGGCCTCGTTGTGGACTGTTTCTCGGGGCGCCTCGAGCACCGCCTGGAACGCACGTGCCACGTCCTGGACATGGACCACCGGTCGCCAGGGTTTGCCATCGCTGTGGATCTCGACCCGACCCGTGGTGAACGCGCTCCCCGTCAAACTGTTGAGAACCGTGTCGAACCGCATTCGCGGCGAGAGACCGTAGACGGTCCCGTTTCGACAGGAGGTCGGGGAGAAATGCTCGTCGGCCAGGCGGAACAGGTCCCTCTCCGCCTCGACCTTGGATCGTGCGTACTGGGTGCGCGGTGCAAGGGGCGAGGTCTCGTCGACGACTGCCGCCGCCGACATGCCGTACATGATGCAGGAGGAGGAGAAAATGAAACGCGAAACGCCCGACTGTTTCGCGAATTTTGCCAGGCGAATCGTGCCTTGCCCATTGATCTCTCGCGTCCATGCCTCGTTCAGGTTCCCGATGGGATCGTTGCTGAGCGCGGCCAGATGGATCACCGCATCAAATCCGGCAAGGTCCTTCGCGCTGATCTCGCGCAAGTCTTTGCGGATTGTTGGAATCTCGGCGAGGTCTGGGACAAGCGTGCAAGCCGAGAAATAACCGGTATCGAGACCCACCACGTCGTAGTCTTGGCTGCGGAGCCAAGGCGCCATGACCGAGCCGATGTAGCCGTTATTGCCGGTGATCAAGATGCGTCTGTTATTGGACATAAGCTGGCGCGCCTTTCAGTTCGAGCAGTTGCCGAGTGATGTCGAGAAGCGAGCATGCGTCGGTCACGCGGTGGAAGGGGCAGTCTGCCGCTGTCGCCGCTGCCGCGTCGCGCTCGTCATCGCCGATGAATGGAGTGCGGGTCAGATCGAGATGAAAGTCTCTCTGGGCCTGGTAGAGGAGGCCAGGCTTAGGTTTCCGGCACTCGCAGCCGTTGTTCCAATCGTGCGGGCAATAGTAGATGGCGTCGATTCGACCGCCTGCGCGCGCGATCTCCTGCTTCATACGGCCATGGATGGCCTCCAGATCCCCTTCGCTCATCATGCCGCGACCGATGCCCGGCTGATTCGACGCAATGATCGTTCGATAGTTGGCCTCGCGCAGGAGCCGCAGCGCTTCGAGCGCGCCGGGGCGCCACTCCCATTCCCCCCAGTTTCGCACATATTGCGCTTGCGGCGGCTTGCAGTTGAGGACGCCGTCGCGATCGAGGATCACGGTTGGATCCCGCCGAAGGAAAGCTTCCGTTGCCGGCAGCCGCGGTAGTGAGCCAACGCTATAGTAGCGGTGATCACTCACATAGGCCGTAAGGCGCCCCTGCTGGGCGAGTGGAGTATAGAGCGCCTCCTCGATCAACGTGTCCTGCTCGGGCAGAAGCGCAAGAGCGAGGTCGGTGAGGATGGCGTAACTGATTTCTACTTCCTGCAATCCGGGCGTGGCGCGAAGGCGGTCGAATACCCGTACGTTATTTTCCTGGTCGAGAAGCATCCCGCCGCGCGAGTAGCCGTCCTTGTTGGCGTAAGCGGTGACCAATCCGGGCTTGCCCGCCTCACAGAAGCGAGCCCACAGGCGATCCAGCTTCATCGGCCAGTAGTTGTCACAGTACAGCAGCAAGAAACAAGGATCGATCATGTGTCGCGCTGTAACCACCCGACTGCTGGTCAGTTGATCGGCCCCAGTCACGGAATATTCGATGTGCACGCCCCAGTTGCTGCCGTCACCAAAATGTTCCTGCACCACCTCCGGAAGGTACCCAAGGAGAATCAGGACTCGATCAAATCCTTCTTCGCGAAGTTGCTCGATCTGATATTCGAGGAAGGGACGCCCGAGAACCGGAATCATCGGCTTGGGCCTATCGTTTGTGATCGGCCGCATTCGGGTCCCACGTCCGCCGGCGAGAATGACCGCCTGCGTGGGCCGACTATATCGCCGCCCTTCAATACGCGCCTGGGCGAAGGGCGTGCCGAAAGTCATCATGATTTCAGACCAGGCTTATCGGCGACCAGACACTTGGTGATTGCGTGACAGATCACTGCGTGAACGTCCTCGACAAGCTCGTACTCTCCGGCATCGGTGGCAACACATACCGCCTCGTCAACCAGGCCCTTCAACTTGCCGCCGTCAAACCCGACCAGGGCTACCGTTGTGACTTTCCGCTGGCGCGCCAACTCGAAAGCCCGCAGCAGATTTGTCGAGTTGCCACTTGCAGAAATGCAGGCCAGCACGTCGCCTGGAGTCGCGAAATTGTCGAGCTGCCCTGCGAACGACCGCTCATAGCCCTCGTCGTTTGACAGCGCCGAGAACCAGGAAACATTGTCGGACAAACACATCACTCTCATCGGTCGCCGGCCGTAGCGCTTGGCCGCTTTTCCGAGGTCGTTCACCCAATGAGAGGCAGTCGAGGAACTGCCGCCGTTACCCGCAATATAGATGAAGGACCCTCTGTCGCGAGCCTCGCGGAAGATGTCGACTATTCTTTGGATCGCGCCCACTTCGATTTTTGCCAACGCGCGACGGACACTCTCAAAATGGGTCAGAGCCACCGCTGAAACGTAAGGTGAGCGAGTTCGCCTCGGCGCAGCCACCGCCGTATCGGCTGAATGAGACAAGGTTTCTTGCATGGAGCCATCAGTGGTTGGGCGACTTGCCGAAGTGAATATCGGTCGAAAGTCTTCGATACAGTAGAGCATCGTTTTCGGCCGGGCGACATTCACTCTTTGTGAGTAGACCGGCCGAGCCTGCAGACTTCTCGCCGCAGCCGGCTATGCCGCCAATTCTGCAAGCGCAGCAGACGCGATATTACTGAGCCGGGACTTGCGATGATGGAGCTGCGGTCGAGGCTCAATCCCGATTGTCGACAGGATCTGCTCCCATCGATAGACCCAATCGTGTTGCAACAGGCAACGAGTGGCATTGGTCCGGCGCGCACGGTCGATCCGCTGAGGTTGCGCATCCAGCTCGCGAATCGTGGCGGCTATTTCGCCCGACTCTGGCGAGACCTCGATCACCGCATCCGGCCAATCGAAGCACTCTCGGAATTCAGGGCATTGCGGCGTGGTTCCCAGGATGACGGCTCCCCCGGCCGCTCCCTCGAACAAACGCGTTGGGAGAACCTGCTCGCCCGCGATCTTGCTGGCCTTTGGCGACGCCAGCGTGGCCGGGTTAAAAGCGATGAAGTAACGCGAGCGCTTGATGATATTGGCCAGTAGCATTCTATGCTCTTGCCAATCCTTGACCTCCGAGCCGGTGCTGGCCAAAGAGTCGTAAAGGTAGAAAAAGCTTCCGGCGCGCGACAGATCCATCAGCTGTTGGTGTACACGTTTAGATCGATTGCCAAAGGAATACACGTCGATGACTCGCTCGGGTTGCGCCGGGTAGGGTGTGGCGGTTAGACAATCCACCCCCGTCACCAGGAGGGAACATGGAGCGCGCGTGTATGAAGGCAGTCGCGAAATGCTTCCGCTGTGAAGGAGAAAGACATGATCAAATTGATCCAAAAGCTTTAGGTAGTGACGGTCCTGTTCAAGCGTGCTACCCCAGAGTTCGAACAGGTATGCGACGGCAATCTTGCATCGACTGCGCCAGTTTCGGATTCGCGAGAGCTCAACCAGGCTTTGTGGGCTCCAAGCGACAAAGAAGAAAAGCTCGTAGCTTTGGTCAAGTGTGACGGGCTCGATCGTCGGTGCGTTCTTTAACCGCAATCCCTTGCGAACGCCGTTCACCAATCTGTTGAAGTCACGCTGAACGTTGTGATTGTCATGGGCCGGGAGAATGCCACCGAGGCGCCGCGCGAGGTAATTATCGATGCCGGGCGCAATGAGGTCTGCGTCATCGCACTCCATGACAACGCGGCAAAACTCATAGGATTGCGCGAAGTGAGCGCGATCTCTTGCGTTGAACTCCGATGCAATGAGGGTTCGTCTTTTCAAGGGGCTATCTCTTTGGGTCACGCATTCAGTCTTCGGTACGGCTATTCTAGGCCTGCTGAAGAGCGACCGGCGCTGTTTGGCGCGAGGCAAATTTGATGTCGGGCTTTAGCTGACGGGGGAGTCCAACGTCCGCCGCAGGCAGCGGGTGGCGTCCCAAAATCATGTCGGAGGCCTTTTCAGCGATCATGAACACAGCCGCGGAGGTATTGGCCGAGGGCACGCTGGGCATAATCGACGCGTCCGCTATTCGCAGATTGTGCAAGCCGTGAACGCGCAATTCAGCGTCAACAACGGAGCTCAGGTTCTCGCGAGAGCCCATCTGACAGGTGCCGCATAAGTGATAGGCCGTCAGCCCGGCCTGTTGCGCAAATTCCAGTAGATCCGAGTCCTCCGTTGCCGAGGGACCGGGCAGCTCCTCACCAAAGCAGTAGGGTTGAAGCGTTGGCGTGTCGAACATTTCTCGTAGAGTCCGGATGCCGTCAATAACGACGCGCTGGTCTTGTTCTTCAACGAGGTAGTTCGGCTGAATGACCGGGGTACAAAACGGGTCTGGCGAGCGCGCTTGAACGAACCCGACGCTGTGCGGTCGCAATTGGTAAAATCCGAGCTTTATAACCGGAAATCGTTCCGGCGGGCGACTGGAGTAATTACCGAGTGCAAAGTCGAGTTGTATGTCTGGATTGGAGCGAAGATCTCGGGAGTTGGCAAAGCCATAGACGAGGGATGGGCTAATGGCGAGGATGCTGGGCCGGCGCAAGGTCCATTTGGTCGCCTCCCACAGCAAAGCGAGGCCGCGCCCGCTGATCGTTTCGATGCCCTTCACGCGGACGACCAAGTGGACCATGTAGTGGTCCTGCAGGTTTGCTCCGACACCGGGCAATGCATGCACGACGGGAATGCCCAGCTCGGCGAGCAAGGCAGGTCGGCCAACACCTGATATCTGTAGCAGTTTTGGCGTATTGGCCGCGCCGGCGCAGAGAATTACCTCGCGACGCGCCATCACGTCGCGCGTGGGGCGGCCAGGTTCCAGCGCGTAGCGGACCCCGGTTGCCCGCTTTCCCTCGAACAGGACCGCAACCGCATGCGCATTCGTTCGGATGTCGACGTTCTTTTTCCTCGCGATCGGTTTCAGGAACGCGCGCGCCGCACTGATGCGCCAGCCGTTCTCGATATAGCGCTGATAGTACCCGACCCCTGCCTGGTTTGCACCATTGTAGTCAGGGTTGCGCGGCAGCCCGAGGTCCGAGGCAGCCTCAATAAAGGCATCGCATAGCGGATGCTGCCAATCGCAGTCTGTAATGGGAAGCGCGCCATCAGACCCCCGGTATCGTTTGTCGCCGGGCCCAACCTTGCGCTCGGTTCGTTTAAAGTATGGAAGGACCTCGGCGTAGCTCCAGCCTCGGTTGCCCCTTTTGGCCCAGCCATCGAAGTCCTCGGAGCAGCCCCGATTGTAGTTCATGCCGTTGATCGCGGTCGAGCCACCAAGCGTTTTGCCTTGTGGCATTGGTATCGATCGGTTTGCCGTCGCCGGGTGCGGCGCGGTCTCGAACTGCCATGCATATCTTGGACTGGAGGATGCTTTGTAGACGCCTGCCGGGATGCGCAGGAACACGCTGTGGTCCGGCGGCCCAGCCTCAAGCACGCAGACGGTGTGGGTCCCGCTTGCGGCGAGACGATTGGCCAAGACGCAGCCGGCCGCTCCGGCGCCGACGATTACGTAGTCAAAAATATCCAGCTCCGCCATCATCGGTCTCGCCCCGCGCGTTTTCCTGCGCGGACAATGTCAGGGGATGGGCCTTCCCGTCACTCTCCTCATCCGTGGTAGTCCTTCGGAGCGCTTTCTGAAGTTCTCGTTTGACGGCATCGTTCGGCGGTTGCCGCGAGGGCTGACCAGGCGAGACGTGGGAAGCAGCCTGGTCGAGCAATATTGCCCGTCCAAAGACCCAGGTGTTATCGAGCCATGCTGACGAAAGCACCATCTCAGCCGACCGATCCGCATCTCATCTGGGGCAGAAGGCGGGATCGAATTGGAAGGCAGTTTCAGGCACGTTCAGCCATAGTCGATCACCTGATTTCTGCGTGGGCCAAGCCCGGAGCCACCGGGGTCGATGTTTCCGGGGGCGCCGGGCGCTGGCTGACTACGCTGGCACCTCACTTCTCTCAATTCACCCATTTGGATCTCAGCGCCGATGCGCTCAATGTCGCGCGAACGGAGCATCCCGATCTCTCTCATGTCGAATATGGCTTTGTCGATCTCTTGAACCTGCGCGCCGACTCCGCCGGCAGGAGATGGGATGTGGCCTTCTGCCTTGATACGCTGCTCTATCACGGCAATTTCGTCGAAACTGCCTTGAGGAACATCCGTGCCGTTCTTCGTCCCGGCGGCATCGCCATCATCGATCTGCCAATGCAGTTTCGGGCTTCAATCTCTCAGCGGATCAAAGGACCACGTTACCGGGGACCAGAGCGCAAGTTTTCGCCAAAGGCAGCGCACGGTCTCATCGGGGAAGCCGGCTATATCTGCCTTGCCACCGCGTATCAGTATTCAGAATTGTCTGTGCCGATCCATCGGACCCTTCTGCGATACGGGGCGACGGCCTTGGTTCCGTGGCCGAGCACCTGGATGTACCTTGTCCTCCGCGCGATAGAGCAGCAGTGACTTCGATCGGCACCGTTTCGCTCGATCGCGCGGTCGGATTTGCGCCCCTGGTACCGACACCAGGCGGCGGCGAGCGCGACTGCTAGTCACAGTCCGCCCACTGCGCTGCATCCAGGCTGCGGCAAAAACGGACGAGTTCTTGCGACCCATCATGGGCAGTCCGTGACCCGCTGGAGATTTCGTGATCCGAACGTCGCAGCCGAATCGAGGCGCCGGTGAATCGTCGACAACTTGTCACAGCACTTCTGGCGCTGCCCGCTCCCAGCTTTGCGGTAGCGCAGACAAGCACTGCCCGCGCCCTGACCGCGACGTCTCTTTTCGAGATTTCGAGCAAACTCTACAAATCCGCGAGCGCAAAATCGCTAACACCAAGCGGTCCGGTCGTCTCGAATGTCGACGGGCAGGTCATTGAAAACCTCGACATCGAGGCCAGCGTTGGAAATGGGATCACCGTCCTCCATCAAGGCGTCGTGGTGCGCCACTGCCGCATCCGCCACGCGGGAGGACACGGGGTGTCGGCAACAGGCGCCACCAATCTCATACTGCAGGAGCTGGATATCAATCACGTCGGTGCTCCGCTCTCGGGCGTCGCAGCAAATGAACACTGCAACAACGTAAATCTGGATAGCTGCGCGAGCACCATACTTCGGGGCATAAAGGCGTCCAAAGGCTCAAGCAACATTTACGTCGAAAGCAGCGAACGTATTCGCATGAGCCTCCTCGAGCTCCACGATGCACGCGGCCCCACGCCTCGCGGACAAAACGTGCAGTTCAATCGGTCTCCGAACTCACTCCTGGAAGACTTCTCAGCCGAAAATGGTCCGACCTCCTGGACAGAAGACAACGTCTCGGTGTTTCGATCGGACCGCTGTATCGTCCGGCGTGGACTTGTCAGCTACAACAATAGTCCGAGCGGCGACGGTGTCATGATCGAAGGCAGCTTCGACTGCCTGGTTGAGGATGTCGATGCGCTTCGGCAGGGCAATGGTGCGTTCGCGGCTGTCCCTCAAGGTGAAGCCGGCTGCGGCGGTTGCACCTTCCTTCGTTGCCGCACACGCCAGACCTACAACGCACCCCGGGACGGTCGGGCCGCTCCCAGCTCTGGCAGTTTGTCGATCTACACGCTTACTTCGGCAGGAGCTCAAAGGCACACTATCACCGATTGCCAGTACGACGAGCTCGCGAACCCCAGAAACCTGATCTGGGACCTGAGGGCCGTGAATCCAGGCTGGACCTTCAAGCCTGGGAGGTTTGTTCCCCGCCCCCCGATACGGCTCGCTTTCGACTGGTAGCACTCCTTGTTGCCTGCGCACTCCCGCTGGGATGCTGGTGGTCCGCCGGCCCATGTGAAGCGCCAAACGCATCGGGTAGCGGCGATGCCGCGGCGATCTGCGCGGCGATGCAGCGACTTTCGACGCCTTGCGGCGATCAATACCGGGCGCGTCACATATCTCGATGCCCACTGCCATTCGTGAGTACTCCCGGCGAACGGTTTGCTCGACTCCAGGTGCTCGGAATGGCAGTTGAACCAACTGTTCTCACGCACTCAATTAATGGCCGCAACACGTGGGGCTTTTACGGTTCGAGATCCACCGGAGAACGGCCAAAAATGCTTGAATTAGCCTCTTCTCCGGTGCGGAGACGGGAACACGTTCTCGGCATACCAGTCGACGTATTGAGCTGGAGCGAGGCTGTGGACCGCATCTTCGGCTGGGCTCTGCGGCGGGAAAGCAAAACCGTGTGTCTCTGCAATGTGGATAGCGTTGTCACCGCACGCCGGAATCGGGCGCATGCTGATGCGATCAACTCTGCTGATCTGGTTGCGCCGGACGGGGCGCCCGTCGCCTGGAGCCTGAGGAAAAAGGGCCATGTTGATCAGGAACGGATCGGCGGACCCGACTTGATGTGGACTTGCTGTTTGGAGGCATCAAAGGCCGGCACGGAAATGTTTCTCTATGGTGGAACCTCGACTACTCTACAAAGTCTTGCCCAAAAGCTTCGCACCGAATTCCGGGGCATCAATATCGTGGGCGCTTTCTCGCCCCCCTTTCGTGACCTGTCGACGGCGGAGGATGCGGCGATCGTGGACCTGATCAATGGATCTGGCGCTCGAATCGTATGGGTGGCACTGGGTTGCCCCAAGCAGGAGGCCTGGATGCGCGCGCATCGAGGGCGCGTAAATGCCGTCATGGTGGGCGTTGGCGCCGCCTTCGACTTCCACGCGGGCGTCGTAAAGCGCGCTCCGCTCTGGATGCGGCGGAACGGGTTGGAGTGGTTGCACCGTCTCCTCAAGGATCCCCGCCGTTTGGCGGCGAGGTACTTTGTTGGGAACAGCATCTTCCTCATCGCTGTGTTGCTGGACTTGGTGCGGCGAAGGTCTGGTCCGACACGTCTGCAACGAATCAGTTGAAATATTCAGAGAGTGGCAATGCGCTTTTTTTCAGGACCTATGGATGCGGACAGAACTCACGGGCAGCCTCTGTTGGTCACCACGTCGTGGGATGATGGCCATCCGTCAGACCTTCGCGTCGCGGACTTGCTCGAAAAGCATGGATTGAACGGGACTTTCTATGTCCCCTCCATCAATTCAGAAGGCAGACCTGTCATGAGCGCAACCGAGATCGCTCAACTCGGGAGACGGTTCGAGATCGGAGCTCACACCCGGGACCACGTCAGTCTTACCGGCCTTTCTCCCCAGGTCGCCACCGATCAGATACTGGCCAACAAACACTGGCTCGAGGACATCCTTGGCGAGGAGGTTCCCGGCTTCGCCTACGTGCGCGGACACCATAATCGTACCGTTCGAAGCCTGGTGGCCAAAGCCGGCTTTCGGTACGCCAGGACGGGAAGGAACTTGATGAGCACGCCTGGCGCCCACCGCTTCCAGGTGCCGACGACGACGCAGTTCTTTCCTCATTCCAGGTCGACCTACGTTCGCAATTACCTTAGCGGCGGACCGAGTCCTCGACGGACGGCGATCCTCACAACCCTGCTGAATGATGATCGACTTGCAACACGTGTCTCAAGAACCGCCGAGGCCTGCGCACGCTCCGGCGGATATTTTCACCTCTGGGGGCATTCCTGGGAATTGGACGCGCATAGTCTCTGGAACGAACTTGATCGTCTCCTCGCCCAATTGCGTGAGCTTGCCGTGCGCTTCGTCACAAACGCCGGTTGGTGCGAGAGAGTATGGCGGGGGGGCCACGACCAAGCACTGCCATTTCCTGGTGCTCGGCATTCGGCCTGAGAATCTGACCGATGCCTGCCTCGGCTGCCTCGCCTTGTGCCACTCTCTCTGACTGGGACCGCCGATGAGCCTGCGGAAGCAAGCGGCCTGTTTGGCCATTATACATGGCGCTGACACTCTCCAACCCCTTCTTATTCTGCCTTATGCCGGCAGAGTTCTGGGGCCCATCGACTTTGGACAATACGCCTACGCGTTGAGTATCGGGCAACTCGCGACCACGATCGTAGGATACGGCTTTCATTGGACCGCGCAGCGTGCCGCCGCATCGGCGCGAGGAGACCCGGCCGCGATTGCCTCCATCTTCGCAGAGGTCGTCACCGCGAAAGCCATATTGTGCGTTTTGGTGACCCTCGCTGGACTCGCCGCTGCCGACAGCCTCATTGCAGTGAGCAAACCGATGTTCCTGTGCACGATGCTGACCCCCTTGGGAGACATCCTGTTTCCGGCTTGGCTGTTTGTGGCGCTCGAGCGGGTCTGGCAAGCGGCCATCGCCGTAGTGACCGCTCGCGCTCTCGCCCTCCTGCTGTTTCTGACCCTGGTGAGTTCATCCGATCAACTCGGGCTCGCTGTCGCAATTCAGGCCGCGATACCGGTTGTCTCTGGCGCAGTCAGCTTGCCTTTCATCGTTCATATCGCGCTCGGCGGATTCAAATCCGTAACGCTGTCTCGGGTTGGGACGCTGCTCAAAAGCGGCTGGCATGGATTTCTCTTCACGCTTGTAGAAACAGCATTGATGGTTCTCCCGATTCCGCTTGTCACGCATTTTGCGGGTTTCGCTGCCGCCGGGCAATATTCGGTCGCCGACAAGTTCGTAGGCGCCACTCGGCCGGTTTTCAGAGTCATGTCCGAAACTTTCTTGCCCAGGGTGGCGTATTACGCCCGCCACGATCCAGCGGCCGGAATCGCCCTGATTTGGAGATCCTTGTCGACACTTATCGTCGGGGCTTCGCTCAGCCTTTCCTTGTTCTTTCTTGCGCCGTATTTAATTATCTACTTCTTCGGCGAGAGCTTCTCGGAAGCAATCCCGATCGTTCGCATAATGTCAGTTATCCCTGTTCTTACCAACATAACTATATGCATGTCAAATTTGTATATGTTCAACTATGGTCACGAGCGAATGTGGGCAATTCTGACCGTCTCCGGTCTTTTGACATTCCTTGTGTTTGCATATCTTCTTTCATACCTACTACCGAACGCAGGTATCGCCGTCGCACTTGCGGTGATCACAAGATTGTCTCTCGTACTTGCCGTTTCGGTTGGCTTCTTCTTAACGTTTGGTGTGGCAAAAATGCGTCTCCCTGCAGTCCACAATGTTGGGGCGTCGCGGGGAGCCGTCATTGTGGCGGATTCCATGATCGCGTCCCCGGTTCGTCCGTTGCGGCTTTGGCGCAGTCGATCGGGCTCTGAGCGATAGGTGATTTGGCATGCTTATCGCCCCAACTCCCGTTGTGCTTGAGGAACCGTTTAGTTCCAGCGATCGTGACGTGGTTGACGTTGATGCTGTCATTCGGTTCATTCGGAGGGGCGCGCGCCTCTGCTTCAAATGGGTCTTCTTGAGTGTCTGCGTCGGCTTTGCATTCACCAAGCTCTCGCCCAGCTACTATACTGCCACTGCGACCCTCCTGCTCGAAGATCGCGCTTTGAGACCTGCCGCAGAGCCAGGAGGTGGGGCGATCCCCATCGACCCGACCTATGCCGACAGTCAAATCCAGGTTCTTCAGTCCGACGAAGTGGTCGGACACGTCCTCGACGAGATGCGGCTTGCCGAAGTCGAAGAGTTTGGAACGGGGGGAAGCGGCATCGGTGCATTCATCGCCCGCCTTGCGCCTTCTCCCAGTTTCACCCCGGGTGCAACGACGTCCCGGCAGGCAGTGATCATGCGCGTCCTGGGCGCACTTTCAGTTCGTCGATTGGGCCTTTCGAATGCAGTGGAGATCGGTTTCACTTCGCGGGATCCGCTGCGTGCGGCGGCGATCGCGAATGCGATCGCGCAGAACTATATCGACGGCCAGGTGGCGCTGAAGAGGAACGCGGCCGAGGAAGCTGCCACTCGCCTGCGGGAGAGCCTATCGGAGATTCGCGACAAGGCCTTCGCGATCGAGTTGCCCGCTGCAGGCAGCCTGCTCACGACGCCGGAGGCTGGAGCACAGGCGCAGGCGCGCAATCGCGAGCTGCAGAATAAGGCTGAGACTTATCGGCTGTTGTATAACAGTCTGCTGCAACGAAGCTACATGGAGTCTATTGACCAGTTCTCTTATTCAGGCGCAAGAGTGATCACGCCGGCTGAGGCGCCCGCTCAGCGGAGCTCGCCTCGGACAATCCTCGCGCTGGTCATTGCTGGGGCAGTCGGTGCTGTGGGCGGCATGGGCCACGCACTGCTGCGGCAGGCTACAGATCGTTCTCTACGAACTGTCGAGGATGTGCAGCGGTCGATCAGCTTTGGCCGTGTCATTGGTGTTCGCAAAATAAGAAGGCGAGCGTGGAGGGCCGGCAAACCGCGCCGGAAAGATCTCCAGCGAGCCTATGTGACGGACTCGGAAAGATTTTCCCACGCCATGGCAAAATTGGCGGTTGCTTTGCAAGCGGGGCGGCCTCGCCAAAGCGGGCAGGTAATCGGCGTCGCGGCCCCCATGCCCGGCACGGGTGCGTCCTCCGTCGCGATCCATTTTGCAAAAGTTATCGCTGAGGCCGGCCAGAACACGCTGCTCATTGATGCAAATTGGGGGAAGTCCTCATTTGCCCCGGATGCGCAGGACGAAAATCCGGCCCCAAAGCTCGCGAGCGCACTCTCCACCATCTGTATTGAGTCAGAGAGCCTCGATGTTCTCACGCTGCGGCCAGCCGGTCCGATCTCGGAATTGAACGCGTCGCTTTCGATCCTTACCGCCCTGCAACAATTGCGAGCCCGCTACGATTGTGTGGTGATCGATTTCCACTCCACTGAACAAACGGTGGATTTGGAAGCCAGTATGAGCGCACTGAACGAGGTGATCGTAGTTGTAGAATCAGGGCGAACACTCGCCGATACCCTCCGTGCTTTCCTGCGGTTCATTCCAAAGGAGAAAGTCATGGGGGTGGTCTTGAATAAGGTCTAGCGGCCGGGTGTGCTATATCTTGCGAATGAGCGTGGCGCTCGAAATTATAGGGGGCCCCAAGGTTCGTCATTGGGCAGACGGGCTTTGCGGTCTAAGTCCTCGTAACGGAGAAATTTTGCCGGGAGCGAGTTCCGTGAGTATTCAGACGAGACCAGGGTCTAGTGCAGGCCGATTTGCGTCAGGGATGCGATCCTGTCATTCGAGTTGCCGATGATCTTGGGATTTGCAGCACGCCGCCGTTACCCACTCCAACGTCGGACGGATTACCGTCAATCGATGAGCCTCCCAGTCGGAGCGTGGTCTTCGGGCCGTCGGCGATGACACCGAAGCCTACTCTCGATCTGGGCCTCAGTGTTGCCGTGTGTCGCTCTGGCGGCCGGTCAGGCTAATCACCGCTGCGAGGCGCTCCTATTTGGCGGGCGCCCGGCCAAGAGCCTCGATGGCCGCCGCAAGCCTGTCGACTTTCTGCTCCAGGCGGTTGAACCTTGCACGCTCTTCGAGCACGTGCTCGCGGTCGAGCTGTTCCTTCAAGGCAGCGACCAGCACCGCGATGAACATGTTCAGGAGGCCGAAGCTCGCAACGACGATGAAGGCGCCGAAGATCAGCAACGCCCAGGGCCGGTCAGTGAACACCACCTCCGTGTCGAGGTTCGAGCCAAGGCTCACCATCACAGTGTAAAGATGGGCAGCCGAGCGCCCGAGCGTGCCGTAGCGCGCCGGATCGATGTCGCGAAACAGGTTCGTGGCGATGACGACGAAGCTGTAGAACACGACGGCCAGGACGACGAACGCAGCGCTCATGTTGCGCAAGGCGCTGAGCAGGGCATCGACCGTCGCCCGCCCGTGCGGGATGAAGGAGATGAGCCGCAGCACGCGAATGACGCGCAGCACGCGGAAGGCCGAAAGCATGCCGACGCTCGGCGCGACCGAGACGAGGGTCACTCCGACATCGAAGAGGTCCCAGCCGTTGTGGAGGACGGCGCGCCGCTTGACCGCCACGAGAAGCAGGGCGTCGAGGACCAGCAGCGCCAAAAGCCCGCCGTCGATCTGGGCGAGGAGATGTGCCGATTCCGAGGCGCCCGGCACCTCGGTGATGGCGCCGAGCACGATCGAATTGACGAAGACGGCAATCCCGACGCAGACGCGCCACGGCGGCGCCGCGTAGAGGAGATAGAGCTGCTTCATACGCTTCTGCCCGCTCAAATGTTTCGCAAGCGCGAGTCGGCTGCGACATTGTAGCTGAATGCGCTGCAGCGGACGCCACGCTTCGGCGCCGGTGCCGCCATTGTTCAGTGTTGAAGATGACGGAATTGTCTCGGGCGAAGCGGCAGGGCGCGAACCGGCGCGACAACTGTTTTCTACCGGCGGCCGCCGTGGCCCAGGTAGAGATCGCGCATCAGCTTGGAATCTCTCAGTTCCTCGATCGAGCCTGCCGCAACGATTTCGCCGGAGTGCATCAGATAGCCGCGTTCCGCGACGGCGAGCGCAAGGCCGGCGTTCTGCTCGACGAGCAGAACTGCCGCACCAAAACTCTGGCGCACGTCAGCGATCACCGATCGCACTTCGGCAACCATCAAGGGCGACAATCCGAGCGAGGGCTCGTCGAGCAGCAGGATGCGGGGGCGGGCCATCAGGCCGCGGGCGATGGCGAGCATCTGCTGCTGGCCGCCGCTGAGTTCTCCGCCCTTGGCGTGACGCTTGGCGGCGAGGACGGAAAAATAGGTCTCCATCCTCTCGAGGTCGGCAGCGACCATGTCACGATCGATGCGGGCATAGGCGCCGAGGCGCAGGTTGTCGCGCACGGTCATTGCCGCAAAGATGCGCCGCCCCTCCGGGACCATGACGACGCCGAGCTGCGCCATCCGGTCGGCCGGCGAGCGCGCGACGTCCTTTCCGTCGAGCAATATGGAGCCGGCCTGCGGACGAATGAGCCCGGCGATGGCGCGCAGGAGCGTCGTCTTGCCGGCGCCGTTCGGTCCCAAAATGGTGGCAATCTCCCGTTCGCCGATATCGAGGGACACGCGGCGATTGACCTTGATCGCGCCGTAGGCCGTTGCGATATCCGCCACCTGCAGCAGCGTCATAGCTCGCTTCCGAGATAGACCTCGATCACCTTGGGATCGTGGAGCACCTGATCGGGCGGGCCTTCGGCGATCTTGGCGCCGAAATCGAGCACGACGAGCCTGCGGCAGATCGAGGCCATCAGCTGCATGTCGTGGTCGATCAGGCAGACGCCCATGCCCATCGTGGGGAAGCGCTCGATCAGCTTGGCAAGTTCCTCCGTCTCCCGATCGCTGAGGCCCGCCGCCGGCTCGTCGAGAAGGAGCAAGGCGGGTTCGGTGGCAACCGCTATGGCGATGCCAAGCCGTCGCAGATCGCCGAATGGCAGGGCACCGGCAGTCTCGCCGTGCCGGCCATCGAGCCCGACAAACGACAGAATTTCGTCGGGGGATCGCCATCGGCGATGTTCCGCCCCGCGGCGTATGCGGCCGTGCTCGAACCCGATGAGCACGTTCTCGCAAACGGAAAGACCCGGGAAGGACATCGCCTGCTGGAACGATCGTGCTATTCCCATGCGGGCGATGGCGTGCGGCGGCCGGCCCGTGATGTCCTCGCCCTGCCAGACGACGGTTCCGCCGGAGGGCTTCAGAACACCGGTCACCACATTGAAGAGCGTCGTCTTTCCCGATCCGTTCGGTCCGACGATGCCGAGGATCCCGTCGGTCCCGGCGGTCAGATCGACGCCGGAAAGCGCGACCACGCCGCCAAAGGCCTTGCGCAGATTCCTGATCTCCAGCACCGCCGGCACTCGTCCCCCCATGGGTTCATGTGGCCTGCGAGAATCGTCTCGCCAATTTGCCGAAGATGGCTGCCGCCCCGGCGATGACGCCGCTGGGCAGCAACAGGATGACGGCGATCAGGCCGATGCCGTAGGCGATGCGCGAATCGACCGGATCGAGTTTCAGGATTTCGGGCAGGAAATAGACGATGATCGCCCCGCCGAGCGGCCCGAAGAGCGCTCGCGCCCCGCCGAGCATGACCATCAGGGAAAGATAGATGCTCGGAAACGCGCCGTAGAGTTCCGGTGAAATGTGGGCGAGAAAATATGCCTGCAGGATGCCGGCAACGCCGGCGAATGCCCCGCTCAGCATGAACGCGCCGATCTTGTGCAGGCCCGTATCGATGCCGACCGATCTTGCGAGGGGCTCGTTTTCACGGATCGACCGCAACGTGCGGCCATACCGCGACACGATGATCAAGCGGGTGAGAAGGATGCTCAGCGCGACAAAGAACAGGACGAGATAGTAGGTGTTCTGCAGGGTGCCGAAGTTGATGCCGAACAACGGCTCGATCGAGCCGATGTCGAGGCCGGTCGCAGCGCCCGTGAAGGTGCCGCCGTTGATCAGGATGATGGTCAGCAGGCCGCAGAACGCGAATGTGATGATCACGAAGTGATGGCCGCTGACACGCAACGACGGTAGGCCTAACAGGCCGGCAATGCCTGCCGACAAAACGGCGGCGAGTGGAAGGGCGGGCCAGAATCCGATACCCGATCTTGCCAGGATGGCGCCGGTATAGGCGCCCACACCCATGAGCGCGGCATGGCCGACCGACATGATCCCGGTTTGGCCGAACAGGATTGCGAGGCCATAAAGCGCGATGGTGCTGATGCCGGTCGATGTTGCCACTGACAGGAACCGATAGCCCGGCTTCAGCGCGGGGAGCGCGGCAAGGACGAGGATCAGCGCCGCGGCAAAGGCGAGGGGCACGATCCGCGCAGCGCTTCTGCCCACCGCTGCTGTCAGGCGGTCGGAGGCAGAACGCTGGGCCGACGGTGGGTCAGGCCGGACGACC
>JAFAME010000083.1 GCA_019233695.1 Methylobacteriaceae bacterium
GACCGGAACCACCTCAGTGCAATACCTTTCCACCCGCGGCGAGGCGCCGACGCTCGGCTTCGTCGAGACGCTGAGAGCGGGTCTCGCGCGCGACGGCGGCCTCTACGTGCCGGCTCGCTATCCGCGGCTTGATCATGAGGCGATCGCGGGCTTTGCCGGCCTGCCCTACCCCGCGGTGGCAGAGCGCGTCATCGCGCCATTTGTCGATGACGAAATCGATGGCCCCGCCTTGCGCGGCATGATCGATGACGCAAGCGCCGCATTCCGTCATGCCGCGGTGACGCCGATCGTGCAGATCGGCGACAACCTGTTCGTGCTCGAGCTGTTTCACGGGCCGACCCTGGCGTTCAAGGATATCGCCATGCAGCTCCTCGGCCGCATGGTGAACCATGTGCTCAGGGCCCGTGGCGCCCGCGCCACCATCGTCGGGGCAACCTCCGGCGACACCGGTGCGGCTGCCATCGAGGCGTTTCGTGCCTCAGCGCAGGTCGACGTGTTCATCCTCTACCCGCACGGCCGCGTGTCGGAGGTGCAGCGTCGGCAAATGACCACCGTCGCGGCCGACAACATCCACGCAATTGCAATCGAAGGCACTTTCGATGACTGCCAGGCCATCCTCAAAGGCCTGTTCAACAATCAGCCTTTCCGCGACGAGCTTCAGCTCTCCGGGGTCAATTCGATCAACTGGGCACGAATCGTCGCGCAGATCGTCTACTACTTCGCCGGGGCGGCGGCGCTGGGCGGCCCGCACCGGCCGGTCTCCTTTGCAGTGCCTACCGGGAATTTCGGCGATGTGCTCGCGGGCTATGTCGCCAAGCGCATGGGACTGCCGCTCTCGAGATTGATTGTGGCAACCAATGCCAACGACATTCTGGCGCGGACGCTGGCAACCGGACTCTATGAATTGCGCGCCGTGCGGCCGACCCGCTCCCCCTCCATGGACATCCAGGTGTCGTCGAATTTCGAACGACTGATCTTCGAGGCCTACGGTCGCGATCCGGCGGCCGTCCGCCGGTTGATGGCAAGTCTGGCCCAATCTGGGGCATTCCAGATCGACGCCAGCCCCCTCGCCACAATCCGCACCGACTTCGACGCCATCGCGGTCGACGAGGAGCGCACGATGACTGAGATGGCGCACACTTATGCCGTGTCGGGCTATATTGCCGATCCGCACACGGCGGTTGGGATTTCGGCCGCGCGGCAGGCGATGAGCCGCGAACCCGCAACGCCTGTGATCGTGCTCGGCACTGCCCATCCGGCGAAATTCCCGGAGGCCGTGGAGGCTGCCACGGGCCAGCGGCCGGCGCTTCCCGGTCATCTTGCCGATCTCATGCACCGCCGCGAGGCCTTCGCCGTCCTGCCCACCGATCAGGGAGCCGTCGAACGCTTCATCCGGCAGCGCAGCCGGGCCGCGCGCCTGATGGTCGAGCGAGTACCGGCATGAGCGTCGAGCTCACGACGCTGCCGTCCGGCCTGCGCATCGTCACCGATGCCATGCCGCACCTCGAAACGGCCTCGCTCGGCGTTTGGATCGGCGCCGGCTCGCGGCATGAAGCTCCGCTGGAGCATGGCCTGTCGCACCTTCTCGAGCACATGGCCTTCAAGGGCACGCGGCGGCGTTCAGCCCGCGTCATCGCCGAGGAGATCGAGGGGGCCGGCGGCGACCTCAATGCTGCAACGAGCGTCGAGCAGACCGCCTATCATGCCCGCGTGCTCGCCTCCGACACCGCGCTCGCAGTCGATATCCTGGCCGACATCATCACCGACAGCGTCTTCGACCCCGCCGAGCTCGAGCGCGAGAAGAGCGTCATATTGCAGGAGATCGGTGCGGTCGAAGATACTCCGGACGATCTCGTGTTTGAGATGTTCACGGCGACCGCCTATCCCGATCAGCCGATCGGGCGACCGATCCTCGGCACGCCGGCGCGGGTCAAGGGCTTCGACCGTGCCAGCATCACAGCCTACCTCAACGGCCATTACAGGACCGGAGCGACGGTGATCACCGGCGCCGGTGCCGTCGAGCACGCCCGGCTCGTCGAGGATGTGCAGCAGCGCTTCAGCGCATTGCCGACCGACCTGCACCCGCCGGCCAGCGAGGCGCGCTATGTCGGCGGCGAAGCAAGGCTCAAGCGTCGGCTCGAGCAAGCGCATATCGTTGTCGGATTCGAAGGGGTGTCGTTCCATCATCCCGACTACTATGCGGCTCAGGTGTTCGCCAACGCCGTGGGGGGCGGCATGTCGTCCCGCCTTTTCCAGGAGGTCCGGGAGGTGCGCGGCCTCGCTTACGCGATCTACAGCTTTCATTGGTCCTATTCGGATACCGGAATGTTCGGCTTCTATGCCGGCACGAGCGCGCGTGACGTAGCCGAACTCATGCCCGTGGCGCTCGATTGCGTCGGCGCGGCAGTGGAATCGCTGAGCGCGGATGAAGCGGAGCGCGCCAAGGCGCAAATGAAAGTATCGCTCCTCGTTGCGCTCGAATCATCGCAGGCCCGCGCCGAGCAGATCGCGCGCCAGCTGTTAGCGCTTGGCCGCACTCTTTCCCTTGACGAAATCGTCGGCCGCATCGATGCGCTGACCGTCGAGGAGATCCGGCGCGCCGGCGCCGGCCTGCTGCGGAGCGCCCCGACGGTGGCATCGATCGGCCCCGTACGCAGGGTTCTGGCGCCCGATGCCGTGGCCGCGCGCCTGCGGGGCTTGTGACCGGCCATGGCGTTCTTTCGTCTCGGATCCTCCCCCGACAGCGCGCCCCTGGTGCGCGGCGACGGGATGCACCTGCGCCCCCCGGAGATGCGCGACTACGAGGCCTGGGCACGACTTCGCGAGGTGAGCCGGGTCTTTCTCACGCCCTGGGAACCGACCTGGCCGGCCGACGATCTGCGCCGCTATGCCTTTCGCGCGCGCATCCGCCGCTACGGCGAGGAGATTGCCCGCGACGAGGCCTATCCGTTCCTGATTTTCCGTGATGCGGACCAGATGCTGCTCGGCGGTCTGACGCTCGGCCAGATTCGCCGCGGCGTCGCCCAATGCGCCACGCTCGGATATTGGATCGGCGCGCCTCACTCCGGGCAAGGCTACATGACGCGCGCCGTCGCCGCCGCAACCGGCTTTGCCTTCGGTGCGTTGCGGCTGCATCGGATCGAGGCCGCCTGCCTGCCCCAGAATGTCGCCTCGATGCGGCTCCTCAAGCGCTGCGGCTTTCAGCGGGAGGGCTATGCGCGCGGCTATCTGCGCATCAACGGTGTCTGGCAAGACCACGTGCTGTTCGCGCTTCTGGAGGGTGATGCAGCCGCTGGTCGCCGCTGATCCGACAACAACAGCGACTGAGGCGAGGCGCATGGACCCACCGTTCAAGTGCGGCATTAGGGCGCCGGGGCTTATCAGGTCTTCAATCCATTACCAGATCCGCCGGAGGGACGCCTGGAGCGCGCCGTGATGATGAGAATTCTTCTTTCAGCCTCGATCCTTGTACTTGGCTCCTTCTTGCCGCAGCCGAGCCCTCCGGCAATCGCAGCGACGACAGTTCCAAGCTTTGAAAGCTCCTCGCCGGGCTATGTGCCGCCGACCATCACGGCTCCGCCCACCTTCCACGGCGGGGTGGTGAGCCTCCCGCCACCGCCCGAGCCATTGCCCCAGATCCGGACGCCATACGACCCGGGCGCGCCCGGGGCGCTCGTTCCAGGCAGAAGCCGCTGATTGCACGTCGCCCACCGGGCGAGCTTAGCTACCGGCAACCAGGTTAATCCGTCCCCAGCCTTCACGCCCAGGTGGGCAGGCCTGGATGCGCGCGCCCTTGCCCTACAGCCGGGTTGCAGCTACCAGTCTCAGTTCCGACATGAACGGGGCGCAGCCCTCGGATGCCGGAAACCTGCCGTGGCTTTTGCCGAGGCCCTTCCTGATCGAGCGTCGTGCGCCACCTCCTCCGCCTCGTTGCCGTCACCCTGATCTGCCTGATGGGCGTCTCCGTCGCCGGCGCGGTGCAATCGGTGCGCGTACCGCCCGACGCACAGGCCATCGACCTCACCCAGGCCGTCGAGCGCTACAGCCAGCAAGGCGACCGCATTCAGGTTTCGACTGCGCCGGATGCCAACGGGATCGTGAGACGCATCGAGGTCGGCGCGCGCGATCCCGGAACGCAGCCGAGCTGGATCGTCCTGGCGCTGACCAACGACACGACCGAGCAGATCGAGCGGCTGATCGTTGCACCGCACTTTCGCCTTGTCGGGTCGGGCGTCGTTTGGCCCGACCTCGGCGCAACGCGCATTTCGGCGATCACTGCCAGCCAGGGCTTCCCGCCGGAGCGCGAGGACAGCGCCGATGCCGACGTGTTCCGGCTCACGCTCGATCCGGGGACGAGCGTCACCTATGTCGCCGAACTGAGAACCCCGAACCTGCCGCAGCTCTATTTGTGGCAACCGGACGCCTACAAGGCGAAGGTAACGAGCCTGACGCTCTACAAGGGCATCGTCATCGGCATCGCCGGGTTGCTTGCCCTGTTCCTCACCATCGTCTTCGTCGTGAAAGGGGCTGTCATCTTCCCTGCGGCGGCGGCGCTCGCATGGGCCGTACTGGCCTATGTCTGCATCGATTTCGGCTTTTGGCAGAAGATCTTTGCGAGCGCCGGCGATGCCGACCGCATCTGGCGCGCGGCGGCCGAGGCGACGCTTGCTGCAACGCTTCTCGTCTTCCTCTTCGCCTACCTCAACCTCAACCGCTGGCATGTGCGCGCCGCACACATCGTTGCCTTCTGGCTGTTGTTCCTGGCGGCGCTCATCGGGCTTGCCGTTTATGACGCACCGATTGCGGCAGGGGTAGCGCGCATCTCGCTTGCCACCATCGCCGGAGTTGGATTCATCCTCGTCATCTACCTTTCGACGCATGGGTTCGACCGGGCGGTCATGCTCATCCCGACCTGGTTCCTGCTGGTCGTCTGGGTGACTGCCGCAGGATTCACCGTAACCGGATCGCTGACCAACGATCTCGTCTCCCCCGCGCTGATGGGCGGCCTCGTTCTGATCGTAATGCTGATTGGATTTACCGTCATGCAGCACGCCTTCGCCGGCGGCGGGCTCGCGGCAGGCGCAGTGTCGGACGCGGAGCGCAAGGCCCTGGCGATGACGGCTTCCGGCGATATCATCTTCGACTGGGACGTCGTCAGCGACCGCGTGTTCGTGAGTCCCGAAGTCGAAGCCCAGCTCGGCATGCGCCGGGGTGGGTTGGAGGGACCTGCGTCGGGCTGGTTCGATGTCCTCCATCCGGCCGATCGCGACCGCTATCGTGTGGCACTCGACACGCTGATCGAACAACGGCGCGGACGCATTGCGCAGGACCTGCGGCTGCGTGGAGCCGACGGGCATTATTTCTGCTTCACGTTGAAAGCGCGGCCGGTGGTCGGCGCCAACGGCGAAGTGATCCGCGTCATCGGCACCCTGTCGGACGTTACCGAGGCCCGGATGGCGGAGGAGCGGCTGCTGCATGATGCCGTCCATGACAATCTGACCGGGCTGCCCAATCGCCAGCTGTTTTTCGATCGCCTCGAGACGGCCCTCACGCGAGCCGAAGCGGGCGATCTCCAGCCTACGGTGATGTCGATCGACCTCGATCGCTTCAAGCAGATCAACGATGCAGTCGGCGTGTCGGCGGGGGATTCCATCCTGCTGACCGTGGCGCGCCGGTTGAGCCGCCTCGCCAAGCCGCAGGATGCACTGGCCCGAATCGGCGGCGATCAATTCGCGCTCATCGTGATCTCGGAACAGGACCCGGACCAGGTGGTCGCGCTGGCCGAGGTCGTCAGGCAGACGCTCAATACCCCGATGACCTTCGCCGAGCGCGAGATCGCGCTCGCCGGCTCCGTGGGGCTTGCCCTGTTCGATCCGCAACTGCATGCCAAGCCCGAAGACATGCTCAAGGACGCCGAGATTGCCATGGCGCAGGCCAAGCGCGTCGGCGGCAACCGGATCGAGGTCTTCCGACAGGGAATGCGCGCCCAGCGCTCGGACCGGCCGTCGCTTGAGAGCGATCTGCGGCGCGCCATCGAGCGCGGCGAGATCGCCGTCCATTTCCAGCCAATCGTGCGCCTGCAGGATCGCACGGTTGCGGGGTTCGAGGCGCTGCTGCGTTGGGAACATCCCAGACTTGGACGAATCAGCCCGGTTGAATTCATTCCGATTGCGGAAGAATCCGGCCTCATCGTCGATCTTGGTGTCTTTGCCCTGGAGCGCACCGCCCGCGAACTCGCCGCCTGGCAGCAGGCGCTCGAAGTCGCCCCGCCGATCTTCGCTTCCGTCAATGTGTCGTCGCGGCAACTCCTGCGCCACGATCTTCTGCATGACGTGAAGGCGGTTCTCACGCGCTCGAGCGTTCTTGCCGGCTCGCTGAAGCTCGAATTGACCGAAAGCCTCCTGATGGAGAACCCGGAGTACGGCGCTCAGATGCTCGAGCGCATCCGCGAGCTTGGCGCGGGTCTCGCACTCGACGATTTCGGCACCGGCTACTCGTCTCTGTCCTATCTGCAGCGCTTCCCCTTCGACACGGTCAAGATCGATCAGTCGTTCGTGCGGCAGAACGGCAAAGGGACGAGGCCGATCATCCTGCGCTCGATGATCGCGCTGGCACACGATCTCGGCATGGAAGTCGTTGCGGAAGGGGCAGAGACGGAATCAGATTCGATCGAGCTCTATCAGCTTGGCTGCGAATACGCCCAGGGTTTCGCCTTCGGCTACCCGATGACCGCATCGGATGCGCGCAAGCTCGTTGGCGCGGCGAGCGAGGCGGCGTAGATTCTCAGGCCCTTCCGGCCTGCGACGACAGCATCGCAAGATCGACGCCGATCTTATTGAGCGAGCGCTCATATTTCGAGTCGAGATCGTCGTCGAACAAAAGCCCGGGATCGGCCGGACAGCTGAGCCAGCCGTTGGCCTGGATCTCCTGGTCGAGCTGACCAGGCGACCAGCCGGCGTAGCCGAGCGCCAGCACCGCCCGCGCCGGACCGTCGCCACGCGCAATTGCACGCAGAATATCGACTGTTGCGGTCAGGCAGATATTGTCGTCGACCGGCAGCGTCGACTGGTCGAAAAAATCGGCCGAATGCAGCACGAAGCCGCGGCCTGTTTCCACCGGACCGCCCTGCAGCACCTGGACCGCGGCAGCGCGCGGCGGCAGCCGGATGGCGTCTTCCGCCTCGATCACCTTCAACTGCACCAGGAGATCGGGGAAGCTGATCTGCTTGGCCGGCTTGTTGACAACGATGCCGAGCGCGCCCTCGGCTGAATGGGCGCACAGATAGATGATCGTGCGCGCAAAGCGCGGGTCACCCATGCTCGGCATCGCCACGAGCAGCTGCCCATCGAGATAGCCGCGTGCGGCGCTGCTCTGTTTCGGCCTGTCTTCCCGCATGAAGCATATGGTATGTCGAGACCGGCGCGCCGACAAGAAAGCGATTCGATAATGTGCGGTCACGCGATCGTGGATGGCGGCCCGGCAAAAGCGCCGCTATGTCCGCTGCCATGGCTGCACACCTGAGGCTTCAAATCTGCTCGCAAGTCCTCTTGGGCGCTGGCTTTCTTGTCGGGCTCTGCGCCGCGTCCCCCGCCCCGGGCGATGAGGTTTTCGCGACCGACTGGACGAAGGGTATGAAATCCGCGGCTCGACTGCTGGCAGTTGGAGGCGGTGGCGACGGAACCTATCGGGCAGGAATCGAGATCCGGCTCGATCCGAACACGATCACCTATTGGCGCATGCCCGGCGAGGCCGGCGCGCCGCCAGTCTTCTCCTATTCGGGATCGGACAATGTTGCGGAAGCGCGCATGCTGTTTCCGGCGCCCCGCAAGTTCGACGAGGGCGGCGCCGCCGCGTTCGGCTATGACCACGACGTGATCTTCCCCTTGCGCGTGACCGCCCGCGACGCCACTCGCCCTGTCACGTTGCATGTCAATCTCGTCTACGCGGCCTGCGAAAAGATCTGCATTCCGGTTCGCGCCGAAGCCCAACTCCCCCTGCCGCAGACGCCACCGTCAGGGCCCTTCGAGGATGCCCTTGCCGCTTTCGAGGCGCAGGTTCCCGTCAAGCAGGCCCTGGGCGCGGATGCAGCTCTCACCATTACTGGCGTGCACGCTCTCGAGGGTGACCTCGCTGCCGGCAACGGCCATTTTTCGGTCGTCGGACGGCTTGCGGGCAAGCCGGGGCGGCTGGATCTCTTCGCCGAAGGGCCGGAGGGATGGTATCTTGAGGCAGGGCCCGTGCAGGCAGCGCCCGACGGTACGTTCGTGGCGCCGGTGACGATTGCCGCGATGCCCAAGGGAAGCGATGTCGCGGCGACGCTGTTCACGTTCACCCTTGTTGCCGGCGATCAGGCAATCGAGGTCGAGACCCGTCTCGACGCCAAGACCGCCACACCCTAAGACAATGTCACGCTGAACGTCGCGCACGTCGGATCTTTCCTCCCAGGAGCTTCAGATGGCGATCAAAGTGGGCGACCGGCTGCCGCAGGCCACCTTTCGCGTCATGACGGCAAACGGGCCGGCACCCAAGACGACGGACGAGATCTTTGCCGGCAAGAAGGTGGTTCTGTTTGCGGTTCCCGGCGCCTTCACTCCCACCTGCCATCGCAACCATCTGCCGGGCTTCCTGGAAAAGGCCGACGCGATCAAGGCCAAAGGCATCGATGCGATCGCGGTCACCGGCGTCAACGACGTGTTCGTCATGGACGCCTGGTCGAGGGCGACGGGCGGAGACGGCAAGATCGAGTTCCTGTCGGACGGCAACGGCGACTTCGCCAAGGCCCTCGGACTTACCCTTGATGCCTCGGCCAACGGGCTCGGCACTCGTTCCAAGCGCTATTCGATGATCGTCGACAACGGCGTTCTGAAAAGCCTGAATGTCGAGGATGCCCCCTCCAAGGCGGACGTTTCGGGCGCCGAGGCGCTGCTGAAACAGCTTTAGGCCTTTGCGGGCCCCGCACCCTTTCCCGCCGCGAGAGAAGCGGGTCGCGATGTTGACTCCGCACCAATCGCCGCTTTCCCCTTTCGCTTCTTCAAGAAAGGCTTCATGCCTTGGCGCGCCAGCGCGTCGGCCCGTTCGTTCTTGGTGTCGCCGGCGTGCCCCCGCACCCAATACCAACGGATGTCGTGACGCGCCATGGCGGCATCGAGTCGCTGCCACAGATCGATGTTCTTGACCGGCTTCTTCTCGGCCGTCCGCCAGCCGTTACGTTTCCAGCCCGCCATCCAGCCGGTCACGGCGCCGCGCAGGTATTGCGAATCGGTGTGCAGGTCGACGACGCACGCACGCGTGAGAGCCTCGAGCGCCATGATCGCGGCCGTCAACTCCATCCGATTGTTGGTGGTCTGCGCCTCGCCGCCGAAGAGCTCCTTTTCGCGCTCCCCGAAGGTCAGCACCGCACCCCAGCCGCCGGGGCCGGGATTGCCGGAACAGGCGCCGTCGGTCCAGGCCGCCACGCGCTTGGCCGCACTCACCTGAAGAGCCCGTACTCGCGGCTTGTGCCGACGTTTTGATGGAAGCGCAGCTTACGCACGTATTCGACGGGGTTCTTCGGCTTGACGAGCGCGCCCGGCGGCACGTTGAGCCAGTCGACGAGGCGTGTAAGCGCAAACCGCAAGGCGGCTCCCCGCGCGAGCACCGGCAGGCCCGCGATCTCCGCCTCGCCAAGCTTGCGCACGCGTTCGTAGCCGTTGAGCAGCGCCATCCCCTTGGTCACATTGAAGGACTGGTCCTCCTCGAAGCACCACGCGTTCAGGCAGATCGCAACGTCATATGCAAGCGCATCCGTACAAGCAAAATAGAAATCGATCAGGCCGGAGAGCTTGCCGCCGAGGAAAAAGACGTTGTCCGGGAACAGATCGGCATGAATGACGCCGCTCGGCAGGTCAGCCGGCCAGAGCCGCTGAAGCTCAGCGAGCTCACGCGCGATCGTTTCGGCAAGTCCGGGCATGACCTCGTCGGCGCGCTTCTCGACGGCGTGAAACAGCGGCGGCCAGCCCGCGAGCGACAGCGCATTGTCGCGGCGCATCGAAAAATCGGCACCCGCACGGTGAAGAAGCGCCAAGGCTTCGCCCACTGCAGCGCAATGGCCTGCATCCGGACGACGCACCCAAATGCCGTCGATGAAGCTGACGATGACGGCCGGGCGGCCGGCGAGACGGCCGAGCGCAGCGCCTCGGCGGTTCTTGACCGGCTGCGGACAATGCAGCCCGCGCGCGGCGAGATGTTCGAGAAGGGCGAGAAAGAACGGCAGATCGGCTTCCTGCACCCGCTTTTCATAGAGGGTGAGAATGAAAAATCCGGCCTGAGTGTGCAGCAGAAAATTGGAGTTCTCGACGCCCTCGGCGATGCCCTTCACGGCGAGGACCTCGCCGATGTCGTAGGCTGCGAGAAACGCATCGAGGGCGTCGTTGGGAACTTCCGTATAGACCGCCATCCTGCCGCTCGACGAATGAACCTGCTCGCTCGGCTGCGATCTGGAGACCGCGCACAGGGGCCCTCTCCGGATGCCGCCATGCGGGGCCGGCAGCGTCACGCCGCGGGTAAGGTGCATCGGTTGGGTTGCAAGATCGCAGCTCGTGTTAGCGACGGCGCGTTGCGACGTCAAACCCGCGACCGAACACTTGCACGGCTGTCGTCAAAGCCGGTGGTCGGGGCAAGCGAGAGCGTTCGAGCGAGGCCTTTGCCGATCGGCGAAACGAGCCATATGCTGAGCGAACCCAGGTGGCGGACAGCCAATTCATACCTGCTCGTTTGAGGACGGCTCAATGCCTCGAAAGGCACTTCCCCGCGATTTCCGGCGATTGGCCACGGCGCTGCTGCTCTGCGGCCTGCTTGCCGCTTGCAATCAGCAGAGCCAATCCCAGGCCCAAGCGCCTCCGCCGCCGGCGGTCGGGACGCAACCTGCCCAGATGAAGGGCGTCAGCCGGTCGTATTCGTTCGTCGGCCGGATCAAGGCCATCGATGTGGTCCAGCTTCGGGCACGCGTCGAGGGCTTCCTTGAGAAAGTGCTCTTCACCGAGGGACAGGACGTCAAGGCCGGTGATCTGCTCTATCAGATCGAGAAGGTCCAATTTCAGGCGCAGGTGGATCAGGCCAAGGCGAATCTTGCTTCCGCAAATGCCAAGGAAGTCAACGCGCAGCTTGCCTTCAACCGCGCGGCCGAGCTCGTCAAGACACTCGCCGGCACCCAGGCAACGGTCGACCAGACCAGGGCCAACCTCGATTCCGCCAAGGCCGACACCATGCAGAATCAGGCCACGCTGACCCAGGCACAGGTGAACCTCGGCTATACCGACATCACCGCGCCGATCGACGGACGCATCGGGCGCACCGCCTATACCCAAGGCAACCTGGTCAATCCGTCAAGCGGCGTGCTGGCAACCATCGTCAGCCAGGACCCGATCTACGTTCTCTTTCCGGTCAGTGTCCGGCAACTCAACGAAATCCGGCAGGCGCGAAAGCAGGAGGACGGCAGGCTGATCAAGATCGACATCTACGTGCGCCTGCCGAGCGGGCAGGAATATGGCCACGCGGGCACGTGGAACTACACCGATCCGCAGGTCGACCAGACGACTGACACGCTCATCATGCGTGCCACGCTGCCCAATCCGGAACGGCAGCTGGTGGACGGCCAGTTCGTGACGGTCGAGATCCGCGAGCGCAAGGAACAGCAGCGCCTCGTCGTGCCGCAGGCGGCGGTTCAGGTCGACCAGGCAGGTTCCTACGTGCTCGTGGTCGACAACGACCACAGGGTGCAGCTGAAGCGGATCAAGACCGGGGAGAGCCAGGATACGGACGTCGTGGTCGAATCCGGCCTCAACGAGGGGGAGCAGGTGATCGTCGATGGGGTCCAGAAAGTCCGGCCCGGGCAGGCGGTTCAGGCGAGCGCCATGACCACCGGCACGGGAGGCTGACGCGTGATCTCCTCGGTATTCGTCGATCGCCCGCGCCTCGCCTTCGTCATCTCGATCGTCATCACGCTCGCTGGGCTGATCTCGATCCTGTCGATTCCGGTCGCCCAGTTCCCGGACATCGTGCCGCCGCAGGTGACCGTCACCGCGACCTATCCGGGCGCCGATTCGGAGGTCGTCGAGACCACGGTCGCCCAGCCGATCGAGCAGCAGATCAACGGCGTCGACAACGCACTCTACTACCAGTCGACGAGCGGCGCCGACGGCAGCTACACGCTCAACGTCACTTTCGCTCTCGGCACCAATCCCGACATCAATACCGTCAACGTGCAGAATCGCGCCGCCCTGGCGACGCCCCTTCTCCCCCCGGAAGTCTCAAGGCAGGGTCTCACGATCCGCAAGAAGTCGGCTGCGCTGTTGCAGGTCATCGAGCTCTATTCGCCGAAGGGCAGCTATGATTCGCTCTATCTCAGCAACTACGCGACGATCAACGTCATCGACCCGCTATCGCGCATCATCGGCGTGGGCCAGGCGAGCCTCTTCGGTCCGCTCGACTATTCGCTGCGCGTCTGGCTCGACCCGGATCGTCTCACCGCCCTGAACCTGACCCCCAATGACGTGATCACGGCGGTCCAGGGCCAGAACATCCAGGCGGCCCTCGGCCGGGTCGGCGCGGCCCCCGTCTCGAAGGACCAGCAACTGCAGCTGACGATCAAGACGCAGGGCCGGCTCACCCGACCGGAAGAGTTTGCCAACATCGTTCTGCGCGCCAATCCGGACGGGTCGCTGGTGCGCGTCAAGGACGTGGCGCGCGTCGAGATGGGCGCCAAGTCCTCCGATCGCTACACCCGCTACAACGGCGCGCCGGGAGCCTCGATCGGCATCTACCTGTCGCCGGGAGCCAACGCCGTCCAGGTGACGAAGGCGGTGCGCGACACCTTGGATACGCTCTCGAAGCGCTTCCCCGACGACCTCGCCTACAACGTCTTCTTCGACACGACCGTCTTCGTGACGGCAACGATCGACGAGGTCGTCCGCACGCTCGGGGAAGCCTTCATCCTCGTCGGCCTTGTCGTATTCCTCTTCCTCGGCAAGCTGCGCACGACGCTGATCCCGCTGATTGCCGTGCCAGTCTCGATCATCGGGACCTTCGCCGTGATGCTGCTCATCGGCTATTCGGCCAATACCGTGTCGCTGCTCGCCCTGGTGCTCGCCATCGGCATCGTCGTTGATGATGCCATCGTAGTCATCGAGAACGTCGAGCGGGTGATCGAGGAAGAGCCGCACCTGTCGGTCCCCGAAGCGACGAAGAAGGCGATGGCGGAGATCACCGCCCCGATTCTCGCCATCACGCTGGTGTTGCTGTCGGTCTTCGTGCCGGTGGCCTTCATTCCGGGGATCAGCGGTCAGCTGTTCCGCCAGTTCGCCGTGGCGGTGTCGATTTCCATGCTGATCTCGGCGGTCAATGCGCTGTCGCTCAGCCCGGCGCTTTGCTCCGTGCTGATCAAGCGTGGCCATATCGCTCGTGGCCCGATGCGCTACGTGCTCGGTGCCATTGACCGCGCCCGCGATGGCTATGCGGCGATCGTTCGCCGTCTGGTGCGCGTTGCAATCATCGGGGTGGTGATCGTTGGCGGCGTCGCCGCCCTGTCGGCCGGCCTGTTTGCGAAAACGCCGCAGAGTTTCTTGCCGGAGGAGGACCAGGGCGCCTTCTTTGCGGCCATGCGCCTGCCCGAAGGTGCCTCCATCAATCGCACCGAAGGCGTCGTCCGGCAGGTGGAGGACATCATCAAGCCGATTCCGG
>JAFAME010000125.1 GCA_019233695.1 Methylobacteriaceae bacterium
CGCTCGCGGTTCATGCCGGCGCCCAGCCCGACCCCACCACCGGGGGCGCGGGCGACCCCGATCTATCAGACTACCTCCTTCGTGTTCGACGACGTCGACCACGCCGCCTCGCTGTTCGGCCTGCAGGCCTTCGGCAACATCTATACGCGGATCGGCAACCCGACGTGCGCCGTGCTTGAAGAACGCATTGCGGCGCTCGAGGGCGGCACGGCGGCGCTGGCCGTCGCCTCGGGCCATGCCGCACAAGCCGTCGTCTTCCACACGTTGCTTCGCACAGGCGACGAATTCGTCGCCGCGACAAAGCTCTACGGCGGTTCGATCAACCAGTTCAACCACGCCTACAAGAACTACGGCTGGACGGTGAAATGGGCCGATACGGATGATCTTGCGACGTTCGAATCGGCCGTCACCGAGAAGACCAAGGCGATCTTCATCGAATCGATTGCCAACCCCGGCGGTATCATCACCGACATCGAGGCGATCGCCGCCATCGCCAACCGCGCCCGCGTTCCGCTCATCGTCGACAACACGCTTGCCTCGCCGTATCTGGTGCGACCTTTCGAGCACGGCGCCGACATCGTCGTCCATTCGGCGACGAAGTTTCTGGGCGGCCACGGCAATTCGATCGGCGGCCTCATCGTCGACGGCGGCAAGTTCGATTGGCTTGCCGATCAGCGCTACCCCATGCTGTCGGCCCCGCGCCCGGAATACGGCGGCATGGTTCTCGGCGAGACCTTCGGGAACTTCGGTTTTGCCATCGCCTGCCGCGTGTTGGGCCTGCGCGACCTCGGGCCTGCCCTCTCGCCGATGAACGCCTTCCTCATCCTCACCGGGATCGAGACGCTGCCGTTGCGCATGCAGAAGCATTCCGACAACACGCTGGTCGTCGCCACCCATCTCTCCACGCACAAGGCGGTCAAATGGGTGAGCTACCCGGGGCTTGCGGGCGATCGTTACCACAATCTCGCCAAGCGCTATTGTCCGAAGGGGGCAGGTGCGGTCTTCACCTTCGGGCTGCGCGGCGGCTACGATGCGGGCGTTTCACTCGTCAAGAATCTGCGGCTCTTTTCCCACCTGGCCAATGTCGGCGACACGCGCACGCGCGTCATCAATCCCGCCTCGACGACGCATCGCCAGCTTTCCGATGACCAGAAGATCATTGCGGGCGCGGGCCCCGACGTCGTGCGCCTGTCGATCGGCATCGAGGACACGGTCGATCTTGTTGCCGATCTCGATCAGGCGCTCGCGGCGGCCTGAGGCACGGCACAATCGTGCTTGTCAGGCGACGCGCGCCGTACCGGGCGGACCCGGTCGACGCGATCCGGGGTTCGGTGCACAATCGGGCCGGTCGGCGGCAGGAGGGGTCGCGCGATGTATTCCCATATTCTGATTTGGACCGATGGGTCGGATGCTGCACGACGGGCGATCAGCCACGGCATCGAGCTTGCCCGCGTGATGAGCGCGCGGGTCACGGCCATCGCCATCCACCCGCCGTTCCGGATACTCGCCGTCGCGCCGGAGGTCATTGTCGCAACGCCTCCCGACCACGCGGCGGCCGCCAAGGCGGACGCGGACGAGGCGCTTGCGGGAGTGGCCGAGACCGCCAAGGCCGCGGGCGTCGTCTGCGAGACGCTGATGATCGAGCACGAATCAACGCCCTCGGCGATCGCCGAGACCGCCGCCTCGAAGGGCTGCGACCTCATCGTGATGTCCTCGCGCGGCCGGCGCGGCGTCACGGCGCTGGTGCTCGGCAGCATCACTATGGAAGTGGTCGCCAACTCGACGATGCCTGTGCTCGTCTGCCGGTGACAGGCCGACGGTCGTCGACTATTGTTTCAGGCTCCAAGGTGCCGATCCCGGATAGCCGCCGGCCGGCTTCCGGGATGATGGCGGTCGCCCTCAGACGAAGTCGAAGTGGGGCTCGATGATGTGCCAGCTCGTCGGCACCACGCCGAGATCGGTGCCGCCGACCTTCAGCCCGTTCTTGATCTGCCAGATGCCGGTATCGCCGCTGTCGTTGCGCCACAGGATGTCCGCCGTGCCGTTATCGTAGTAGTCGCCAACCCCGACGATGTGCCAGGCGTTCGACACGTTGCCGAGGTCCGTGCCGCCCGTCTTGAGGCCGTTCGTCAGCTCCCAGGTGCCGACGTCGCCGTTGTCGCTCCTCCACAGAATGTCGCTCGTGCCATCGCCGTTGAAGTCACCGACACCCTCGACATGCCAGGCCAGGGGCACGACCCCGAGATCGGTGGTGCCGCTCTTCGCCCCGTTCTGAACTTCCCAGATCTTGGCATCCCCGGTGCTGATGTCGCGCAGCAGCACATCGCTCGTGCCGTCGCCGTTGAAGTCGCCGATGCCGACGACGCGCAAAGTGCTCGCCGCGATGCCGAGATCGGCGCCGCCGGTCTTTACCCCGTTCTGCAGCTCCCAGGTGCCGAGGTCGTTGTTGCTGTTGTTGCGCCACAGAATGTCGCCGGTGCCGTCGTGGTTGAAGTCGCCGACGCCGAGGATCTGCCAGTTCAGGGGCACGGGGCCGAGGTCGGTCGAGCCGGACTTGCTGCCGTTCGTGATCTCCCAAGTGGCAACATCGCCCGTGCTGTTGTTGCGGAAGAGGAGGTCACTGGTGTGGTTGAAGGTGAAGTCGCCGGTGCCGCCAATGGTCCACACGCCGGAGATCGGACCAAGATCGGTGCCGCCGGTCTTCAGGCCGTTGCCGATTTCCCAGGTGCCCGTGCTGCCGTTGGTGTTCTGCCACAGGAGGTCGCTGGTGCCGCCGCCGGTAAAATCCTGCAGGGCGGGGTTTTCGGGCGCCAAGGTCACATCGACGCCGCTCGTTGGATCGACGCTGAGGATGAAATGGCCGATCGGATTGTTGGGCAAGTTGAGGGCATGGGTCGAGGCATAGTGGAGCGTCGTGCCGCTCCATGTATAGGCAAAGGTCGCCAGATTGGCGTCGGTGAAAACGATCTTGTCGCCGACATGCCCATCGGTGATCGTATCGCCGTTGAAGCCCCCTATCGTGCTCTGGAATGTGTCGTTGCCGCCTCCGCCTGTCATCGTGACGAATATGGCGGGATCGGGAATGAACACATCATTGAGGTGGGTACCGACGAGCGTCCTCTGGTGAGAGCCGCTGATGATCCCCGTTTCCGCGAAGGCGACCGCCAGGTTCGCCTGGACGAGGCCGGTGCCGGAAACCTCCGGATTGGCGGTTGCCGTCGTCGGGTCGACTGCCGCGACCGCTGAATCCTCCAGGAGACTTTTGATATCCGTCGGATTGAGCAGGGAATTTCCCTGCAGCATCAGGGCAGCGACCGCCGCCACGCTCGGCGTCGCCGCCGAGGTGCCGAAGAAGTCGCCGAGGCCGCCGGGGACGGTCGTCTCGATGTCGTCGATGCCCGACACCGCGACGGGGTTGAGCAACAGCGGCGAGGGCAGCGCCGTGCCGTCGAAATTGAACCACAGCTGCGTGCCGACGCCCGAGGAGGAGAAATCCTCGCTCTTGGGGGGCGAGACGCCGAATGCCGGCGTGTTGGCGCTGTCGACGGCGCCGACCGCGATCGCGTCGGGCGACATGTGGTGGCCGAAGACGGTGCCGGCGTTAGCCCCGCTGATCGACACATCGGCAGGGTTCGAATCGCCGTAGACGAGATCCTTGATCAGGGTCGGGTTTGGTCCCGACAGGTTCTCGATGGCGATCTGCCAAGTCCCTGTACCAAGATCCACTCTGACGAAG
>JAFAME010000471.1 GCA_019233695.1 Methylobacteriaceae bacterium
TTTCAACGCGGCGATGCTGGTCCCGGTGGCGGCAGACGCCTCCCGCAACGACATTTCGCGCAGCTTCAGCATTTCGATGGCATGTCGTTGGCCGGGCGGCAGCCTGCCGATGCTCTTGATCAGAAGTTCGGCATCGCCGCCGCCCTCTACATTCACTGCGGCCGGATCGGAAGTCTCCGGCAGGCATTCGACCGTCACTTCATGGGCGTGGCGGCGCGCATGGCGCCGTGCGCCTTCGGCGATCTGATTTCGGGCGATGGCCATCAGCCAGGGCAGGAACGGGCGTGCCGGATCGTAAGTGGCGCGCACGGAATGGAGAGCAAGCAACGTATTCTGGACGAGGTCCTCGATGTCCTGGGGTTGCAGGAAGCTCCGCCGGCGCCGCACCGCCTGCCGGACCAGCGGTGCCGCCTCGCGCAACAGCGCGGCATAGGCCACGCCATCGCCGCCCTGGGCAGCCCGCATGAGCTGCGAAAGCCGCCGATCGGTGTCGATCGTCTGGTTCATTGCCCAGGCCTCGAAGCCAAGGTGGAGCGCAGCGTCAGGCGCCGGGGGTCCGTGCGGATGTTGTCGGGCCGGATGTAACCTTCCGACCCTTCGCGACGAAATAAACAACGCGTGAGCCTGGAAGGCCCGCAGCGAGCAACATCTGTTGCACTTTCATTTGTACGGAGGAACGATCGATGAATACACGCCTTTTCATCGCCACGGCGCTTTCCGCGGCGATTGCCGCGCCAGTCGTCACCGCGGCGCAGGCAGCGCCTGCTCCCGAGCCGAAGTTCAAGGCCGAGAAGTGCTACGGGCTCGCCAAGGCGGGGCAGAACGATTGCGCGTCGACCGGAAGTCATTCATGCGCCGGCCTGTCGAAGGCCGATGCGGACCCAGCCTCGTGGATCTACCTGCCCGCCGGCTATTGCGGCCGGATCGTCGGCGGTTCGACCAAGGCCTGAGGGCAGCCGTTCAGGACGGGTGCAGTCACATGAGCCTCCATTCGACAAGTTCCTTGAACGCGGGCGTCGGCCTCAGGCTGCCGCACATCCTCGAAGTGGCCACCACCCGTCCTGCCGTCTCCTGGCTCGAGATTCACCCAGAGAACTTCCTCGCCAACCCGCATGCCACCGAGCTGCTGGTCGATCTTGCCAGGGAGTATCCAGTTTCGGTGCACACCGTCGGCATTTCCATCGGCAGCGCCAGGGGCATCGATCGGGCGCATCTTGCCCGGGTGCGCAGCCTCATCGATCGCCTCGACCCGTTCCTCGTGTCCGGCCATCTCGCATGGTCGACGCATGAAGGCGAGTACCTGAACGACTTGCTGCCCCTTCCTTACGATGAGGAGACGTTGGACCTCCTCGCCCGCCATATCGACGAAGTCCAGGGCGAGCTCGCCCGGCCCTATCTCGTCGAGAATCCGTCGTGCTACGTCGGCTTCGGCGCTTCCCGGATGAAGGAGACGGAATTCCTTGCCGAGCTCGTCGCGCGGACCGGCTGCAGGCTGCTTTGCGACGTAAGCAACGTCCATGTGAGCTCGATCAATCTCGACTATGATCCGTATGCCTATCTCGACGAGCTGCCCGTCGATGCCGTCGGCGAATTTCATCTTGGCGGCTTCCTCGTCGAGGCAGATGCGGACGACGCCTCGGCCGAAGTCCTCATCGATACCCACTCGGTCCCAATCTCCGATATCGCGCTTGATCTTTATGACTATGCCCTCGCGCGTTTCGGGCCCCAACCCACGCTGATCGAGTGGGACAGCGACCTTCCTGACTTCGCGGCACTTCTCGCGGAGGCAACCCGAGCCGATGCCGTGAAGCGGCGCGTCCTCTATCGGGAGAAGCGCTATGCCGCGGCTGGCTGACACGCAGGCGCTGATACGCGCTGCAGTCGTCGATGGCGATTTCGCCGGCACGGCTGCATTCCTCACCGGCGGTCGGGCGCCCGTGGCGCGGCTCAGGATCCATGAACGGCACTACGCGGCGAGCCTATCGAAGGCGTTGCTCGCACGCTATCCGGCGCTGGCACGGCTCATCGGCCAAACGAGTTTTGTCAACGCGGCGCAGGACTACGTCCGCCGTCACCCTCCCGCAAGCCCGTGCATCGCCGAGTATGGGCTGGATTTTCCTCGATTTCTTGCCAGCCGCAGGTGGCTAGGGAGAACCGCCTTGGTTCTCGCGCTGGGCGAGCTCGAATGGCACCTCGGGCGCGTTGCAATCGCGATCAGTCATGCCGCCCTCGGCCGCGAGGCTCTCGCCACCATCCCCAGCGGCGAACTGCCGGAAATCCGCCTTGAGCTCCAACCCGGCCTAGCCTACCTCGGCGCCGCCTTTCCGGTCGATGACATCATTCGACTTCATCTCGCCGGGAAGCCGCCCTGCGGCTGCCTCCTCGAGCCGACCCCAATCTGGCTCGAAGTGCATGGCGCACGGGGGGAGTTCCGCATGGTTCGCTTGCCCGCAGCGACCTGGACGTTCCGCCGGGAGCTTCAGCTCGGCTCTAGACTGGGCCGCGCTGCCGAGGCGGGGATGGACGCAAAGGCCGACTTCGATCCGGGTCAGGCACTGCTCGGCGTTTTCGCGGACGGCCTCGCCGTCGCCGTCCATTGCTCTGAACGAGGGATCTAGTCGATGTCTGCTGCAGCTTTGGCCTTTCCAGCCGCTACGGCGAGGCTCATCGCGTCCTTCCGGCTCGTGCGTTCATGGCTTGCCCGCGTGCCATTGTCGCTCATCCAACTCGCCATGCGCATCTCGATGGGTATGGTCTTTTTCAATTCGGGGCTCTTAAAGCTGCACTCCTGGCAATTTGCGGTGAAGCTTTTCGAAGATGAATACAAGGTTCCGTTGCTCGATCCGGAGGTTGCAGCGCGGCTTGCCGCCTTCAACGAGCTCACCTTCCCGCCCTTCCTGATCCTTGGACTGGCCACGCGAATTGCCACCCTGCCGCTTCTCGGCATGGTGGCTGTCATCCAGATCTTCGTTTACCCGAGCGCCTGGGTCGAACAATTGCTGTGGGCCTCGGTGCTCGTCTTCCTGCTGACCCGTGGGCCGGGGACCATTTCCCTCGACCATCTGATCGAACGCTACCTGATCGGGTTTGCAGCGCCGCGATCCGCACAGGAGGTTTGACAGCCTAAGCACGAAAATGCCGGACCGCCGTGGCGGTCCGGCATTCGGGCCGTGGGCTCATGCCGATACGCGCGGCACGGGCCGCACTCAGCCCTACCAGTCGTAGTAGCCGTAATACGGCCCGGGACCGTAGTAGGGCCCGTAATAGCCGGGGCCGAATGCGCCGTAGGCAAGACCGCCGAGGATGCCGGCAGCGAGGCCGACGGGTCCGACCCAATGGCGGCGAGGATACCAGCCGTACCGATTGCCGTAGCCGTACCGATAGCCGTAGCCATAGTGGCCGCCCCACTTATACCAGCCATGGTTGCGCCAATCGGCCGAAGCAGGGGTACTGGCAAGGCCCATCCCGCCCGCGAGGGTCAATGCCGCAATGCCTGCAGCAACGACCTTTTTAATGCCTGCATTCATGACAAAACCTCCATGTGAGAGACAATGCCAGGCAGGGCTGGCAGCTAGTTCCTTAACCCGCTGCCAACCCCCCTTGCCACTCATATGGAGATAACCTGCCTTGCGGCCAAGCGTTCCTTCGGACCGCAGACAAAACGACGCGAGTCCCAGGGCGAAAAGCCGGCGTGGTTTACGGGACCGCCGGCGCCTGGTCGAAAAACCCGACAATCTCCTGGAGCCTGCCGTCCTCGCCAAGAATTCCGAAATCGGTGCCGCCAACGAGCACGGCTCCGTCCTTCGGAGCCAGTTCCCAGCGGAAACGGAGGCGATTGTGGTGACAATCGACCTCGCTTGTTCGCCGGAATCGGTGTTCCGGAAAGCGCTCCTGGATTGTCTTCACCATGCCATCGATGCCCTCCTGGCTTTTGCCCTCCACGGCGGGGTCGACATAGCTGGCGCTTTCCGTCCAGATGCCGGCGATGAGATGCCGCCGCCGCTTGGCGTCGGTCTCATTCCACATCGCGAAATAGCGATCGATCAGCTCCGTGGTCTTGTTCATCTTCAAACTCCGGTGTTGGGCACCATGGCCTCGAGTGAGGCCGTCGCGATGCCTGACTGAAAATTTCTCGCCAGTACGAGGAAGTCGATTACGCCAAGGGTAATGGCGGTACCTCCTCTCATTACTCGCAAGGTAATGGAGGCTGCAGCCAGGCTGCGCTATCTGAGGGTCATGTTGAACAGCGCGCGACCGGTCGGCGATCTCCTGCGCGAGTGGCGCCATCGCCGGCGCATGAGCCAGCTCGATCTTGCCTGTGAGGCCGAGATCTCGACGCGCCATCTGAGTTTCCTGGAGACCGGCCGGTCGGTGCCCTCGCGCGAAATGGTGCTGCATCTTGCCGACCAGCTCGGGGTCCCCTTGCGTGAACGAAATCTCCTTTTAAATGCAGCAGGTTATGCCCCATTGTTCCCGGAGCGGCCGCTGGCTGATCCGGCGCTCGAGACAGCCCGTACGGCCGTCGATCTGGTGATCAAAGGGCACGAGCCCTATCCGGCCCTTGCGGTTGACCGGCACTGGACGCTCGTAGCCCGCAACGAGGCGGTCCCGTTCCTGACCCATGGAGTGGAGGCAGAGCTACTGCGCGAGCCGGTAAACGTGCTGCGCCTGAGCCTGCATCCCGGTGGGCTTGCACCCCGCATCGCCAACCTGGCGGAATGGCGGACGCACCTCCTCGAACGCCTGCGCCGCCAGATCGACGCGACCGCCGATCCGGTCCTCGTCGAACTCATGCGCGAATTGCAGAGCTACCCCGCGCCGCGCCAGCCCAAATCCACCCGCCCGTCGGCCGAGCGTGACTATGCGGGCGTCATCGTTCCGTTCGAGCTCGCCACGGACGCCGGCATCCTCGCCTTCTTCGGCACCACGACGATCTTCGGCACGCCCGTCGACATCACGCTGTCCGAACTCGCGCTCGAATGTTTCTATCCTGCCGATGCGGTAACGGCGCAGGCACTGCACGCCGCCGCGGCTACCCGCGCCAAGCAGGGATAGTCGGGTTGATGCGGACTGCGCCCGACCGCATCTGACCGTAGAAGACGAAAATTCATCGCTCACAACAGTCTGGTTGGGGCG
>JAFAME010000478.1 GCA_019233695.1 Methylobacteriaceae bacterium
CCTCGATGGCGCCGCTGCAAGGAAGGGAGCGAAAATGCTCTTCACAATTGCGTCATCACCCGCCATTTCCGCGACCCCTGTCACGTTAGCACCGTATAAGCCGCAGCACCTTGGGCTGGGCTGAAAGCGAAGGCCCGCGGAAGCGGCATCGGGACGTATAGGCGACCGTTCCTCGCCACGAGACATCACCGGGACCCGCGGGGCCCTCAGATCGTTGGCGTGTTGCCGAATAATATGAACCTGGCAGGTGTTCAGGCGCTATGAAGCACGGGCGGGTGGCATGTTCCAATCAACGGCTGAAACGTCCCTGTTGTCGGTCGAGCGCGCCATCGCGGAACTGCGTGCAGGCCGCCCGGTGCTCGTGTCGCACGCGCGCTCTGCCGTGCTCGCTGCCGGCGTCGAGGCCATCGATGCCGAACTCGCGGGTCGGCTCGGCGCTGTCACCTGCGGCCCGGCAAGGCTCGTGCTGCCGGCTGCGCGCCTGCGGCGATTGGGACTGGATCGCGCCGGTTCAGGCTCGGTCGCGCTGCCGTTGATTGACGTCAAGCGCATTGCGCGCCTCGCAATGGGCCTTGGCGCACGCATCGACGCTCCCGTGGCGCCACCTGACGCGCATGACGAGGCCGCGCTCGACTTGGTGCGCCTTGCATTGCTCGCGCCGGCTGCGGTCGTCGCGCCCGTGCGCCCCGGCGGGCTGGCGCGCGGCTCCCTGGTTCGGACCAGGGCGAGCGCCATCCGCGCCTATCGAGCGTCGCGGGCAACGGATCTCCACGTCGTGAGCCGCGCGCCGGTGCCGCTCGAAAGCGCAAGGGACGCGGAGTTCGTCGTCTTTCGCGGCGGCGAGGGCCTGCGCGAGCAGGTGGCGGTCCTCGTCGGCAGGCCAGACCCGGCGCAACCAGTGACGGTGCGGCTCCATTCCGCGTGCCTGACCGGCGATCTCTTCAGCAGTCTGAAATGCGACTGCGGTGACCAGTTGCGGCGCACCGTACGCTACATGGCCGCTCACGACGGTGGCATTCTGCTCTATCTCGATCAAGAGGGGCGCGGCAACGGCATCGCCAACAAGATGCGCGCCTACGATCTGCAGGCCAAGGGCTACGACACCTACGATGCCGACGAGGTGCTCGGCTTCGAGCATGACCAGCGGCGCTTCGATTTCGCTGCCCGCATGCTGCGGGTCCTCGGCGTCACGCGCGTGCGCCTGATGACGAACAACCCCGACAAGATCGCCGCCCTGCGCAAGGCGGGCCTCGAGGTCGTCTCGGATCAGCGCATCCTCGGCCGGCGGACGGACGAGAATGTCCGCTACCTCGTCTCCAAGCGCGACCGCGCTGGGCATTTCATCGACTTCGACGCGATCGCCGCCGCTGCGCGGCCGCCGGATTAGCCCTGCGGGCGTGACGTCGCTTGTGCGGAAAGACAACTCCGTTTCTCGCCAATCAGCTGTCGAGTGGAAGGGCAGCTTCAGCCCCCGACCAGCCTTTCGACTACGGCGCCGCAACGGCCGAGCTTGTCTTCGAGGCGCTCGAAGCCGCGATCCAGGTGATAAACGCGGTTGACGATCGTCTCGCCCTCGGCGGCAAGGCCGGCGATGACGAGTGACACCGAGGCGCGCAAGTCCGTCGCCATGACGGGCGCTCCGCGCAACCGCTCGACGCCGTCGACGATCGCCGTTTCCCCGTCGAGCCTGATGCGCGCGCCGAGCCGCGCCAGCTCCTGGACGTGCATGAAGCGGTTCTCGAAGATCGTCTCGGTGATGCGCGAGGAGCCCCTGGCGCGGCTCATGAGCGCCATGAACTGGGCCTGCAGGTCGGTCGGGAATCCCGGAAACGGCTCGGTCGAGACATCGACCGGAGTCAGCCCGGCGCCGTTGCGCGTGACCCGGACGCCCGAGTTCGACGCCTTCACCGTCGCTCCCGCCTTCTCAATCGAATCGAGCGCGCTCTGCAGCAATTCCGGCCGGGCGCCTTCAAGGAGCACATCGCCGCCGGTCATGGCGACCGCCATCGCATAAGTCCCCGTCTCGATCCGGTCCGGAAGCACGGCATGGCGCGCGCCGGAAAGGCGGGCCACCCCCTCGACCTCGATCGTCGATGTGCCGCCGCCCTTGATCCGCGCTCCCATCTTCACGAGGCATTCGGCAAGGTCCTGCACCTCGGGCTCGCGTGCGGCGTTGCAGATGACGCTTGTCCCCTGCGCCAGCGCCGCCGCCATGAGCGCGGTGTGCGTGCCCCCGACGGTGACCTTCGGGAAGACGATCTCCGCGCCCTTGAGGCCCTTTGGCGCCTTGGCGATCACATAGCCGCCCGCAATGTCGAGATCGGCCCCGAGCCGCTCCAGCACCATCAGCAGAAGATCGACCGGCCGCGTCCCGATGGCGCACCCGCCGGGCAGCGAGACCTTGGCCTCTCCCATCCGGGCCAGCAGGGGCGCGATGACCCAAAAACTCGCGCGCATCCGCGAGACAAGCTCATAGGGGGCGGTCGTATCGACAATGTTGCGGGCGCTGAGATGCAGCGTGTTGCCGGCATTGGGCTGATCGCCGCGCCGCTTGCCGTCGACGGCATGATCGACACCGTGGTTGCCGAGGATGCGGATGAGAAGGTTGACGTCGGCCAGCCGCGGCATGTTTTCGAGGGTCAGGATCTCGTCGGTCAAGAGACTCGCGATCATCAGCGGCAGCGCCGCGTTCTTCGCTCCCGAGATGGGGATCGAGCCATTCAGGGAGTGGCCACCGACGATGCGAATGCGATCCATGACACCTCCATCGGCGGCGGCGTGCCGCGGCCGGGCTGACATTCTAAGGATTCGCCTCGGCTTGGAAGCGACGGACTGGCCCTTATGGGCCGAACTAACTGGGTTCCTCGCTTGGCGGAGAACCGGCGGGCGCGGACATTTCCTTGCGACCCCGCAGCTGAGCCTTGCGGCGCCTCAGGTTCTCGCGCAGCGCCTCGGCAAGGCGGCGCTGTGTGGCATCGCGGCGTTCGGTGGCGTTCACCTCTGCCCGAGCGGCATCGTCCAGGGGCCGATCAGTCCGAACCGTCGACATGAGCCGAGTTCTAAGGCTTCAGCCCGGCGCGGGCAAGGCGGGCGCGCCCCCCTTCTCCCGGCGGGGCCCGGCGGGAGAAGGTGCCGCCGCTTGGCGGCGGATGAGGGGCTGCGATGCCGAGAAATAACCGCAAATTTGCGAAGGCGAGCATCCGCTCGTTCCAACTCCGACGGCCGCGCTCCCCTCATCCGGCCGCTCCCCGGCCACCTTCTCCCGCTGGGAGAAGGGCGCCAGTCTCGCGCCCTCCCAACAAACTGAACGCGTCGCGCATGATGGCGATCGGATCGGCCTGCCGGGCCTCGTGCGTGGCGACCGCGCGGCCGTTCGACAGAACCAGGATGCGATCGGCAACCGTCATCAGTTCGAGCATCTCGGAGGAAGTGATCAGAACGCTCCTGCCGGC
>JAFAME010000495.1 GCA_019233695.1 Methylobacteriaceae bacterium
GGCTGCGTTCTATCTCGACCTGCGGCTCGAAGCGGCGCGCGATCACCTCTTCTACAGCGCCCATTCGATCTCCCACATCGCCGAAGTATGCGGGTTTCAATCGAACTCACATTTCTGCCGCGCCTTCCGCGCGCGCTTCGGCGATTCGGCGACCGCCTACCGGCGCAAATTCGAAAGCGGCGAGCGAATGAAATTTCACCCTGCCGGGATGCGCCTGACCGCCGGAGAGCGTCCTCTCTCGGTGCCGTTCGCCGCAACCGTTCGTTAGGGTCTTCCCGCCCGCCCTTAAGGGCCGGGCACCGGCTGCCGAGGAGGATGCCTGACGCCCCTTCCGGCTGCCTTGCCTCGGGCAGGGAGTGCGGCGGACGTTTGTTGCATTAGATATCTTCCTTTCGGCGGAGCGGAGGAGGGATCGTGCGCTGTTCCATTGCCGCAAGCCATGCAAGGCGCATCCTGTGCGTCTTTCCGGCCTATACGCCCTCATTCGGCACGTTTGCCCATGCCTATCCGCTGATGGACGGCGTGCGGGCCTTCATGCCGCCGCAGGGGCTCCTCGTCATTGCAGCCTATTTGCCCGAGCGCTGGCAGGTGCGCTTTGTCGACGAGAACATCGCGCCAGCGCCTCCTGCCGACTTCGAGTGGGCCGACGTCGTGTTCGTCAGCGGCATGCACGTACAGGCGCCCCGCATCCGCGACATCCACGCCCGCGCCAAGGCGCACGGCAAGACGACGGCGCTCGGCGGCTCCTCGGTTTCGAGCGCGCCCGAAATGTATCCCGAATTCGACTATGTGCATATCGGCGAGCTCGGCGACGCGACGGATCGCCTGATCGCCCTCATCGATGCCGATACGACTCCCCCGCGGCAGCAGGTGAGGCTCGAGACGGCCGACCGGCTGGCGCTTTCCGACTTTCCGCTGCCCGCCTATCACGCCATTCCTCTGAAGCGCTATCTCCTCGGCTCGCTGCAGTTCTCCAGCGGCTGCCCCTACCGATGCGAATTCTGCGACATCCCTGCCCTCTACGGCCGCCAGCCGCGGCTGAAGACGCCCGAGCAGCTCTTGGCCGAGCTCGATGCCTTCACGGCGCAGCGCGACCACCCGCCGGTCATCTACTTCGTCGACGACAATTTCATCGGCAACCGCAAGGCCGCGCGGGACATGCTGCCGCATCTCATCGAGTGGCAGAAACGGCGCGGCTATCCGCTCCAGTTCGCCTGTGAGGCGACACTGAACCTCGCCAAGCACACCGAGATCCTGCGGCTGATGCGCGAGGCGGCGTTCCTGACCGTATTCGTCGGCATCGAGACGCCGGAGCTCGACGCCTTGAAGCACATGGACAAGGGGCACAATGCCGTGCTGCCGATGCTCGACGCGATCCGCACGCTGAACAGCTTCGGACTGGAAGTGACCTCCGGGATCATCATGGGGCTCGACACCGACACCGACCGCTCCGAGGCGCATCTCCTCGACTTCATCGATCAGTCGCAGGTGCCGGTCCTGACCATGAACCTTTTGCAGGCGCTGCCGAAGACGCCGCTATGGGATCGACTCGAACGCGCCGGGCGCCTCACCGACGATCCGGCACTCGAATCGAACGTCCGGTTCCTGCGCCCCCACGATGAGGTCGTTGCGAGCTGGCGGCGCGTCATCGCGCACGCCTACACGCCCGAGCGGCTCTTTGCCCGCTTCCGCCACCAGGTCGATGGAACCTACGCCAACCGCCTGCGGCCGCCCGCGAAGGGCAGGCTCAACCTCGTCAACCTGAAGCGCGGCCTGGTGCTCGCTGCCAACATCGTGTGGCGCATCGGCATTTTGTCCGACTACCGCAGGCCCTTCTGGCGTGCCACCTGGTACGCGCTGCGCAAAGGCGAGATCGAAGCCGTTTTCGGAATGGGCTTTGTCGCCCATCATCTCATCCGCTTCACACGGGAAGCGCTTGGCGGCGCGCACAACGCCTCGTTCTACGCCGCCAAGGCGCGCGAGAGCGCTTCGCCGCGCGATGCGCAGCCGCTCCTCGCCCGCAGGAAGGCAGGCTGAGGGAGTGGCAGGGCAAATCATTCGCGGGACGGATCCACGGCGGATGCGAAAGGCCATGGTGCCGGGATGGTCGGCGGCACGATCCTCTTTGCTGGAACAGCTTCCGCGATGCCGCCAGCACTCACGCTGGGCCAGCTCCTTGATATCTGCGCATCGTCCACGGTCGCGCAAGCAGCCGCCAAAGGCGACGGACTCCGTTGGCGGCGGGTGAGCGACGCGCAGCTTGCAGACTGGCGCAGCCGTTTTGTCGCCTACAACGGCGGTTCGGTCGAGGCGCTGGGCTGGCAGCGAGGAGAGAAAGAGGGCGACGGTCTATTGTCGTTTTGGACCGCACGAGGGAAAAACGCACACCGAGCCTGCGCCTATTCGGTGAGGAACCCCGGCGGCCTCCTCGACGCGCTCATCGCGCACTTCGGTCCTCCCAAGAGCCTCGACAGATATGACTTCGGGACGACGGCCACCTGGAAGCAAGGCGCCGTGGAGATTTCGTTCTCGCAAGTCGGATCGAGCGCCGTGCTCAACATCGCGACCACGATCGGGCATTGAAATCGGAAGCAGCCCCGGTTGTCCCAGGACGGCCGGGATTTAAGCCGCCTTTGAGGTCTGGAACATCGTTCGGCACTCCGGTCACGGGAAGATTCGCGATGCGCAATTTCACAGGCGAAATACCCGTTAAGAGGGCCAGACGCGCGCAAGGTGGTCAAGCACTGGTCGCAGTGGATCGACTACTGGGCGGTGGACTGGGAACAACCGGAGCGACACGTTCCACAACGACCTATCGCACGCGCAAGGAGAACCAGCTCGAGATCACGCACGCCTACGCCGACCCCTGGTGACTACACGATCGTGGTGAAACTGATCGACATCCTCGGCAACGACACCACCAAAACGGTGAAGGTGAGCATTGCCTAGCGCTGCGTTTACCGATCATGCGCATCGACTTTGACTGGGATCCGGTGAAGGCGGCGAGCAACGCCGCCAAGCACGGCGTTGCCTTCAAGGAGGCGATGACAGTCTTCCGCGATCCGCTCACCCGCTCGATCCCGGATACCGACCACCCTGCCGGCGAGGAGCGCTGGGTCACCCTCGGTGCAACGGCCACTGGAAATCTGCTGGTCGTTGTGCACGCATTGGCGGACAGCGACGCGGAACGCATCTCGGTTCGGATCATCTCGGCGCGCGGGCCGACCCGGACGAAGCCCGCCAATATCGCGAGGAGCCGCTGCCGTGAAGGACGAATACGATTTCTCCAAAGCCGAACGGGGACGGTTCCATCGCCCCGACGCGCTGCTGACGCCGCCGGTGCATCTTGAGCCCGAGGTACTCGCCTTTCTCGCATCGCGCGCCGACGCGCGCGGGATTTCTCTCAGCGAGCTTGTGAACGCATTGCTCAAGAAGGACATAGAGCTGATCGAGGCGGCCGAATAGGACCGAGCGACCAGGAGCCAAGGACCGCCGATGGCGCGCAAGCTGAAACACGACGCCGCCCTGGCCGACCTGCTCGAAGCCAATTCAGCCGGATCGATTTGAAGATTTTGTTTTCGCTCAAGCGAGCGACGCAGCGAATGCCCTCACCTCGGCGGCGACAGGTTGATCCAGATCGTCTTCGTCTGGGTGTACTGATCGAGCGCCTCCGCGCCGTTGTCGCGGGCGAGAGACCCTGAGCGCCTGTAGCCGCCGAACGGCGTCTTCACGTCGCCTTCCGTGAACTTGTTGATCGAGATCGTGCCGCACGGCAGCCGGCGCGCCAGATGCAGGGCGCGGTCGATGTCCCTGGTGAACACGGTCGCGTGCAGGCCGTAGTCGGTGTCGGTCGCGATCCGCAGGGCATCGTCGAGGCTCGTTGCCTCGATGACGCCGAGCACCGGGCCGAAAATCTCCTCGCGCGCGATCCGCATGCGCGGGGCGACCTTGTCGAACACCGTCGGCTCGACGAAATAGCCGGGGCGATCGGGCGCCTTGGCGCTGCCGAGCACGATGCGCGCGCCTTCCTTTTCGCCGGCGGCGATGTAGCCGAGCACGCGTCGGCGATGTTCCTCCGAAATCATCGAGCCCATCTGCGTGTCGGGATCGAGCGGATCGCCGACCTTGAGTGCACGGATCTTGTCGACGACCTTGCCCA
>JAFAME010000192.1 GCA_019233695.1 Methylobacteriaceae bacterium
CGCCGAATAGCGCCAGCAGCGTACGATAGTGAGCGAGGCATACCGTGCCGCGCTCCGTCGGGCCGGGCCCCGGTCGAGCCGTCCCGGAGGCCAGATACTCGGCCACTTGCCCGACGAACCAGGGCCGTCCCAAGGCGGCGCGGCCAACCATGACGCCGTCGGCCCCCGAGAGCGCCATCATTCGGGCCGCGTCCTCCAGGGACCGGCAGTCGCCGTTGGCGATGACCGGGATGGACACCGCCTGCTTGACGGCGCGGATTGCGTTCCAATCCGCCTCGCCGTCGTAAAATTGGCAGCGGGTCCGGCCATGGACCGAAACGAGCGCCACGCCCCCCGCCTCGGCTCGGCGCGCCAGCTCCGGGGCGTTGCGGGTCGCCTCGTCCCAGCCGAGCCGCATCTTTACGCTGACCGGAACCCGCACCGCGCCGACCACCGCTTCGATGAGACGCACGGCGAGGGTGAGGTCTCGCATGAGAGCCGAGCCCGCATAGCCCCCGACGACCCGCTTGGCGGGACAGCCCATGTTAATGTCGATGACGGCTGCGCCCGATGCCTCGGCGAGGCGGGCAGCTTCGGCCATCGGCCATGGTTCGCAGCCGGCGATCTGGACGACATGAGGCTCGATGCCCTCTCCGTCGGCCCTGAGGCGGCTCTCCACTTCACCCCGCACGTAGTCGTCGCTGGCGACCATCTCGGTGATCACCAGCGAGGCCCCGAGCCGGCGCGCCAGACGCCGGAAGCCGACATCGGTCACGCCCGACATCGGTGCGAGAATGGCTTGTCCATCGAGCCGGACCGGACCGATGGAGAGCGGCGATACACAACACCCTGACACGCAGTTCTGCCTGTTTTTTGAGCAACCACTAAGTTGCTCAGATTGTAATCGATTTGTGCGCCGCGGCAAGTCACTGATGCGCCGCAATGTGGATGTTTGACGGGGGCGCGACCGAGTGACACAAGGGATTTCCTCCCCAGATCGCAGTTTCCCGATGTCCGAAAGCTTGTCCGTGACCGCCCTGATCGTTGCCGCCGGGCGGGGCCAAAGGGCGGGCGGCGATCTGCCGAAACAATACCGAGCAGTCGCCGGGCGAACGCTTTTGGCCTACGCGCTCGAAGCTTTGGGGTCGGCACCGCGGGTTTCGCGCGGCGTCGTTGTCATGCATCCAGGCGATGCCGAGCGTTATCATGCCGTGCTTGCCGGCCTGTCGGATGAGGTTTCGCGCAAGTATCTGCCGCCCGTCTGTGGCGCCGAAACCAGACAGGGGAGCGTCCTCGCGGGCCTCGAGGCTGCCGCCGGCATCGCTCCCTCCCCGGATGTCGTGCTCATCCATGATGCCGCACGCCCCTTCGTGTCGCTGAGCCTGATCGACCGCGCCATCGATGCCGCGGCGAGCCACGGCGCGGCGGTTCCAGGCGTGACGATCACCGACACGATCCAGGAGATCGATGGCGACGGGCGGATCGTTGCCACGCCCGATCGGAGGCGCCTTCGGGCCGTGCAGACCCCGCAGGCCTTTCGCTTCGAGCTCATTCTTGCCGCGCATCGGCGCGCCGCTGCGGCCGGCCGGCTCGACTATACCGATGACGGGGCGGTTGCCGCCGCCGCCGGTCACCGCGTTCAAATCTTTGACGGGGAGCCTGAGAATTTGAAGGTCACCACGCCAGCCGACTTCGTTCGCGCCGAAGTGCAGCGCGGCGGCGCGTTGAGCGATATTCGTGTGGCGCAAGGGTTCGACGTCCATGCCTTTGCTGAGGGCGATCACGTCTGGCTCGGCGGCATGGGGATCCCGCACGGTCGACGGTTGAGCGGCCACTCGGATGCCGACGTCGTGCTGCACGCGATTACCGATGCGCTGCTCGGGGCGATCGGCGAGGGGGACATCGGGGTCCATTTTCCCCCTTCCGAGTCGCAGTGGGGCGGTGCCGATTCCTCGGTATTTCTGAAGGACGCCGTCGCGCGCGTTCGCCGCCGTGGCGGCGCGATCGCCCACCTCGACGTCACCATCGTTTGCGAGGCGCCCAAGATCGGCCCGTATCGCGAGGCGATGCGGCGACGCATCGCGGAAATTGCCGGGATTGCAGTCGATCGAGTGGCGGTCAAGGCGACGACGTCGGAAGGCCTGGGCTTCACCGGCCGCGGCGAGGGGATGGCGGCGTTCGCAACCGCGACCGTGCGACTGCCGGAATCTCCCCTCGGCGGCGCCTAGGGACGGCTGCCGGCGTCCTCGCAACGGCCAATTTTCGCCCCAGGATAGGCGCTTTTTTTGACAGGACTTTTTGACGCGCCGGGGCACGTGAATCTAAGATTGGCGCGGCGCGATTGTCGAGCGCCTGACGCGTGCGAAACCTGAGGGAATGGAAATGGCAATTAAGTTTGGGGTAGCCGTCTTCGCCGCATGCCTGGTCCTCGCGGCCGGGCCGGCCTTGGCCTGCAAGGGCAAAGAGGTCAAGTTCAGCGACGACTTCCGGCAAGTGGACGACAGCTGGGGCGCCGATCCGTCCTCCGATGCCGTGACGGTTGAAGACGGCAAGGTCAAGGTCAAGGCGAAGGTGAACGGCAGCTACACGCTCCTCTACAACGGCGCCTTGTTCGATGACGCCGACATCTGCGTGACCGTTCAGATTCCGAACAAGATCGAGGACCCGACGCAGCTCGAGGCGGCCTTGGTCTTCTGGGCTGAGGACTACAACAACCTCTATGCCCTCTATATTGCGCCGAGCGGCAAGGCGGCTCTGAGCCGGCTCGTCAACAACAAGTGGCACGACGTCGTGCCCTGGCGCGATACGGCGAGCGTCAAGACCGACCCGGGCGCCAAGAACGTGCTGCGTGTGACGACGAGCGGCACCCAGATCACAGCCTACATCAACGACGTGCAGTTCGCCGCGGTACGCGGCCAGCTTCCCCACGGCGGCGGGACGGTCGGATTGCGCGCCGAGTCGGAGGGCACGCAGCGCGACGCGTGGAAATTCATCGACCTCAAGGTGACCGACGTCGCACCCCAGGCGGCTCAGTAGGAACGAGATGAGGAGAGCCCCGCCCTCGGGCATGTGAAATATTGGCTTGCAATAGTCATCCCGGCTGAAGCACCGCCAAGCGGTGCGCAGGGCCGGGATCCGGAACATAGACCTTCTTGCGAGCCTGTCTCCGGATCTCGGACAGCGCTTCGCGCTTCCGGGATGACGGCCGGCAATTCTTCCCAGGCACGAAGGGATTCGACGACGCTTTCGGGCAGGCGATGCTCGCCCGAAAAGGCGTCTTGCGAGGGTGAAAATGTTCGAGGAGGATCTGAGGGGCCGCGCAGCAGAACTCCTTGAAACCTACCGCGCCCTCGGTCTGCGGCTGGCGACCGCCGAATCCTGCACCGGCGGGCTTGTTGCAGCGCTGCTGACCGAGATCCCCGGCTCCTCAGCGGTGGTCGATTGCGGCTTCGTCACCTATTCGAATTCCGCCAAGCAGGCGCTCCTCGGCGTCTCCTCGGACCTCCTCGATCGCCACGGTGCGGTGAGCCCGCAGGTCGCCGAGGCAATGGTGCGGGGCGCGCTCGCACGCGCCAGCGCCGACGTCGCCGTGTCGATCACCGGCATTGCCGGCCCCGACGGCGGTACGGTTGCAAAGCCCGTCGGCCTCGTGCACTTTGGGGCGCTGCGGCAAGGCGGAAACCGGGTGCACGTCGAGCGGCGGTATGGCGCGATCGGCCGCACGGCGATCAGGCGCGCCGCATTATTGGAGGCCCTGAGCCTGTTCGAGGATCAGGCACGAACGGAATGAAACCGAGATAAATCGTTCAGCGCGGCACCCCGTAGACGGCGTCGGCCCGCGCCACGAATGCTGAGGCCATCTTGCGAAAGACCGCATCGAACATCGAGCCGACGAGCAGCGCCAGGGCGCGGTTCTTGAACTCGTAGGTGATGAAGAAGTCGACCGTACAGGAGTGCGGGGCCGGATCTGATTCCGGGTGCCCGCGAAAGGTCCAGCGATTTTCCAGCGTCTTGAAGGGCCCGTCGACGTACTCGACCAGGATCTTCTGTTTTTGCGGGTCGAGCGTCACGCGGCTCGTGAACGTCTCCTTGATGGCCTTGTAGCCGATCTGCATTTCGGCAACGAGGGTCTCGATCCCCTTCGCGTCGGTCGTGCGGCGCAGCAGGCGCAGCGCCTTGCACAGCGGCACGAACTGCGGATAGCTCTCCACGTCCGCAACAAGATCGAACATCTTGCCGGGTGCGTGGCCGACCACGCGGCTGGTGCGAAAGGAGGGCATGGAGCCGTCTGCGGGTGAAATTGCGCCCTCTTAGCATGCGCCCGACAAAAGGCGAGGCGCGCCGCATGCCAAAATTGTCGCGGCCGAGAGCGCCGCAGGCGCTCGCAGCTGTTGGCTTCTCCTTGGGAGGGCTTGGCTCAGATCATCTGCAGGGGAATTCTGCGTGACGGAGCGGGAAATTGCGCGTCGATCGCCTCAAGGTCGGTGATTGCAAGCCTGAGGTCGGCGGCCTGCCGATTCTCCCGCACGTGCGTCGCCGAGGCAGCCTTGGGGATCGCGATGACGCCACGCCTGCCGAGCAGCCATGCGAGGGCGATCTGGAAGTGCGTTGCGCCGTGGTCGCGCGCGATGCGGGCAAGCGCTCTCGAGGCCGGCAGGCGTCCCTGTTCGATGGGGCTGTAGGCCATGACCGGAATGTGGCGCTCCGCCAGCAAGGGCATCAGGTCCCATTCCGGCCCCCGCCGCGCGACGTTGTAGAGGATCTGGTTGACGGCGCAGGCACCGCCGCCGTCGACAGACATCAATTCCGCCACGTCCGAAGTGTCAAAATTGCTGACGCCCCAGTGGCGTATCTTGCCTGCCCGGCGCAGTGCGTCGAACCCGCGTACGGTTTCGGCAAGTCTGAGCGCACCGCGCCAGTGCAGGAGATAGAGATCGACCCGATCCGTGCGAAGCCGGCGCAAGCTGCGCTCGCAGGCCGCGATGACCCCCTCTCGACTGGCATTGTGCGGATAGACCTTGCTCACAAGAAAGACCCGGTCGCGCTCCCTGGCGATCGCCTCTCCCACCAGTTCCTCGGTCTTGCCCTCCCCGTACATCTCGGCGGTATCGATCAGCGTCATGCCAAGATCGATGCCGAGCCGAATGGCGCCGATCTCCGAGGCGCGCGCCGATCGATCCTCGCCCATCCTCCAGGTGCCCTGCCCCAAGGCGGGGACCCGTTTGCCGCCCTGCAGTTCGACAGCCTGCATCCTCAAGTCTCTCTGCGCGAACTCGCGCCGGGCATCGCACCGCCGCCGGAGTGCGCCGAATTCCTCACGCCTCACTCGCAGAGGATTGAAGCTTACCCCGCGATGCGGCTTCAACAAGCGGACAGGGCGCCGTCATCCGCTCCTTCTTTGTCCTGATGATGTCGGCGGAGGCTCGTTCGAGGTAGTAGGCGATGGTCTCGACACGGATCTTCACCGAGCCCGCAGGCTTGGTGGCATCGAGATCCTGGAATGAAAAGAACAGCGTGCCCGAGCGCTCGACGATCTGCTGCACCGGCGTGAACGTCGGCTGGTCCATGCCGCATTCGTAGCTCGTCAGGCGGATGACGCAGGTGACCCACGGAAGGCGGGCGCCAACCTTCGCGGCCCACAGGATCTCGTTGGTGTTGCCGCTGTAGGAGGACGGCCATACGTCGCGGATATCCAACGGCGAGCGCAGCACTTCGCTCGTGATGTCGTCCCCGAAGAGCCAATTCATGAGGTCGGGGTCGATCGGCAGATACTGGCCCCAGAGAATCGGATAGCCATAGGCCTGCAGGTCGACCTCGATCTCGTGGCCGATGCCGGGATCCATGTGATAGGGCCGCGCAAGCACGAGTATGCACGGCCGCTCGCCGCGGGCACACCAGGCGAGCACCTCGCGGCTGCGCGCGCGGATGCTGTCGCCGAAGTCCGCCAGGGCGGCAAAGCCCGCCTCGACCGCCTTGCGCGTCTCAGCGGGCCGCAGGCCGGGAAGCACGTCCCTCAGCGCCAAGTGCAGCTCCTTGGCCGCGAGCGGCGGTTCCGCCAGGCTGACGAGCGGCGCGACATGCCGGATGCCCGCCTCGGCAAACACGTCCCTCTCTTTCATGAAGCCGGCCTTGATGTTTTCGGGCGCCGCCATGACCCGCGGACAGGCCAGCGACTTGGCAACGTGGCCGTTCAGCACCGAGGGAAGCGAGCGGATCATCGGGGACAAAAGGATGTCGATCTTGCGCTTCTGGCCGAAGATCAGCTCGCCGTAGTGACCCGACATGCATTTGACGGGATAGCAGCAATCGACGACGCCGCGGCCGCGGCCCCATTGCCGCCCCTGCTCTTCTGTCGTGTCGCCCGAGAAAACGACATGGCGCGGATCAATGCCGAGCGCGGTCAAGAACCCCAGCCAGAATTGATGGGTCGACCAGATGTTGAGGACGCGAGGAATGCCGACGCGCAGCTCAGACCGTGGCTTTGACGCGACGGAAGGCCTGCGCGCGAACCATGTCTCCCACGTTCGGATATTCACGCTTGGCCTCCTCCATGCGGGCCTTCACGAGACGCATCTCGCCTGCGTCCTCGACGAGGCCCTTCGGGCAGGAATTGCCGGTGATGACGCGCGCCCATCCGGCCTGCGCCGGCACCCTGCTCCACGGCCGGCCAGCCGAGTGCGGCACCTCGACGTCGATGAAGGTGCGCTTGCAATTGCAGCTGCACCAGTGGCAGGTCGTGCGATCGTCGGTGGTGGTCTTGTAGTTCAGCCGCTCGATCGCCTCGAAGCCGCGAAAGCGGCTCGGAGCTCCCGCCTGCCAGGCATCCAGGGCGCAGAGCGCCGCGCCGATGGCGCCGGCCTCGCCGGAATAGGGATGGATGACGATCTCGGCGTCGGGGACCTTGCCGGTGATGAAGTCGACCTGCGCCTTGACGACGGCGAGGTTGAGATGCGTGCCGCCCTGCAGCACGAATTTCCGGCCGACCGCGCGCAGGTTCTGGAGCTGGCAGGCATAAACCCAGACGTTGAGCGGCAGGACCGCAGCAAGTGAAGCCATGATCTCGTCTGCCGACCACCCCTTGCGCTGCTGGTTGACGATGTCGGACTGGAGGAACACCCCGCATCCCATGGCGAGAGCCGGCACGGACTTCGCCGCGAATGCGTGTTCCGCGTAGCTTTCGAGCGGGACACCATAGCGCTCCGCCACCCCCTGCAGGAAAGCGCCGTTGCCGGACGAGCATTGCGAGTTGAGCCGGAAGTCGGCGACCGTTCCCTGCCGCAGGATCATGACCTTCACGTCGCAGCCGCCGACATCGCAGATCACGTCGGCGTCCGGAAACACGTGCAGCGCCGCGCGGGCGTGCGCGACGGTTTCGACGATGCCGACATCGGCCCCGACGATGTCCTTGAGCAGGTCCTTGCCATAGCCGGTCAGGGCGACTGCGCCGATGTTGCGAAACCCGGCCCGATGAATCTGCCGGAAGAGATCCCGGGCGTCTTCGATCGGATTGCCTTTCGACGAAGCGTAGCCGCTGAACAGCAGCCGCTTGTCGGGCGCCAGCACCACGGCCTTGGCGGTCGTGCTCCCGAAGTCGCAGCCGATCAGGGCCGGTTGGCCCGTCGGCACACTGCCGCCCTCGCCCTGCTCAGGCTTGGCGCCTGGCGTCCGCCGTCGGCCGTCAGGCGCATACCGTTCCAGGAACCGCGCCAGCTCGCCGTCGTTCGAGACGAGGCCGCTTGTGCCTTCCTTGGCCTTCTGTGCATGCTGGCCTTCGCCGATCCACCAGCGCAGCTTGTCGGTCCCCTGGTAGAGCGCGCCGGTGCCTGCCCCTGTCCCCCCGATCTCGACGCAGCCGATGCTGGCGTAATAGAGAGCGTCAGCCGGCACGCGAACGAGGGAGCCCGGATCCTTGTCCGGCACGCTCACCCGGCGCTCGGCCCAGATCCTCTCGAGATGATAGCGCCAAGCCTCTTGGAGGCCCTTGAAGAACAGGTTCGGGCCGCCGAGGAGCAATACCTCGGGGCTCGGCGTATTGCCCTTGGTCAACGTAGCGAGGTTCTGGTGGACAACAGCCTCGAAGAGGCTCGCGATGATCTCCTCGACCGGGACACCCCCCTTGACGAGCGTGTTCGCGTCCGCCTCGGCGAAGATCCCGCACTTCGAACTGATCTTGTGCAGCGTGCGCCCCTGATAAGTCATTTCGGCGAGCGCGTCGGGAGCGATCTGCAGCTTGCGGGCCGTCTTTTCGATGAACGTGCCGGTGCCCCCACTGCAGGCCGACTGCATGTAGACCTGCTTGCTTCGGCCAGCGCCGGACGGAGCAAAGAAGATCGTCTTCATGTCTTCGCCGCCGATCTCGGAGACGAAGCTCACCTCGGGATGGAATTTCTCGACCGCTGCGGCGACGGCAACCACTTCCTGAACGAACTTGCCGCCGACAAGCGGATGGATGAAACCGCTGCCCGATCCGGTGAACAGGATGAGATCGGCCCCAGGCGCAAGGCCGCTCTCCGCCTCCATCCGCAGGAGGAACGCAAGGACCGTCTCGGCCTGGCGTGTATTGTGCCGCTGATAGTCCTGCCATCGTATCAGGCCGTCTTCGACGAGGATCGCCTTGACGGTCGTGGAGCCGACATCCATCCCGACGACCTTCATCGGCGGTTCCTACCCGAGCTGCGCAATGAGGTTGGCAGCCGTTCCGACCATGCCCCTGTGCCGCACTCGGTACGTGGCCTTCCCCATCATGGGCCTTGCATCAAGGCGCGCCTGAGCTGTGTCACGCGTGAGCCCGGCCTTTGACAGCGCCGCCTCGAACTCCGAATGCGCCCGCTTCCTGGCCTCCGTCAGGATCATCTGACAGCGCGACAGCGCATGCACCTCGGCATCGCCCTTGATCTCCAGCGGGGCGTAGAGGAGGTCCGGGTATTTGCCGACGACCCCCGCCATCGCGCCGATGCTCATCGTGTTGGGCATGCAGGCGTAAGGGGAGAGCTCGCAGATCATGTGCGCCTTCTTGTGGAGATGCGCCCACAGGGCCTTGCCGACCAGCATGTCTCCTTCGCCGCCAGAAAGCCCATGATGGAAGTACGGCGCGGCAAGCCGACGGAGTTCGTACTGGTCCGGCGTCTCGGGCGGAATGTCGCCGAGGGCCCTGCGCATGCGGTTGTAGGTCCAGCCGTAGAGGTGCTGCAGCGCGCGGATGCCGGTGCGCTTGGCGCGCGCCCAGCGCTCGATCCCGATGTGATCGTCGAGCCGTTGCACGTAGACGCGGAAAAGGTAGTCGAGCCAGGTCGTGATCGGGGCCGGGCAGACCTCGGCGCCCTCGGATTCGAGCCAGCGGTGGATGTTGTAGTTCGGCTCGCCCTCGACGGTCTGCAGGTAGAACTCGCCGGTGATCTTCACGACCGGCTTGGGCTGCAACCGGTCGACGGCGATGGCCTCGAATTTCTGGAAGACTTGGCGGAGGGCCTTGACGAAATAGTCGGTGGTCAGGTGCCACACGAGATTGCCCCACGCCTTGCCGCGGCGCGGGCGCTTGCGAAAGACCTCGCACAGATAGTCGACGCTGTCGCGCACGACCGCGTCCGTCTGGCCGGGAACAATCTCGTAGGGCCTTGTCTTGTATTCGAGCCCCTGCAAGGCGTCCGTGCACAGGACCGCCCAGACCGCGCCAAGCGTCAGAGGCATGTTGATCTCAAGACCGCCGCCGGCGACAGCGCCCTGATCGAGCTTGTTCTGCTCCATGAGAAACAGACGGAAAGCGTCAAGGCCCAGATTGCGCAGCGCGAGCTCGTAGCTCTGGTGGTACTGACCGAACCGGCAGGCGCCGCACGCTCCGGCCGTCAGATGGATGAATTGTTCGGCGACCCGCGCGGTGCCGATCCGCTCGGCCTCGGTCTTGAGAAAGCGCGCCAGATTGCCCGTGGTGAAGCTCGTCGGACAGCATTGACCGATATCCGCCAGTTCCCGACCGAGTAGGAGGTCTTCACGCGTGGCGGGCGGCAAGGGCCGGGCGCGGTAGCCGATGTTCTCGAACATCGCCTGGATGACCTTCTCGGCACGCCAATGCAGGCCGCCGAAGAGGATTTCGACGCTGCCTCGCTCGGCGGGCGTGAAGGGACGCGGGGCATAGGCCCGGTAGGGCTCCCTTGCGGGCCGATGGCCGGCAGGCTTGCCCGATGCTGCGGTCGCCTCCGTCGCGCCCGGAGCTTCCCGGTGAAGAGCTGTCGTCACGGCACCACCCCAAAATGCTTGGCGAGGTCGCAGGGCATCATGTCGGGCGGCTTCCTGTCGAATTTCAGGCCGGCCTGCTCCAGCGCGCGTACGATCATCGCGGCGCACCCCTGCTGGCCACGGTCGGGGACCTCGAAGAGATCGCCCGACAAGAGCGAGAAGCCCAAGAGAACAAAGCCGAGGGCGCCGTATTTCTGACGCAGGCAGGAGAAAGCAAAGCGCGCCGCTGCCCGACGGTCGGCCTCCGACAGGCCGAGGCGAACACAATAATAATCCTGGTCCCGATACTTCTTGATGCTGCTCATCACGACGCCGGTATGGAGCACCTCGATGAGGTAGCCCTCCGAGTGGACGACCAGCGCCGCATGGCTCCAATAGGTAAGCGGACGATCGTTCGGGCTGCGATAGCGCAAGCGCTGGAAGAAACGGATGAAAGTGGCAAGCCGTCCCACCCCGTGAATGAGAACGACGTCGCCAGGGCGGGCATCCGTGATTCCGGTTCCCGGCCGGAAGCGGCCGCCGGCCGGCGGCCGGGGCGCATCGTCCGCAACGACCTTTTCAGCGGTCGGAAGCGCCAACAGTTCCGCCATCGCAGAAGCTCTGCCCGCTTAGCGGGGCGGCTGCTCACCCCCCTGCTGGGGCGGCGGGCCGATCGGCTTGGGCGCCGGGCATGGGGCATAGCGGCAGGGCACTTCCGGCTGCGGCGGCGGACAGCACTTCTCGATCTGCTCCTTCAGCTTCTCCAGACGCTTGAGCTCCAATGCCGCGCCCGGGTTCGCCGTCGCAAACATCGCCTCCATCCCGTCGATGTCCTTCTCAAGCTCGCTCTGCAGCCGCGTCTGGATCACCGCCTCGTTCAGCAGCGCGCAGGTGTTCTTGGAAATGTGCTCCAGGATGCAGATGATCGTGTCGTTCTGCTGGTCGTTGTGGTAGAGCGCCTGGTTGGTGTATTGGCCGAGCGCCACCAGCTGGCCGAAGCCGCTGATCAGGGTGGCGTTGACCTGATCGACCGAGGCCTTGACGGCATCGGTCGAGGCCTTGACCGCGGCAATTCCGGTATTGATGTTGCCCAGCTGCTGGTTGGCCAGCACCAGTTCGTTCATCAGGTCCTGTGCAGACGGCATCTTTCGGCCTCCT
>JAFAME010000197.1 GCA_019233695.1 Methylobacteriaceae bacterium
GACAGGAACGGCCAGCGTCTGCGCCAAATTAAAGCGACTGCCATTGACCGCCGCAGCTGCAGCCACCACCAAATTGCCCGTGATGTGGGCAGTGAAAACGTGACCGAGAGTAAAGAAGCCAGTGAGGTCGACCATTCCTGCGATGACACTAAGCAACGGCGGCAGGCGCGTTTCCAGGCGCGACATCGCTGCCGCGTCATCTGCCGGATGGGCCAAGCTTCGGGGCGCTGTGGAACTATTGGGGAGCGTGACCATGTTCAGCCTCTCCCATGATTTTTGTTCGTCTTGATCGATTGCCTAGATAGTCAATGATCATCTTCGGAATGATGAGGCCCAAGCTCATCGCCAAAATGACGATCGAGGCGGTCGTTCCGGCTGAGATTGTCTCCTGTATCAGTGGCAATGTCGGCAGAGCGCCGCCGGCGATCTGCACAAGCCCGCTCAGCATCCTGAAGATGTAGACCCCAGGAATCATCGACACGACGGCGGCAAAGCCGATTGCGGCAAACGGGATGTGCGAGCGGCGTGAGACGGGAGTGAGGATCAGTCCAACGGTGATACAGGCGATGAGCGCGCCGACTGTGACGCCGAAACCGAGCACAGCGAGCGCAGCCCAGCGCAGCGCATGAGCCAGCATGCCGACGGCCATCGGCCAAGGCAGCATGTTCGATGGCATCGAGAAGAAGACGCTGTAGGAAGCGACCGCGACGCCGGCCGCGATCACGTCCTCCCATAGCGGGACAGCTTGTCCTGATGGATCGACCGGCAGAGAAACGCCAAGGAGGGCCAAGCCAAGCAGCAATCCCGTGGCGATCGCGATGACGATGAGGCCAGCATAGATCAGCCGGGCGGCGCCGAGATGGATGCGGCCGCCGATAAGGTCCAAGGCGCTGTTGAGGAAGTGCGGTCCCGGCACAAGGACCATGCAGGGGCAGACCGCAACGAGGCGCAGCGAGGAGCTGAGATCGTAGCGGACCGCCAGCGCACCGATAAGGCCGGCGAGAACCGCTGCGCAGAATGGCTGAATGAAGAGGTTTGCACTCAAGTGAGAAAGACCGCGACGAAGAAGGGCGCCGGCGCCGGCGCTCACGAATATCAACACCGTGGGAAGGAAGTGGTCGATGCCGAAGATCACCGATAGCGCCACAGCACCGGCAGCCGCCGCCAACGCGAAAAGCCATGTCGGCGCCGGCGGCATCCGCGCGATTGCGCTGATCGCCTTCTCCGCGGCCTCCGGCGACAGCCGCCCGGACTCGACTCGCTCTATTGCGCGCATCACCGAAGCGACGCGCTCCATATCGACGCCGGCAGGATCAGCTGCTATCTGGAAGACCTGAGGCAGGTCCTCCGTGTCGGAGTGGAGTTGCAGTTCGCCCCAACGCGCGATTGCGCTCGCCCGCAGGCCCAACGCGCGTGCGAGACGCTCCGCCGCGGCCACGGTTTGATCCGTGGCTTGTCCGTTGAGGAACAGAGTTCGTGCGAAGGTGAGGACGAGATTGCAGCGCTCCTCGGAAGTCATGGGACCTGCTCCCGATCCATGCATTCGGTCATCTCGGCCGAAAGGGGCAGGCCCAAGTCACTCTAGCTGGGCCTCTGCCTGGCCACTCCCGATGCTCAGGCCGCGTGTGCCGTGCCCGGTGCGGCCACGTATGGCTTCACCATCTTTTTCGGGTCAACGACGCGATCGAATTCGGCCTCGCTGACAAAGCCCAATTTCAAGGCCGCCGCCTTCAAGGTGAGGTCGTTGTCCATGGCGTAGTGGGCGATCTTCGAGGCCTTGTCGTAGCCGATGACCGGCGAAAGCGCTGTCACCAGCATCAGCGACCGTTCGACGTATTCGTTGATCTTCTTCCGGTTGGGCTCGGTTCCCTCGATCAGGAACCGGCGGAAGTTCACGCAGCCGTCGGACATGATCGTCGTGGAGTGAGCGATGTTGAAGATGATCAGCGGCTTGTAGACGTTCATTTCGAGGTAGCCGCCTGCGCCGCCGAAACCCACCGCCACGTCGTTGGCCATCACTTGCACGGCGATCATCGCCAGCGCCTCGCATTGCGTCGGATTGACCTTGCCCGGCATGATCGAGGAGCCCGGCTCGTTCTCCGGAATCTTCAACTCGGCAAATCCGGCGCGCGGGCCGCATGACATCAGCCGAATATCGTTGGCGATCTTGTAGAGCGAGACGGCGAGCGTCCGCATCGTTCCGGAGAGGTGGACCAGCGCGTCGTGAGCGCCCTGTACGGCGAACTTGTTGGGCGCCGTCACGAAGGGCAGCCCGGTGAGCTTGGCGATCTCGGCAGCCGCCGCCTCGGCAAAGCCCGGCGCCGAGTTGATGCCGGTGCCAACAGCGGTTCCGCCGAGGGCCAATCGGTACACGCCCGACAATGCTCCTTCGAGGCGCTCCACATCATCCGATAACATGCCTGCGTAACCGGACCATTCCTGGCCCAGCGTCAACGGGGTGGCGTCCTGCATGTGGGTGCGCCCGATCTTGATGATGTCGTCCCACTCCCTTGATTTCGCGGCAATCGCATCGCGCAGCGCGACAGCCGCGGGAATGAGGCGCTCTTTCACGTTCACGGCCGCCGCAATGGACATGGCCGAAGGGAAAGAATCATTCGAGGACTGGGCCATGTTGACATGGTCGTTGGGATGGACCGGTGCGTGGCTCCCGAGAGGGGTGCCGGCAAGCTCGGAGCACCGATTTGAGATCACCTCGTTGACATTCATGTTGAACTGCGTGCCGCTGCCCGTCATCCAGACATGCAGGGGAAACATGTCGTGGTGCCGGCCCGCCAGGATCTCGTCGCAGGTTTGAACGATCAGCTTGCAGCGCTTGTCGTCGAGCCGCTGGCCGTCCCGGTTGGCGATGGCGGCCGACTTCTTCAAGGTGGCGTAGGCGGTGATCATTTCGCGGGGGATCAAGTCCTTTCCGATGCTGAAATGCTCGAGCGAACGCTGGGTTTGAGCGCCCCAGAGCTTGTCGGCGGGCACCTCGACGGCGCCGAGGCTGTCAGTCTCTTTTCGCATGCTGGTCATGGGTTCTCTCCTCTGCTTTCCAAGCGGATGCCGATAAGTTGCTGGTCATTGGTGGCGCCATATTCCCCGCCACGACGCGGAGGCCGGCCTGCCAACGCTGGGACGCCGCCGCCCGCGCACTCCTCCGCCTCCCCTCAAAGATCCATCCCCACCTCCGTCGCCGGCCGGGCGCAGCAGATCAGGACATTGCCTTGCGCCGGAGGCTCGAGCGGCTCCGGGTCGTACCGCACCGACCCGCCGATCAATGCGCACTCGCATGTGTGGCAGACCCCCGTCCGGCACGACCACTTCACTTGAAGGTCGCAGGCCTCGGCAAATTCCAGCAGGCTTTGGTATGCAGGGTTCCATGGTACATCGAGACCGCTCCGCGCGAAGGAGACCATCGGGCCGGGGCCGGGTGCTCCCGCCGGCGGGTGCGGCGGCGCGGCAGGAGGTCTGGAGATGCCAGGCGTCACCGCTTCCTCGGGGCCGAAGACTTCCCGGTGCAATCGCCCGCTCGCCACTCCCCAGCCCCTGAGACCCTGGGCGAAGCTGCCAAGGAATGCCGCCGGGCCACAGAGGTAGAAGTCGGCATCGCGCGGAACTCCCATCTGCTGCAGCAGTTCGAGGCTCAGGCGTCCCGGCGCGTCATAGTCATCGCCAAGCCGATCCCCCGAACCCGGTCCGCTGTAAGCGACGAAGCTTCGGATGTGCGGCAGTAGGGCGGCGAGCGAGCGCGCCTCGCCGGCAAAAGGATGCGCCGCCGCATTGCGTGCGCCGTAAAGCCACCACACCTCACGCAGGGACCGGCTCGCCGCAAGCGCATGGAGCATGGCCAGCAGCGGAGTAGCGCCGATCCCGGCGCTCAACAGCACCACAGGTCCTTCGCCGGGTTGCAGGGTGAAGCTTCCGCGCGGCGCGCTGACTTCAAGAATGTCGCCGCCCTTCACCTTCGTATGCAGAAACGTGCTGCCTTTGCCGTTCAATTCCTGTTTGACGCTCACCCGGTAGGTGCCCGCGTCCGGGGCGCCCGACAGCGAATAACTGCGCAGGAGGGCCGGCGCATTGGCCGCCGGCCGCAACCGCAGGACGAGGAACTGGCCCGGCAGCGCGGGCGGCAACGGTGACCCGTCCTGCGATTCGAGCGTCAGCGAGATGACATCAGCGCTCTCCCGCTCAATCCGGGCCGCGCGCAACGGCCGAAAGCCAGGCCATGCCGGAGGCGGCCCGGCCGCACGGCCCAGGCCGGGATTGCCGCCCGCCGAGACATTGCCGGCCTCTTGCGCGGCCAACGCCTCGAACGAACCTTTCCATCCCGTGCTGAGGGCCGGTATGCGCAGCGCGCGCTGCAGCTGATCGGGACGATGTCCGGGGAGATAGAGCAGGGCGTCGATGTCTGCTACCGTGAACCGCTCAGGCCCGTCGGCGACCTTTGCGATCTCGTCGCCGGCGCCGACCTCGCCCTCCTCCAGTACGCGCAAGTAGAATCCCGGCCGGTGGTGCGCCACCAAAAGGGCCGGGACGCGCGGATCGTTCATGCGAATCCCGGACCGGTAACAGGTCACCCGCGGCTGCGTTACCTCGAACAACGCGCTGCCAACCCGATAGCGGTCGCCGATGCAGACCTCATTGTCCGGCAGGCCCTCTACCGTGAAGTTCTCGCTGAACTGCCCGAAGGTGAAATCACTGCGGCCAAGAGTACGCTCCCAGTATCGATACGAGTCGATCTGGTAGACCATCACGGCACGATGTTCGCCGCCGTGTCCCGCAAGATCTCCCTGTCCGTCTCCCTCAAGGTTCAGCCGCCGGGCCGCGCAGCGTCCGCGAACCGGCTGTTTCCAGATGCTCGTGCGCACGGTCTCGCCGCGCCATTGGATGTTCTGCGGCAGACCGACGTTGACAGCCACCAGTCTCGCCATGATAGCGCCTCGCTCTCCCTGTTTCTGCAAGCGTCGCGCATCGACCTCGTCGGGCCGCAGCGCGCAGCTGATGGCGGTCAGCTCCTAGTCCTGCTCACAGAATTTGGATGCATGTCCTGCCGTACGGATAGAAGAGTTCTTTGCGGCCCTGCTTCCACGCCTCTTCCAGTTCCGGCGTTGTGAATGTCCCGGTCCGGCCGCAAGGTGCACAAGTCCGGTCAGGCCTCGGCAACGTCGAGGACAGCTTCGGCAAAGGCCTGCGGGGCTTCCTGAGGAAGATTGTGCCCTATCCCGCCCTTGATCACCCGGTGCGCATACCTGCCCGAGAATTTCTTGGCGTAGGAACTGGCGTCTGGATGGGGTGCTCCATTGGCGTCACCCTCAAGGCTGATCGTGGGCACCGCGATGATCGGAGCTTCGGCGAGCCGTTTTTCCAGGACGTCATACTTCGGCTCGCCTTCGGCCAGGTCCAGCCGCCAGCGATAATTGTGAATGACGATAGCGACGTGATCCGGATTGTCGAAGGCGGCGGCGCTGCGATCGAACGTAGCATCATCGAACTCCCATTTCGGCGAAGCCAGCTGCCAAATGAGCTTCGAAAAATCGTGGCGATACTTGTCGTAGCCTGCCCGGCCGCGGTCCGTGGCGAAGTAGTATTGATACCACCATTCGAGCTCAGCGCCTGGCGGCAACGGCATCTTGCCGTCCTGCTGGCTGCCGATCAGATAGCCGCTCACGGACACCATGGCCCGGCACCGCTCCGGCCAGAGCGCCGCTATGATGTTGGCCGTGCGTGCTCCCCAATCAAAGCCACCGATCGTGGCCCTCTCGACTTGAAGAGCATCCATAAGAGCAATGACGTCGAGGGCGACCACAGACGGCTGCCCATTGCGGAATGTATCGCTGGAAAGAAATCGAGTCGTGCCGTAGCCGCGCAGATATGGCACGATCACCCGGTAGCCTGCCGACGCCAATAGAGGGGCGACATCGACGTAGCTGTGAATGTCGTAGGGCCAGCCGTGCAGAAGAATGACCACAGGACCATCGGGGCGGCCGGCCTCGGCGTAGCCGACATTCAGGAGCCCGGCGTCGATCTGCTTCAATCCGCCGAATGACATGCTCGTCCGCGGCATGGCTGCCGGCTTTGCTGTCTGCGATTGTGATGCCGCCGAACCGACCAGGCCGAACTGGGCCGCGGCAACGGTCATGGCCGCCGCGCCGAGGATGCGGCGGCGCTGAAGGTTGATTTCCTTGGACATCTTTATCTTGTCCATAGCGAGTCTCCTTGCTCGACGGTTGGTCAGGAAGCTGCGGCGCCAAAGTGCTGGCCCTCGAGACGGACCCATGAGCGGTCTCGTCCACTGGGGGGCTTTCGCGGCTTCATCGGTTTTCAAGTAGGGCGCACGGGGGGCTCCTTCTGAAGGACCCGCGACGGGAGGACACATGCTCCGCTTTCAGGGGCGCTTCCATTGCACATTGGTGTCGCCAATTCTTTTGTGTCAGTCACGCAATCAGCGGCGTCCGCACTTCCGTTTGAAGCAACG
>JAFAME010000181.1 GCA_019233695.1 Methylobacteriaceae bacterium
GCGGCGACCGGCGCGAATTGCTTTGATGGGCGCATAGCTCAGTTGGTAGAGCAGCTGACTCTTAATCAGCGGGTCCAAGGTTCGAGTCCTTGTGCGCCCACCATCAAAATCAATGGGTTAGGTCAAAGTCATCCCTTCTGAATTTACGCTGGGGCATCACCGGGGCATCACGCGAACGTGAATCGGCCCGCCGGTCGCGACCGAAAAGGGCCCTCGCCGCCTTTCCCATCCCCGGATCGGACGTGACTTCGCCTCTTGACCGCCGGCCGCGCGCGCTTGTCTAGTTCTCAGACGGGCTTCGGCACTACCAACCACAGGTCGGTGTCGGATACCGTCTCGCTGGCACGGGTATCAGCGCATGCACCTGCCCGCGATGATGGGTCTGGTGGTTGAACATATGGACGACCAGAAGCCTTTTGTCCGTCCTCATGGCGCGCTGCTTAGCGTCCGAGTACCAGGAGAACTCGCCCTCGAGCCATCCAGGATCAAGAGCCTCGGCCCATTGGCTGATTCCGACGTCCACGTCCCCGCGCTCCCGCGACAGACCGTCGAACGGACGAGCTCGCATAGCTGGGTGTAACGCAAGCCGGCGGCTCGGCGGTGCCAGCGCCTGGCCGGGCCTTAGGCCGTCTCTATCCATGATCGAGCCTTAATCCGCTTTCAGGGTGCGGTGAACTGTCCGGCGAAGGATTCCAGCTCGTCGCTCGTGTCATGGAAAATACGCCATTTTGCACGCGGTGGGGCAAGCCAAGCGTCCCGGCAAGGATTGAGAACTATTACGGTGTTCCGACCGGCATTAGCGGTACGGGCGGGACGGCTCGGGCCTATACCCCAGCGCAGAACTAGCGCACTGCGGTATTATTCTTGAATTCTAAAGCCATCCGTTGGTCGAGGCGTCTCCAGTTTCATTGTACGACCATCATTCGCAGCGCACGACGACATTGAAAGACTCTGAAGCCGCGAATCCGACGGACATTTTTGAAAGCACCTTTTTTGCACATCGGCAGGTGAGGTGGCACACGAGATTGCCTCGCAAAGACCGTCAGAGGAGACGCAACGCGCTAGCCAATTGGCTGACGCACAGCTGGAGGACAGAATAACTCCGCCGAGTGCGACTCCAGCTGACCAATTGCGCATGCGACTTCTCCTACGCTGCCCTGGCGCAAATCGGACGCCTCAGCGCAGCTGCCCGTCCCTAGTCTCATCCCGAAAGGGCTGGTCGAACAAGGATGCATGTTAATGCACGGCGCCCAGCGAATGTTTCCACTATCCCGATAATCTCGTCATGAACTCAAAGACTGCTCGGCACGCCCTGACGACGAAGTCATCCAAATCCGAAGGCGAGCGCGCCGGCGACGGGATCATCATCACCATCATACCCGAACGGCGTAGTTTCGGTCCGGAACGATTCCAAGCGTGTTGCCGTTGAGTGCAGCGCGCTCGGATCGTTCTCCCTAACAACCCGGGTGCGCGACCCGCACCGCTAGCACACAGCGTTGCGGGTCTTTTTTCCGCGGGGTCGCTGGGGCCTCAATTGAAATCGCTAACCGGCCTTGTGCCGTTGCCTCGCAGGCTCACCTGCATCCAGTCCGCCATGACGGACACCTTGCGCCACCCGCAGCCCGCGCACACGAACCGGCGCACGTGCGGGATGTGCGAGAACACGACTCGCGCTTCGAGGCGCAATTCATCGAAGCCGAACTTGTGATCGTGAAAGCAGTGGGAGCACCTCACGCCGAACCCTGCGATGCCGAGCAGGCGAATGTCGGCGATCTCGCGAAGGGGCCGTCGAATCGAGTGGGCATGGCGCAGAATAACGCGCTTCGACACGATGCCTTCGAGCGCCATCTTGCAGGCATGCCGGTGGAACTGCCCGCCGTTGCCGATGACGTGCTCGCTGAACTGTAGCGACGCGGGGGCGTCGGCGAGAACGGCCTGCAGCTCGATCTTGCGGATGCCGCTTTCGGCGAGGCGCATGACATTCCTGCCCTATTATTAGGTTGTTGCTGAGACAGAGTCGCCGAGCCATCCACTCTCGTAGTAGACTCCGACGTAAAGCGCGAAGAACGAGTGGGCACTCGCTCACCGGCCGTTAAGCATCTTGGCGGAAATTCTGAGCCGCTCGCTTGTCATCGAGGTAAAGTTATGCCTGCACGCCCATCTCTCGGTGAAGCGCGTGACTTGAGTTCGATCAATGGTCGACAATCGGAAATCGGAACGCCAGCGGTGCTTCCTGCGTGGTCAAATTGTGTTCAACAGCAACAAATCTACCATTGATTGCAATATCAGAAACATTTCGGATAGGGGGGCCAAGCTCGAGTTGCATCAGGCCCTGGCGGTTCCTGGTGAGTTCGACCTCTGCATCCCGCAAAAGGGTCAGACCATGCGGGCAAAAATGCGCTGGCGCAGGGCCGAGGGCATGGGGGTCGAATTCGTCCAGCACGACCGAGAGCCGTCTGCCAGTGATGTGGATTGGAGAGCGCGGGTTCGCGAGCTTGAGAACGAGAATGCGGAACTGCGGCTCAAGATTGCCGATCTGTCGGCAAGGTTGGATCGATTTGAACCGCGCAACGTGGTCTCCTTTGAGATGGCATAGGCGAGTGACAGACTCGTAACGACGTCGTCGCCGGCGGCGCGGCGGGCGGACTACGAGCGTGCGAGAGCGCGGATCTGCTCGAGGGGAGTTCGGTCGAGCACGACCCGATCGCGCCCCGCCTCCTTGCCAAGGTAGAGCGCCAGGTCGGCCCGCCGCACGAGCTCTTCGACGCTTTCGCCGGGGATGAATTGCGTCGCCCCCACGGTGATTGTCACCTGCAAATCCGGATCGATGGGGCCCCAATCGCAGGTCGCCAAACGCTCGCGAATGCGTTGCAGGGGGACCTCGGCATCCTGCAGGCTCGTCGCGACAAGGACGACCAGGAATTCCTCACCACCGTATCGGCCCACCCGGTCGGTGCCGCGGATCGCACCCAGAGTACACTCTGAGAAGATCTGCAGGGTGCGATCGCCGGCCGCGTGCCCGTAGTGGTCATTGATGCGCTTGAAATGATCGATGTCGAGCAAGGCAATGGACAGGGGCAGGCCGGCGCGAGCGCAAAGGGCCATTTCCTCTTCAAGCCATTTGGTGATTGATCGCCGATTCGAGAGGCCAGTGAGATCATCCCGGCTTGCCAGGGCCTCGATGCGGCCAATTGCCGCCTCGAGCGCCTTGTTCTTTTCGCTGAGGCGGCGCCGCAGCTTGGCAAAGAACACCGTGATCCAGATGCACCGGGCAAGAACACCGAGTACGACAGCACACGTCAGTCCCTGTCCCATCAGCGTGGACGTCGGCATCGCCAGTCGTGGCCCGGCGATGAAAATCACCGCCGCAGTCCCCACCGCGGCAGCTGCCCAGCACAGGAGAAGGCTCCGTTCGTTGGGAGCCAGAAAGCTGAAGGCGCTGATCGCGATCAGCGTGGCAATCGGCTGAAAGCCGATCTGCGGTGCCGCAATCGCTGCACCGAGGGCGACGGCAATGGCGTAGAGCTGCTGCGGAAGAAACAGCGTCGGATCTTTTCGCTTGCTGCTCCAGCCGCTCCAATGAGCCCAGTTCACCGTCAGCACCAGGAGCGTCAACAGTGCGGAAACCACCACCGCCACGCTGAGACCGACGAATCCTGCCGCGTAGAATCCGAACAGCAAAAGCGAATCGTAGAGATAGGCGCAGGCAATGGTGACTTGGGTACGCTTCAGGCTGCTGAGCAGCCTTTCGGCTCGCTGCGCGTCCGTTTGCGGTCCAACGGCAGACGACAAAGGACCCGCGCGTCGCATATGGGAGCTCCAGCGCCTACAACGTGCACGTCATGTAGACGAAGAATCTTTGCAAAAGTGTAAGTTGCAGATGCTTGCAAATGCTTTCTGGAACGTTGCCAATTCCATGAAAATTTCGCGATCACGGGCAGAACTTTCCGGCCGCAATCGAAGCTCCTGCATGAGCCAGGCTTGCCGGCATGGGAGTCAATGCCATGATTAAAGGCGCCTGCGCTCGAATGGTCTGGCCTTTCCTTTGCCGACGAGTTTCATGCCGCAGCCGCGGCCGCGCTGCTGGCGATCGAGAAAGAATGCTCCGGCGTCTACGATATCGCTGAGCAGAACGGATATCTGTCGATAGCGCGACGGGAGCTCGGCTTCGATCCGGATTTCCGGCTCGACTGCTGAGTCTCGCCGGCCGCTGCGGGCTGCGCTGATTGCGAGGCGGCTCGCGAGTTCAAAACCTGAACCGAGAACGGTAGTCTTGTGGCGAGACCGCGAGCAGGCGCAGGAAGCTGCGGCGCATTGTCTCCTCAGAGCCGAAGCCGCAACGCTGCGCGATCCGTTTGACCGGCTGATGCGATTCTGACAGCAGGCGCCGCGCCGCCTCCACCCTCAGCCGCTCAATGGCGCGAGCCGGCGTTTGCCCTGTCGCCGCCGCATAGCGGCGGCTGAAACTGCGCTCGCTCATACCCGCCTGGCCGGCCAGGACCGGAAGCGATAGTTCGTCGTCCAGATGGCGGTTGATCCAGTCGTGGAGCGCGCCGAACTTGTCGTCTGCGGCTTGCAAGGCCAGGGTGGCGCTGAACTGCGCCTGTCCGCCAGGGCGTTTGAGGAAGACAACCATGTAGCGGGCCACGGCGAGCGCCATGGAGCGGCCGAGGTCTTCCTCCACCAGCGCCAGGGCGAGGTCGATCCCCGCCGTCACGCCGGCCGAGGTCCAAACCGGACCGTCACGCACGAAGATCGGATCGGGCTCGACGCGCACTGCGGGAAAGCGTTGAGCCAGCCTGGCGCAATCCTTCCAGTGGGTCACCGCGCGCCGCCCGTCCAATAAGCCTGCGGCGGCAAGCAAGAATGCGCCGGTACAAACAGAGGCGACGCGACGCGCCTGCGCCGCCCGCTGCCGCAGCCAATCGACCAGCGCCGGGTTTGCGGCGGCCGCCTCCACCCCCTGCCCCCCGGCGACAAGCAAAGTATCCAGCGCCTCCATGCGTTGGCTGAGCGGTGCTGCCGCCAGCGCCACGCCTGCCGAGGACATGACGCCTTGGTCACCTTGAGTCACGAGCTTGAGTCTGTAGGGCGGCGCGCCTCCGGCGTTGACGACGAGATCGTTGGCAGAGGCGAAGACCTGAACCGGCCCGGTGACGTCGAGCAACTGCACCGCCGGGTAGGCGAGCACCTCGATGACCCGGGCCGGTTTTGGCGAGAAACGAGGGGGCCTTGGCATTTCCGCCAAACCATACTCGGCTGGATTCGCGTTGTCCACTGCCGATCGCATCTACGGCAAGACCGCGGGGCCCGTTCGCAACCCTGAAGGACTGCGGCTTACACCTGATGCGGGCGGAGAATGACCTCGCCGGCAGCGGTCCTCGTTTGGCGGGAATCGAGGGTCTATTGGCGGACCCGCCAAAGGCTGCAGCCCTAGATAGATCACCACACGACCCCAACGAGGAGAGACTTGCATGACAAACTTTCCCGTTCACACCATTGAATCCGCCCCTGAACGCTCGAAGCCTGCAATGCAGCAACTGCAGTCCGCCTTCGGCATGATCCCGAACCTCATCGGGGCCATGTCGACGTCGCCGGTCCTGATCAACAGCCTCGTCGGGCTGTTCGGCAATGTACATGGCGGCAGCTTTACCGAAGCGCAGGTTCAGATCGTCCTGCTCACCGACGCGGTGACTAACGGCAGCGCATGGACCGTGGCGTTCCATACGGCTCTGGCTCTTAAGGAAGGCATCGATCCGGCAGATGTCCAGGCCATTCGTGATGGTCGTTTGCCGAAGGGCAGCAAATTCGCCGCCCTGTCGGGCCTGGCGAAGACGATGATCGAAAAGCGCGGACATCTCGATGATGAGGACGCCGATCGATTCCTCGCGGCCGGGTTCGGCAAAGATCACCTCCTGGAAGTGATCGCCGCGGTCGCTGCGTCGACGATCACGAACTACACCGGCAGCATCACCAGGCCGCCTCTCGAAGCGCCGTTTCGGGAACACGCTTGGCAGGATTGAGAGTGCCGAGCTCCCACGAGAATGCATGGGGAAAGTAGAGCAGAGACCGCACCCGCGGCCTGATCGGTATAACATTCGTTCGCAGGGATCGTAACCTTTCCAAGGCAGAAAATAGGAGATCAACTGTGAAACAGAGCAAAGAGACCATGGTCGCGCCGACTGAGACCACGATCAGGCCGACGCTGCATCATGTGACCTTCAAGACGACACGCCTCCATGAGATGATCGACTGGTACTCCAAGGTCGTTGGTGTGGACGTCAATTTCCGATTCCCGGGCGGGGCCTTCACCTCCAACGATCGCGCCAACCACCGTATTGCTTTCCTCGCCGCGCCGGGGTTGAACGACGATGCCGAGAAGGTTGGCCACGCAGGACTGCACCATACAGCGTTCGAATATGAGAGCTTCGACGATCTCATGTCCTCCTATGCGCGGCTGAAGGGCCTCGGCATCGAGCCCGACGTTTGCTTCAATCATGGCGTGACCACATCACTCTACTATGCCGACCCTGACGGGAACCTGGTGGAGCTTCAGGTCGACGATTTTGCGGACTGGGACCGGTCGTCGGAATGGATGCGCGCGGCACGGCAGTTTGCCGCCGACCCGATCGGCGTCTTCTTCGATGCCGACCTGGTTCTCGCCGCCCATGAAGACGGAGTCCCGTTTGACCAGACCCGCGAGCACAGCTACGCGGGCAAGTATCCGCCGAAATCAACGCCCAATCTTCACCTTCCACAATGAGGCGCTCTCGGCGGTTTTGCCCAACAGGGTCGCCCCCAACAAGGATCCTCGAGAGGCACAGGTCTGGCGCGATTTCAACGAAGCTTGGAATCGCCTCCAGCCGGGGTGGCGGGACGCCGCCCCTCGCGTTTGCCGCGGTCCGCGCGAGCGGAGCCGCTCAATAGTCGGCCAATGTGAAACCCGCGCTCATCTGGTTTCAACCGTTGGAGACTTGCAGCCGTTCGAGGTCGGCGATCAGGGTAGGCCCGGTCGGCGCCCATCCCAGCTTTGTTCTCGTTTGCACGCTGGAGGCCGGCATGTCGTATCCGGCAAACATGGCGAGCCAGCCGAAAAATGCCGGCGCCTCACCCGAGGCGATGGATTTGACCGGCAGTTTCAGGCGCCGACCGATGGTTTCGGCAATGTCGCGCATCGCGACGCCTTCTTCCGCGACGGCGTGGTACTTTGCGTTCGGCCCGGCCTTTTCGATCGCCTGCCTGTACAGGCAGGCGACATCGAGAACATGACCGGCCGGCCAGCGATTGGCGCCGTCTCCGACATAGGCGCACGCGCCCTTTTGACGATAGATCTCGATCAGAGGGGTGATGAGGCCCTGTCTGGCCGTGTCGTGCACCTGCGGCAGCCGCACCACCGACACATTGACACCGCCCGCGGCGACGGCGGCGGCCGTCTCCTCGGAGGCCGCGCGAGGATGCCTGTCGGACCCAACGAGGGCATTGTCTTCCTTCGCCGGCTCGCCGGGAACGGTGTTGGCGATCGAAGTCCCGGAGGTTACGATCAAGGGCCGCTCGGAGCCGGCGAGCACCGAGCCGAGCGCCTCGATCACGCGGCGGTCGTCCTCGCAGTTCTGGGCGAATCTCGAAAAGTCGTGGTTGAAGGCGAGATGAATGACGCCGTCCGATCGGGCCGCGCCCTCTTTGAGGCTGTCCGGCTCCGCGATCGAGCCGCGATAGATCTCGGCGCCGGCGGCGGCCAAAGCCGCGGCCTTGTCCTCCGAACGATAGAGGCCGAGCACGTGATGGCCGGCAGCGATCAGGTCCTTGACCACGGCGGAGCCGATGAAGCCGGTTGCGCCAGTGACGAATACGCGCATGAGCAAAGTCTCCTTTTTGCTGAAGACAGATATGCTCGCCTGAGTTATTCTGGTAAAGTAGTGAGATTATCGTGGTATAATGGCCAACAGGATGAGCGCGCCCTTCGCCAACGAGAACCAGCTCGGCACCTATCTGAAAGATCGCCGCGCAAAGCTCGATCCGGCCGCCTTCGGCTTTTCCCCGGAGCGCCGCCGCACGCCGGGCCTTCGCCGCGAGGAGGTGGCGCAGCGCGCCAACATCAGCCCGACCTGGTACACGTGGCTCGAGCAAGGCCGCGGCGGCGCACCGTCTGCCTACGTTCTCGATAGAATTGCCCGCGCCCTCATGCTGACCGATGTCGAGCGCGAGCATCTCTTCCTCATCGGCCTCGGCCGGCCGCCCGAGGCGCGCTACCAGAAGAACGAAGGCGTCACGCCGCGCCTGCAACGCGTCCTCGATGCGCTGGACCCGAGCCCTGCCCTCATCAGGACCGCGATCTGGGACGTCGTCGCCTGGAACCGGGGCGCGACCGTCATGCTGGCCGACTATGGGTCGCTGCCGCCGAAGGAGCGCAATGTCCTGCGCTTCATGTTCCTCGATCCGGGCGCCCGCGCCGTGCAGTATGACTGGGAGAGCGTCGCGCGCTTCGTGGTGGGCGCTTTCCGGGTCGATGCGGCGCGCGCCGGCGCGGCGGCGGAGGTCGAGCCGCTGGTCGACGAACTCTGCCGGCTCAGCCCCGAATTCAAGGCGATGTGGCGCGACAACGACATCCAAAGCCACCATGAGGGCGTCAAGCGCATCAGGCATCCGATCATCGGCCCGCTCGCCTTCGAATATTCAGCCTTCGCCGTGGACGGGCGATCCGATCTCACCATGGTGGTCTACAATCCGGCAACGCCGGCCGACGCCGAGCGCATCGCCTCGCTGATGGAAGGGCATGAGGGAAAGAGGCGGGCGGGGGCGGGGTGAGAATTGGTGGCGATTGTCGGCGCGCCACATAAGGCCCCGCGGCATCATTCCCCCGGCACCGGCACGCCCGCGCTTCGCGGTGCAGCGGATCATCGGCGCGGGCGACCTCTGGGTCACCGAATTTGTGCTGACCTATGACGGGCGGCCGTCTTTCACCGTGAGCATCATGGAGTTCATCGACGGGAAGGTCGCCCGCGAGACCCAGTATTTCGCCGATCCGTTCGAGCCGGGAGCTTCACGCGCGCAATGGGTCGAGCGAACGCCCTGAAGGCTGGCCGCTGCAAGGACGTCCGCCCGCCGAAAAACGATGGAGAGGCGCTCATCAGCGGTCTTGCTTGCGCTTTGGTTTGCCGCGCTTGCCGTCGCGGGCCACTCTCGATTTCACGATATCGCCAATCAGATCGTAGGGAATCGGCTGGTCGAGCGGGAACCGCAGGTTCCCCTTTTCTCCACGATATGCCGCGATCCGATCTTGGAGCTCGGGATCTCGAACCGGCGGATAGAAGCCGATGTGCTCCTCGAAGGCGCCGAAGTGCATGATGTCCTTGTCCAAAGCGAAAGTCGGCATGTTGTAGCTGATCCGCTCTCTCGCCATTGGAGCGGCTTGTCGGATCGTCTGCCGCACTTTCTGCAACACCTGCTGGATGTCGGCGGGAAAGGAGGAAATATATTCATCAATCGCAACGGAAGTTGCACAAGCCTTCATCATACCCTCTGGTATTGCCAGATCATCGGCAGAAGAACACGATGAGAAACTGTTGATCATCGGATTGTCTCCTCTCGACGTTGCGGAGCACCGCTATCGGATCAGGCGGCCTGAATGTCGGCTGGCGGCGGTCGCGTTTCGAGGCGAAGACCCCAGAGGATGAGGGCGAACGAGATGATCCCGGTGGGGTCGGACGAGTAGGCGACAGCGGCGATGACGAACTCCTGAAACGGGGTGCCCATGGGAGCGCCCGCCAATGGCATGGTCGACTTGCCGGCGCCCCAGACTCCGCCCTTGGACAAACTGACGCACGTCAAAGGGCAGGTCCGGCAAGACCGCGATTAATCCACCTTCAACGCCACGGTGCAGGCGGCC
>JAFAME010000362.1 GCA_019233695.1 Methylobacteriaceae bacterium
GGTCCTTGGCATTGAGCGCGATGAACTTGACCTTGGTCGGATCGCCGAAGATCGCGGCGGCGACGGCACGGCAGAAGTCGACGTCGAGCCCGGTCCAGTTGCCCTTGTCGTCGGGTATGCCGAAGCCGGCCAGGGTGCCGTTGGCGCCGCAGGCGAGAAAGCCCTTCTGCTTGACCTGGTCGAGGGTGGCGGCGGGCGCAGCCGTCGCCAGCCCCAGCGCGGCCAGGGCCGCGAACGAAACGATGGCTTTTTTCATGATCTGTCACTCTCCTAGACTAGGAAAACGCGCCCAGCCGGCCGGTCGCGCGTCGAGGCGCCGGCACACGGCCCCGATCGGATTATCCTCGTTTGCCCGAACCCCTCAAGCTCGGGTCACCAACCCGCCGAGCCATCACATGCGGTTTTGGCCTACCGGTCAAGGGACCTTCGCCCGTCAGTCAGGCTACGGTGTGTCCGGGCCGGACAGCCGCCCCAGAGCTGGGTGATCGGGCTCCAACGGATGCCCGCTCAAGAAGGGGCGACCGGCAGCTCAACAACGTGCTATGTTCGGCAAGCGCGCTCCAAGGAACCGCGCTGCCGGGAGAGGGACGACCATGTCAGCGGCCAAATGGAGAATCAAAGGACGGGATTTTGCGCATTGCAATTGCGCCTATGGCTGCCCGTGCCAGTTTAACGCCTTGCCGACGCATGGAAACTGCCAAGCCGTCGTCGGGATCGCGGTCGACGAAGGCTATCACGGCGAGACAAAACTCGACGGCCTGAAATTCGGCTGCGTTCTCTCCTGGCCTGGCGCCATTCACGAGGGCCATGGCGAGGTTGTCCCGATTGTTGACGAGCGCGCGACCCCAGCGCAGCGGGAGGCGCTCCTGCGCATCATGAGCGGCCAGGATACCGAGCCCGGCGCGACCGTGTTCCAGGTCTTCGCTACAACCTACGAGAAGGTGCATGACCCGATCTTCACTCATCTCGATCTGGAAATCGACGTCGAGGCGCGGCGCGCCACATTCAAGGTTCCCGATCTGGTGGAAGCGCGCGGCGAGCCCATCCTGAATCCCGTCACCAAGCGGGAGCATCGCGCCCAAATCCGTCTGCCCGAGGGGTTCGAATACACAATCGCCGAAGCCGGCCGCGGCTGGGCCGAGACTTCCGGGTCAATCCCGCTCCGCCTTGCCGACTCGCATGCTCATTTTGCCCACATCGACATCACCGGAACGGGGGTCGTCCGTTAGGCGCTGAGCGGTGCCGTCCTCGAAGCGGTCCTGCCGCGTGACCGTGTCCTCGTCGCTCCTGCGCTCTTTCTGCTGACCCTTCTCGCCTGGGCCTAAGTCGTGTGGGTTTGCCGTCCTGGTCCTCGCCAAGAAACTGCTGCCCTTCGGCCGGCTCTTCGCCGCGCTGCGGGCCTTGCCTTTGTGCTTGCCGGCGCATGGCTCTTGGCCGGCCGGGCCGGATATCCCGCGTCTTGACGGATCAGGATGCACCGCGCAGGTTCCGTGGCGGCTTACCCCATCTTCCCCGCCATGACCAAGCTCACCCGCCGGACCCGCGCCACCCTGAAGACCCGCACGCGTCTCGTCCACGCCGGCCGCGACCCGTTCGAGCAGCACGGCTTCATCAACACGCCGATCTACCGCGGCTCGACCGTGCTTGCCCCGACCATGGCAGTCCTCGAGGGCCGTACCGCCCGCTTCGTCTACGGCACCCGCGGTACCCCGACGACCGAAGCGCTCGAGAGCGCCTGGAGCGAGATCGCCGGCGCTGCCGGCACGGTGCTCGCCCCCTCCGGGCTCGCCGCCGTCGCGCTGGCGCTGCTCACCTTGGTCAAGGCCGGCGACCACATCCTCGTGACTGACTCGGTCTACCGGCCGACCCGCCATTTCTGCGACACGGTGCTCGCCCGCATGGGGATCGAGACCACCTACTATGAGCCCCTCGCCGGGGCCGGGATCGCGGCGCTCATGCGCGCCAACACCAGCGTCGTGTTCGTCGAGGCGCCCGGCTCCGAGTCCTTCGAGATGCAGGATGTGCCCGCCATTGCGGCGGCGGCTCACGCGCGGGGCGCTGCCGTCATCACGGACAACACGTGGGCGACCCCCCTGATGTTTGCCGCGCACGCGCGGGGCGCCGATCTTTCGGTCGAAGCCGGCACCAAATACCTTTCGGGCCATTCCGACCTGCTGCTCGGACTTGTCTCTGCGAACGAGGCCTATTGGCCGCGCCTGCGCCGGACATTCGATGCGTTCGCCATGTGCGCCGGGCCTGAAGACGTGTTCCTGGCTCTGCGCGGTTTGCGCACGATGGAGCTGCGGCTCAAGGAGGCCGAGCACCAGGGCCTCGCGATGGCCCGGTGGCTCGCCGCGCGAGAGGAGGTCGCCCGCGTCCTCCACCCTGCCCTGCCGGAGTTTTCCGGGCACGCGATCTGGAAGCGGGATTTTTCCGGCTCGTCAGGCCTCTTCTCGGTGATCCTGAAGCCGTTTCCGAAGGCGGCCGTGGCAGCGATGCTCGACGGGCTCGAACTCTTCGGCATGGGCTATTCGTGGGGCGGCTTCGAGAGCCTCGTCATCCCGTTCGACTGCTCCTCGTACCGGACGGCGACCTCATGGAATCCCGGCGGCCCGCCCCTGCGTTTCAGCATCGGCTTCGAGGATGTCGGCGACCTCGAGGCTGATCTCGACCGGGGCTTTGCGCGCCTGCGCCAGGTGCCGGAGCCGCCGGTGGAGTGAGACCATTTATAGCAAAATCTGAGAATCTTGCTATAATGCCGCTTATGCTTGGCCTGTCCCCCAATGTTCAAACTCTGATCGCCGATCTCGTCCAGAGCGTGCCGCACGAAACGGTGCGTGCTGCATCCGTCCATACCAAGATGGTCGCGGGCAAGAAATACCTCTACGCCCGCGAAAAGATCGCCACCACATTCCGCGACCGATCGCTCGGGCCGGCCGACGACCCGGCGGCGATTGCGCTGGCCGGGGATTTGCGCAGTGCCGGGAAAAGGGCAAGGGAGCGCAGCAAGCTCGTCACCCTCATAAAGCGAGCAGGCGTTCCGTTCCCCTCCAAGGACATGGCCCGCCTGATGAGCGCGCTCTCTGACGCCGGATTGTTCGCGAAAGGAGCTGTGTTGGTTGGAACGGCGGCCTTCCAACTCTACCCTTGCGTGGTCGGAGCCCTGCTTTCCAAAGGATCGCTCCAAACCCAGGACCTCGATCTCGCGATTGCGACTGTCGCAATCAGAAGTGAGGAACCGCTCCTCGAGATTTTGCGGGTCGCCAATCCTACTTTCAGGGCCCTTTCAGGACTTGACCCGCGCGCCTTCCCGAAAAGATTTATTGCGGACAACGGATTTGCCGTCGAGATCCTGACGCCGGTCCGCAGCCGGGCCGACGCAGACTCGACGCCGATTCGAGGCCTCAGGGCTTCAGCAACCCCAATGCAGTTCCTGAACTACCTTATTCGGGATGCCATGCCTGCGGTTGCTCTTGTTGGCAGCGGCGTTCCGGTAACCGTGCCCCTGCCGGCCCGCTACGCAGTCCACAAACTGATCGTAGCGCAGCGGCGGCAGCCGGGAAGTCTCAAGCGACCAAAGGACCTGGGACAGGCGATGGAGCTAATCGAGGCCCTCGCTATGTCCGAGCCCAACGCCCTTGAAGACGCCTTGGCGGAAGCCAGAGCGCGCGGCCCTGAGTGGCGCAGGCTCGTCGCAGCCAGCCTCAAAGAGATCGGGTGGAAGTGACCGGCGAAACAGCCCCGCCGCCGCGGCCTACCCGATCTTCTTCAGGTGCACGACGTTGTGCAGGGTCTTCTCCGCCGTCTCGAAGAAGCGGCGGATGCCGCGCGCCGCCTGGCGGATGCGCTGCTCGTTTTCGACCAGCGCAAGCCGCACGAAATCGTCGCCATGCTCGCCAAAGCCGATGCCGGGTGCGACTGCCACGTCCGCCTTCTCGATGAGGAGCTTGGAAAATTCCAGGCTGCCCAGATGCCGAAACATCTCCGGCACCGGCACCCAGGCGAACATCGAGGCGGTGGGCGCGGGAATGTTCCAGCCCGCTTGGCCGAAACTGTCGACCATCACGTCGCGGCGGCGCTTGTAGGTGTCGCGCATCTCCCTGATGCAGTCCTGCGGGCCGTTGAGCGCTGCGGCAGCGGCCACCTGGATCGGCGTATAAGCGCCATAGTCGAGATAGCTCTTGACGCGCGCCAGAGCGGCCAGGAGCCGCTCGTTGCCGACGGCAAAGCCCATGCGCCAGCCGGCCATCGAGAAGGTCTTCGACATCGAGGTGAATTCGACGGTGACATCGATGGCGCCCGGCACCTGCAGCACCGACGGCGGCGGATTGTCGTCAAAAAACACTTCGGCATAGGCGAGGTCCGACAGGATGAAGATCTCATGCTTCTTGGCGAAGGCGACGAGGTCGCGATAGAAATCGAGGCTGGCGATGCTGGCGGTCGGGTTGGCGGGATAGCAGACGACGACGGCGATCGGCTTCGGGATCGAATGCACGACGGCGCGCTCGAGCGCCGAAAAGAAGCCGGGCGTCGGCTCGGCCGGCACGGAGCGGATGACGCCGCCCGCCATCAGGAAGCCGAAGGCATGGATCGGATAGGAGGGGTTGGGCACGAGCACGACGTCGCCCGGCCCGGTGATCGCCTGCGCCATGTTGGCGAAGCCCTCTTTCGAGCCGAGCGTTGCGACGACCTCCCTGTCCGGGCTGAGCTTCACGCCGAAGCGGCGCGCGTAGTAGCCCGCCTGCGCCCGCCGCAGGCCCGGAATGCCCTTCGAGGCCGAATACCGGTCGGTGCGCGGCTTGCCCACCGTCTCGATCAGCTTGTCGATGATATGCCGTGGCGCCGGCAGGTCGGGATTGCCCATGCCAAGGTCGATGATGTCAGCGCCGGCGGCCCGCGCCTTCGCCTTCAGCCGGTTCACCTCTTCGAAGACGTAAGGCGGCAGCCGCCGCACGCGATGAAAATCGGTCATCGGCATTCGTCCCTCGCGCCGGTCACTGCCGGTCGTTTATTGGTCGAAGACACCCTATTGCTTGCACGACGATGCCGGCAGTGGCTCGAACTTGGATAGTTTGCCCTGCAGCACGAAATCGCCGTAGTCGAGCTTGAGGGCGCCCGATACGCCGTTCTCGTAGAGGTCGAACGACAGGATGTAGTTCGGGGCGCCGTCGGCCTTGTCCGGATCGAAATAGCTGATCGCCACCGGCCAGCGCCGGACGCTCTTCAACGCGTCCGCTTGCGCCGCGGGGTCGTCGGGGACGCCGTCGGCGAGCTTACCGATCACGGTGAACGTGTTGTAGATTTTGCTGCCGGTTTCGGAGCCGTCGAAGGCCTTGACCGAAAGGGTGCGCTCGCCCGCTTTTGCCGCCTCGATGATGCGCTCCAGATGTTCGGTCGGGAAGACGACGCCGGCGCCGAAGTCGAACTTGCCGCTCGACGGCTTCGACAGATCGACGGAGAGCGCACCGTCGCTGGCGCGTGTCGCGCTGCCGTCGAGATCCTCCTGCACGACCTCATCGACCGAGGTTTCGATCTTGAACCGAAAGCTCTTGGCGCTTCCATCCTCGAACGTGGTGGAGCGCATGTCGGAGAGGCGCGTGCCCCCCTCGGCCGGCTGCAGTTCGGTCACCTGGCGGAAATTGGTGACATAGCCGTCGCAGGCCGAGCCGGTGAATTCGTAAACGATGCGCCCGCTTGCAGCGGTCGGCGACTTGTTGCCGGTCGCCTTCAACAGCGAGAGATCATACACGGCCCGGTGTGCCAGGAATGGCACCGCGCCATCGGTGGAAGCGTTGGCGGCGCCGCACCAGGCAAGAGCCAGGAATGCGGCCGCGGCTGGTTTCAGGAGATTGGACATCGGTTGCCTTCGAACGCGGATGCGTCAAATGACGCGAGGGCATGGCAAAATTGCGGTTCGGCGAGCCCAGTTGCAAGGATGCTTGCCTATTCGCGCGCGATGCGCAAACTCGCCGCGCCACACGCACTCACTCACTCAACAGGAATTGTCATGGGCATCGTCGAGACGAAGCTTGCCGAACTTGGAATCACCTTGCCGACGCCGGCCGCGCCGGTGGCAAACTACGTGCCGTTTGCCCTTGCGGGCAAGCTCCTCGTCATTTCGGGTCAGGTCTGCTTCGGTCCGGACGGCAAGCTCAGCGACGCACACAAGGGCAAGGTCGGCGCCGCTGTCACCCCGGAGGCCGGCAAGGAGGCTGCAAAACTCTGCGCCATCAATGTCCTGGCACAGGCAAAGGCGGCCCTCGGCGACCTCGACCGAATCCAGCGCTGCGTGCGTCTCGGCGGCTTCATCAGCGCCGACCCGGGCTTTACCGGCGTGCCGGGCGTGATGAACGGCGCCTCCGATCTGATCGTGGCGGTCCTCGGCGAGCGGGGCCGGCACGCCCGCACGACCGTCGGCGTTGCCGCGCTGCCGATGGATTGCGCCGTCGAAGTCGAAGCGATGTTCGAGGTCGCCTGATGGTGTTGGCCGGCGCGCACCGGCCGTTCCCCTGGTTGACCGAGCGCCCGATCGCGCATCGGGGCCTGCACAACGCGGAAGCAGGCGTGATCGAAAACACGCTGGCGGCGGCGACCGCCGCCATCGAGCGCGGCTTTGCCATCGAATGTGACGTCCAGTTGACCTCCGATGGCGAGGCCGTGGTATTCCATGACTTCACGCTCGATCGCCTGACGGCCGGCTCGGGGCGCGTCGACGGGACTCGTTTCGAGGCTGTTGCAACCTTGGCGATGAGAGGAACGGGCGACCGCGTGCCTGTTTTTGGGGCCTTGCTCGCCCATATCGCGGGCCGGGTCCCGCTGATCTGCGAGGTCAAGAGCCGGTTCGATGGGGATACGAGGCTGGCCGACCGCGTCTGGCAAACGGCCGCCGGCTACGACGGCCCGTTGGCGCTCAAGAGCTTCGATCCGGCGGTGATCGCCCATCTGCGCGCAGCGGCCGCTGCTTCAGCGACAAAGCCGCGGCCGCTCGGCGTCGTGGCGCAGGCGCGCTATGACACGGAGGAATGGGACCTTCTGCCGGCACCTCAGAAATTGGCGCTGTCGAACTTCCTGCACTATCGGAAGACGCGGCCGGACTTCCTGTCCTATGCCGTCGATGACCTGCCGCACGCTGTTCCCTTCCTCCTGAGGCAGGCTGCGGGCCTGCCCGTGATGGCCTGGACGGTGCGCACACCCGACCAGCGCCGCCGCGCGGCGGAGGAGGCAGATCAGATCGTGTTCGAAGGATTTGTGCCATGAGGCCGGCTCTGAGTGCGCTGGATCGCGTTTCTGTCGCGGAAACGCATCGCAGCGAAGGCGGCCCAAATCATGAAGCCCCCAGTAATTGGCCAGGACTATACTCGATCTTGACAGCTTGGCCGCCCGGCGGCGGGAGGAGCAATGCGCACTTGCATTTTGTGTCGATGCCTCGCCTGGTTAGTTGAGCGGGAGAGTCCCGGTTGGATCCAGGACGTAGAAGAGCAGATCCAGGCGCTGTCCTATCGCGGATTGAACACCGACGCTCTGTTTGAGCAAGACGCAGATCCCGTGCGGCTGCGTCAGATACATGAGCTGTGGAGTTCCGACCCGTCCCAGGCCTTCAATGAATTTCTCCTTCTCGCCAAAGGTGGCTCCGTCTGGAGCATGCTCCAAGTCGGGACGGCCCTCGAAATTGGGGTCGGCACACCTGTGGATCTCGAACAGGCGGAGCAATGGTACCGAACAGCCAACGCATCCGGGTCGGACACGGCCCTCCTTCGGCTCGGTTACCTAGCCTATAAGCGCGGCGATGCCGTTGAAGCGAAGGCCATCCTTGCGCCGGGCGTCGAGCGAGGATTGACAGCCGCCATGCGCCACCTTGCCTGGGTAGAGCTGAAGCTTGTCGGAACCCCTGAGGCGCGAGACCGCGCGCGCATCCTTTATGAAAAGGCAATCGGGCTCGGGGATCTCCGTGCCCGTGTCGACCTCGCCCACGCGATGGCGCACGGCTATTTCGGATGGAGGAAAATTCCGACGGGGCTGCGAGCCGTCTACGCGGCGGCAGGTCAACTCTTGGGGGAGATGGAGCAAGGAAAGAATAAAGCGCCCTCGCCTGTCAGGAGGGCAAACGCAAAAACTATCTGACTCTTACTTTGTCCTCTTACATTAGTCTTGGAGGATCGCGCCGGGAGGGGCCAGGGTGGGCCATGCCTCACTGCTGCGGCCCGAGCGGCCGCTCCCGACGGGTCAATCCGCCGAATGCCGCTACGCCGAAGCCCGAATCACTGCTCTGGCGGTCATTGCGGCACCGTACGTCGGTGGCGTCATGGGGACCTCCACGTCTCGTAGGTACACCCTGAGTCTTCGCCTGCGCGGCCCGGCTGTCAAGGGGACAGTGGCTCGGCTGTCAAAAAAATCGTCGCGCCGTGATCGCCACTATTCGAGCCGGCCGCTGAGGGCGCGCAACGCCGAGGGCCGCGTCGCCGTCACATCTGCATGCCCTTCATGGGAGCCTGAGGCTTGGCTGCCCCACCCGGTCCTGTGTCGCCCAGTCCTCCGACCTGAAACTCCACCGCAACCGTGCCGGCGTGTTCGAACGTCAGCGACGCCTTGACCTTATCCCCCTTCTTCAAGGGCTGTTTCAGGCCCGTGAACATCAAATGATACGCCTTCGGCGAGAACTCGACCTGCCCGTTGGCCGGGATTTCGAGGCCGGACGGGAGTTCGCGCATCTTCATGAAGCCGCCTGACATGCTCATCTCATGGATTTGCACGGCGCCGGCAAAATCGGCCGAGCCGCCAACAAGCTTGTCCGCGGTCGCGCCACTATTGCGCACGACCATGTAGCCTGCCGCGACGGTCGCGCCCTTCGGCGTCGCGCGCGACCAGGGCTTTTCGACGATGATGTCGCCCGCCTTGAACTCCTGGGCAAGGACCGGCGCGGCCGTGAAGACCAGAAGGGCGGCAAAGGCGGCGGCACGAATGAGCGACATGATCCTCTCCAAATAGTACCTGGGCGCGAAGGCGGCGACGATCCAACAACGTGATTGCACGAGAGGTGCTTCACTGATCACTAGCATGGCAAGCCTTGCGTATGCGCATCACGGCGGCAGCCTGATAGTCGCACCGGGCTGCCGGTGGAAAGTGACTTTCCGAAACCGCAATGCCATCATGGAAGGGAAGCAAGAGGTCGGCCAATGCCATCATTTTCCCGGAGCCTCGAAGGGTCGCTGCATCGGGCTCTCGCCCTCGCCAACGAGCGCGAGCACGAATATGCGACTCTGGACCATTTGCTTCTCTCTCTCGCCGAGGATCCGGACGCCGCAACCGCCATGCGTGCCGCCTCGGTCGATCTTGATACCCTGAGACAGAATCTCTCGACATACATCGATCATGATCTGGAAAACCTGGTCCGCCACGAATCCGACGATGCCAAGCCCACGGCGGGCTTCCAACGCGTCATCCAGCGCGCGGTCATAAAAGTCCAATCGTCAGGGCGCGAACAGGTGTCGGGAGCCGACCTTTTCGATTCCATCTACGCTGAGCGAGAATCTCACGCTGCTCAGTTTCTTCGAGCGCAAGACATAAGTGTCGCCGAACGTCCGGCGGTTGCGCCAACCGACTTCGCCCTTGCTCCGCCACCAGCCGACTGGCCGCAGTGGCGCCGCGACGAGCTCAAGGCGAACAGCCGCAATCCCAAGGTCGGCACGGCGCTCGTCCCGAAGACAGACCGGGTGCGCGTGTGGCTCCTGACGCTGGCGCCAGGCGCCCGCCTGCCCTTCCACCGCCATGTGCTCGACTATTTCTGGACCGTGACGGCGCCCGGCAAGGCCGTCTCGCACTACGGTGATGGGCGCGTCGCCGAAATCACCTACGCCCTCGGCGACACCAGGCACCTAACGTTCGGCCCGGGCGAATCGATGATCCACGACCTCGAAAATACTGGTGCCACAGAGCTTTCGTTCGTGACCGTGGAATTTCTCGACAGCGCCAACCAACCGTTGCCGATCGAGTGAGAGGGGCCAAGGCCGCCGGTGACTGGTCGGTTGGAACCTTGGCAGGTTATCCGTCGGCTCTCATCTGTCGTTTTGTCCTCCTGGCCAGCGACCCTGTCGCGCATTGCTGCACGCGCGAAGAGGCCTAACTTAGGCCGGCATCCGCAGGGGCCGATCATGGCTGGAGATCTCACCGTCCGGGTCGCTGGGTCGATCGCCGCGATCAACCGCGAGCGGTGGAACGCCTGCGCCAACCCCACTGCAGGCGCGGGCCCTTCCCGCGACAGCGAGCTTGCTCCCGTTTCCGGCTCCCGAGCGGCGTGTGATGGTCACGGCGTGACCCCCGCCTCGCCTCGACCGGCTCTTCACGCGAACGAGCAGTGGGAGGGATACAATCCCTTCATCTCCCACGAGTTTCTGTCCTCGCTTGAAGCGTCCGGCGCGGTCTCCGCGAGAACAGGATGGGCGCCGGCGCATCTCGTCGTCGAGAATGCGGCAGGCGACGTGCTCGGCTGCGTCGCGGCCTACCTCAAGTCCCATTCCATGGGCGAATATGTCTTCGACCACAGCTGGGCCGATGCCTTCATGCGGGCCGGTGGCCAGTACTACCCGAAGCTGCAGGTATCGGTGCCGTTTACACCGGTGACCGGCCGCCGCCTGCTCGTCGCGCCGGGGCCGCGCACCGAGGCGGCCCGGGCCGGCCTCCTTGGAGGACTTGCGACGCTTCGCCAGCAGACGGAAGCCTCCTCCATTCACGCGACGTTCCTGCAGAAATCTGAATTCGAGGTCTTTGCCGCAGCAGGGTTCCTGCGGCGAACCGACCAGCAGTTCCATTTCTTCAATGATGGCTATGGCAGTTTCGACGATTTCCTGGCGGCGCTCGCCTCCCGCAAGCGCAAGATGATCCGGCGCGAGCGGCGCGAAGCGGTGGCGGCCGGGATCACGGTCGAATGGGTCACCGGACGCGACATCACGGAGCGCCATTGGGACGCGTTTTTCGCCTTCTATATGGACACCGGCTCGCGCAAGTGGGGCAGGCCCTATCTCAATCGGAAGTTCTTTTCCCTGGTCGGCGCCGCCATGCCCGAGCGCATCCTGCTGGTCATGGCGAGGCGCGCCGGGCGCACGATCGCCGGCGCCCTCAATTTTATCGGCGATGATGCCCTCTACGGCCGGAACTGGGGGGCGATCGAACATCACCCCTTCCTGCATTTCGAGGTCTGCTATTATCAGGCGATCGAGTTTGCGATCGCCCGCAAGCTCGCCCGGGTCGAGGCGGGCGCGCAGGGCGAGCACAAGCTGGCGCGAGGCTATCGGCCGGCGATGACCTACTCGGCGCACGCCATCGCCGATCCTCGCCTGCGCCGGGCCATTGCCGACTATCTCGTACGCGAGCGGCTGCATGTCGAGGAGACGCAGGAGATCCTCGCCGACCACATCCCGTTCCGCCGCGACGCCGAGCAGGAAGTCGACACGATGTAACGGAGGCCTCGGCGACAGCAGACCGGTTTCGGCTTCCGGAGATGCAGATCGTCAGGTGGCGCCCGCCTTCGGGCCCGCCGGCGGCGGGGCATTCTGCGGACTGGCCCCGGGCGAAGGCTGCAGGTTCACGCTCAGGGGCTTGCCGAGCACGGCCGCCGACTTCGGCGTCGCCTCCGGCTGCGCCGCCACCGGTCCGGTGCGTCCCCAATGATGCGCGATTTCCGCAGCGAGGCTACGGGCCAGGCAATCGTAGCCGTGATCGCTCATGTGAAAGCCGTCCTTGGCGAGCTGGGCGCGCAATTCATCGGGCGATCTCTCGCCCAGCGCCTTCATGAGCGCGTAGCGCGAGAACACCGGGACATTGTTCTTCACGCCGAGCTCGGCGATCGTGCGGACAAATCCCTCATAGCGCTGCGGATTGCGGATGGTCGGAAAGAACTGCGGATCGAGCAGCACAAGATCGATCCCCGCATCGCGGACGGCCGAAATCCCGCCCTGGACGAGATTGCGGAAATGGTCCTCGTCCTCGCGGCCGACGGCGTCGTTGGTACCGACCTGCCAGATGACGAGATCGGGGCGGCCCGTGCGCAGGGCCGCTTCGAGCCGTTCGACCGTTGTCGAGACGGTCTCGCCGCCGATGCCCGCGTTCACCACATCGGCGGCCATGCCCCACAAGGCGGCAAGATGGAGGCGAAGCTGCGCCGGGTAGGCGAAATTCGGCGCCGAGGCGCCGACGCCGGCCGTCGAGGAGGATCCGATCGCCAGAATGCTGATGGGCGAGGATCCCGCGGCCTCAGGCTTCTGCCATGCACCGTTGGTGCTGAAGATCGACTTGATTGTCGGGCAGGAAGGATCGCTGGCTTCGGCTGGGGCAGCCACCGCCGCTACTGCAGCGAAAAGGAGGAATGCAGCGACACTGGCGAGGCGCCGGGGGAAGAATTTCCAACAGGCCTCACCTGCCGGACCACACCACGTTTGGTCCATTCGAGATATCGCGCCAAGAGGAATAAGCCGGCTACGCCGAACAACGTATATAACATGCCTAACATGTGGATGCCATCCGAGAAATGCGGGTCCACCAACCGCATGCCGGCCTGGCCCAGGCAGCTGAAAAGCGACCCGAACGCAAAGACGGGCAGACTGTGCCGGCCCAATCGCTGCAACTCCCTGCCGAGACCGGTGCGGGCGACCGCAGTCAAGGCCGGCACCTGAGAGATGAGATAGGCCACCATCAGGAAGTGCAGCATGCGCGCGAGTCCGAGGTTCTGCTTGAGAATGTCGAGCCGCTGAAACACCGCGTCGCGCAAGCCCGGCGCGATCCACAGGCCGTCCGTGACGCTGATGCCCGCCAGCACAAGGAAGATCCCGGACAGCACCAGAAGAAAGGTCGAGCGCGGCACCGGCCGATGGCGCCAAAGGATCCCCGCGACGATGCCGATTGAGAACATCAGCTGCCAGGCAAATGGGTTCAGGAACCAGGTCCCGGATTCCGGCCAGTTGGGAAGGGCAAGACCGAAGAACCGCGCCGCCGCATAGATCGTGGCCGATGCGGCGAGCAGGAGCGCAAGGCTCCGCCGTGCCATCGCCAGCATAAGCGGCGACAGCAGCATCAGCACGATATACATCGGCAAAATATTGAAATAGCCGAGCTGTTCGCTCAGCATCAGCACGCCGAGCGTGCCGCGCAGCGGCTTGTGGAAGACGAAGTGTCGGCCGTCGGCCTCGATCAGATTGGGCACCGCGCTCAGCCAATAGGCCGCGGCGAATACCGCGATCGCACAGCACGTCAAGGCGATATGAACGCCGTAGATGCGGAAGGCACGGCCAAGGCATCGCCTGACGACGCCGATCATGTCGGCCTGCAGCACCTTGCGATAGTAGACGAGGCCCACCGAGACGCCGGAGAGGAACACGAAAGCTTCGGCGCTGTCGGAGAAGCCGTAGTTTCGCGGCGTGAGGCTTTCCAGCAAATTCCCAGGAATATGGTCGACCAGAATCACGACGAGGACGACGCCGCGCCAGAAATCGATCGTATCAACGCGCCGCTGTGATGCCATGCTTCGCCCGGATGTTGGGCTGCCTGCCCGCCAAACGCGCCCCAATTGTTCAGTTACTGCTAACTAGCGCCCCCCTTTCCAGGTAGAACGGTTCCTCCCGTAACATCTTCGTGCATTGACGCCGACGTGCGGCCGAAATTCGGCCGCGGCCGGACCTCGCCCTGCGCTACGACTGCAAGAAGCAGGCCCGCCCACCTCCGGCACAATGCCTCGTTGCTCTTGCTCAATCCCCGATCGTGAACCGGATCTGGACCGGCGCGGAATGCCCCACGCAGCCGGCGGCCGTCACGATCTCAGCGGCACCTTTGGAACCGTGCCCGGGGGTTTCTCGCCGACCTCGGTCGGCTTGGGCGATCTCGGCCTGACCGGCGGCGGCCCATCGTCCTCATCGCTTGCATCCTCGCGCGGCCGCTCCTGGCCGGCGTTCTCGTCGGCATCGTCCCTGGCCCGCTTCTTGCCCGCCTCGACGATGTCGCGCTCGGGCCTCGGCAGCACGGGTCCTTCGGGATAGACGAAGCCAAGCTTCTTGGCGCCGGTCTCGTCGGCCGTGACAACCACACGCACGGCGCCGCCGTTCTTCAGGCGCCCGAACAGAACCTCGTCGGCGAGCGGCGTCTTGATCGTCTGCTGGATGACGCGCGCCATCGGGCGCGCGCCCATCGCTTCGTCGTAGCCGTGCTCGACCAGCCATTTGCGCGATTCGTCGGTGAGCTCGATGGTGACGTTGCGGTCGGCCAGCTGGGCCTCGAGCTGCATGACGAACTTGTCGACGACCTTGGCGATGACTTCCGGCGGCAGGTGCGCGAAGGCCACGATCGCATCGAGCCGGTTGCGAAACTCGGGCGCGAACAGCCGATTGATCGCCTCGCTGTCATCGCCGTCGCGCTTGGAGCGGTGAAACCCGAATGCCGGCTTGGCAAGGTCACCGGCCCCCGCATTTGTCGTCATGATCAGGATGACGTTGCGGAAATCGATCTGCTTGCCGTTGTGATCGGTCAGTTTGCCATGGTCCATGATCTGCAACAGGATGTTGTAGATGTCCGGATGCGCCTTTTCGATTTCGTCGAGCAAAAGCACGCTGTGCGGGTGTTGGTCGATGGCGTCGGTGAGGAGACCGCCCTGGTCGAAACCGACATAGCCCGGGGGCGCGCCGATCAGGCGTGAGACGGTGTGGCGCTCCATGTATTCGGACATGTCGAAGCGTACCATCTCGACGGCGAGGCTCACGGCGAGCTGGCGGGCAACCTCGGTCTTGCCGACGCCGGTCGGGCCAGAGAACAGGTAGCAGCCGATCGGCTTCTCCCCGTCGCGCAGGCCCGCGCGCGCGAGCTTGATGGCCGAAGCCAAGGCAGCGATCGCCTTGTCCTGGCCGTAGACGACACGCTTCAGCGTCTCCTCGAGATGCTGCAGCACCTCGGCATCATCCTTGGAGACAGTCTTCGGCGGGATCCGCGCCATGGTCGCGATCGTCGCCTCGATCTCCTTGATGCCGATCGTCTTCTTGCGCTTTGATTCGGGCAGCAGCATCTGGCTCGCGCCGGTCTCGTCGATGACGTCGATTGCCTTGTCGGGCAGCTTGCGGTCATGGATGTAGCGGGCGGAGAGCTCGACGGCAGCCTTCACCGCATCGGCGGTGTAGCGGATCTTGTGGAACTCTTCGAAATAGGGCTTCAGCCCCTTCATGATCTCCACCGCATCCGGAATCGAGGGCTCGTTCACGTCGATCTTCTGGAAGCGGCGCACCAGCGCCCGGTCCTTCTCGAAATACTGGCGGTATTCCTTGTAGGTGGTCGAGCCGATGCAGCGCAGCGTGCCCTGTGCGAGCGCGGGCTTCAGCAGGTTCGAGGCATCCATGGCTCCGCCGGAGGTCGCACCCGCCCCGATGACGGTATGGATCTCATCGATGAACAGGATCGCCTTCTTGTGATTCTCGATCTCCTTCATCACCTGCTTCAGCCGCTCCTCGAAATCCCCGCGGTAGCGGGTTCCGGCAAGCAGCGTCCCCATGTCGAGGGCAAAGACGGTGGCGTCGGCAAGGACATCGGGGACCTCGCTCTTGACGATCTTGCGCGCCAGTCCTTCGGCAATAGCGGTCTTGCCGACACCCGGATCGCCGACGAGCAGCGGATTGTTCTTCTGGCGCCGGCAAAGCACCTGGATCGTGCGCTGCACCTCGGCATCGCGCCCGATCAACGGGTCGATCCTGCCCTCCCTCGCCTTCTTGTTCAGATTGACGCAATAAGCCTCCAGGGCACCTTCCTTTTTCTTCTGCTCGCCGCCGTCCTTGGAATCCTTCTGCTCGCGGGCCTCGGATTCCTCGTCGGTGCCGCGCGGGGTCTTGGCCTCCGAAAGGCCCGGGCGTTTGGCGATGCCGTGCGAGATGTAGTTCACCGCGTCGTAGCGGGTCATGTCCTGCTCTTGCAAGAAGTAGGCGGCATGGCTCTCCCGCTCGGCGAAGATGGCGACGAGCACGTTGGCGCCCGATACCTCCTCGCGGCCGGAGGACTGGACATGGATGACGGCGCGCTGGATGACGCGCTGGAATCCGGCGGTGGGCTTCGCGTCCTCGCGACCGTCCGTGACGAGGTTCTCGAGCTCCTGGTCGATGTAGTCGACGAGGCTCTTCTTCAAGACATCGATATCGACCGAGCAGGCGCGCATCACGGCTGCCGCGTCCTGGTCGTCGGTCAACGACAGAAGCAGATGTTCGAGAGTGGCGTACTCGTGATGGCGCTCGTTGGCGATGGCCAGAGCCCGATGCAGGGATTGTTCGAGGCTGCGGGAGAACGATGGCATGGGCCGGCCTCTCATTTCTTTTCCATGATGCACTGCAGCGGGTGCTGGTGCTTACGCGCAAAATCCATGACCTGGGTCACTTTCGTTTCGGCGATCTCGTAGGTGAACACGCCGCATTCGCCTACGCCGTGGTGGTGGACGTGAAGCATGATGCGCGTTGCCTCGTCGGCGCTCTTGTTGAAGAACCGCTGCAGCACAAGGACGACGAATTCCATCGGCGTGTAGTCGTCATTGAGCAATAGCACACGATACATGTTTGGACGCTTGGTCTGCGTCCGCGTCTTAGTGATGACGGCGGTCCCCGCCCCGCCATCTCCGCTGCCGCCCTTGCGCGGCTCCTTGGCGGCAGTGACCGGTTCGGCCGAACCATGGTCACCGCCGGCGGCATTGCCGGGAGCCGGTCCCAGATTCACTTCGAAATGCCTTCCAACTTTGCGACCATCCGGCAAGCCGCCTGCTCCCGGCAAGGATAGCCTCTCGACGAATCATAATCTATGGGCGATCCCGCGCACGCGCCAGTCCAAGAAGGCGGCGATCGGATCATTTCCCGGCGAGCGGGCTGCCCGCCACGAGGGCAGCAAGGGGCGGGCGAGCGGGCGCGTGATCGATCCCGGTCAGCTCTCCGCGGCAACCGCCACGTGGCCACGAAGCGGCTTTTCCTCCATGAACAGCAGGCAGAGGACGGAGAGAAAAAGGCTTGCCGCACCGGCGCCGAACACCCATGCAAACGCATGGCCGGAGGCGGCCGCAATTTGAGGCGAGACAGGTGCCCCATTCGCCCCGCCACTCTCCGCGAGATTGCCCACGATGCCGCTGGCCAGCAGGATCGCGCCGAGCACCGAAACGCTGAGCGCGCTGCCGAGCGAGCGCAGGAAGGCGAGCATGCCCGTCGCGACCCCGAGATCCCCGGGCGCCGCCGCGTTCTGCACCGACACGGTCGTGACCGGAAACTGTGTTCCGAGGCCGGCGCCGATCACGCCGAGCAGCACCTCGACGGCGTAGACCGAGGCGCGATCGGCAACAAGGGCCAGTCCCGCCATGGCGAGAGCGGCAACCGCGACGCCGATGACTGCGAGGCGCTTGTAGTGCACGACCGACAGCATGGCACGGCCCACGAGATTGGCGCCGACGACCCCTGCCCCGAGGAAAACGACCAGCGCCAAGCCGGCATCGGACGAGCCGAAGCCGTGGACGAGTTCGAGGTAGAGGGGAATATAGACCGACAGGCCCATGTAGGCGCCCATCGCGAAAAAGATGCTCAATGTGGCAAGCGCGATCACCGGCTCGCGCAGGACGGACAGAGGCACGAGCGGCTCGCGGGCGCTCAGGAGGCGCCCGGCAAATGCGGCGGCAAACACGGCGAAGGCGGCGCCGAGGCCGAGAATTTCCGCCGAGGACCAGGAATAGCGGGTCCCGGCCCACGTCAGCATCAGCATGAGGCAGACGGTTGCCGCGATGATCAGCACCGCACCGGTAAAGTCGAGCCGATGGTTGCGCCGCCGTTGCGGCAGGCGCTGCAGGATCCGGTTCGTCATCAGAACCGCAAGCAGCGCGAGCGGCAGGTTGAGCCAGAAGATCAGCGACCAGTGAAGATGCTGGGCAAAGAAGCCGCCGACGATAGGCCCGCCGACGCTCGCCGTCGCCCAGATGGTCGAGATGTAGGCTGTGTAACGACCTCGCTCGCGCGGTGGAACGATATCGCCGATGACGGTCTGCGCCAGCGCGATCAGACCGCCGCCGCCAAGGCCCTGGATCGCGCGGCCGAGGACGAGCGCGAGGAGGGTCGGCGCCAGCGCGCAAATGACGGAGCCCGCCACGAAGATGCCGATCCCCGTGAACAATACCGGGCGCCGGCCGTGGATGTCGGCGAGCTTGCCATAGAGCGGGGTGACGGCCGTCGCCGTCAGAAAATAGGCGGAGACGATCCAGGGGAGAAAATCGAGATCGCCAAGGGCCGCTCCGATCGTGGGCACCGCCGGCGCCACGATCGTCTGATCGAGCGCCGCAAGCAGCATGGCAATGAGAACGCCGATGATGATGCGTCGGCGTTCATCCTCGCTCAGCAGACTTGTGGGGGCGGCGTCCATGATGCTCGCAGACAAATGTAGAGGACATGCTTCGCCGACAAGCCGCCACTGTCCTGAAACGCACTCGCTCGCGGCAGGCACAATCGCATGGCGGGATTGCAAAAACGTCAAAAGCCCGGCAGGGCCGGGCTTTTCCACGATCGGACCTGCGGTCCGGCGCGGCGGAGATTACTTCACGGTGGCGAATTCGCTGACCGTCGCGGCGGCGGTCGCCTCCCACGGCTTGAACGCGTCCTTGGCGAGATTTGTGTAGAGCTCGCCGATCTTGGTCGCCTGGGCGACGAAGCTCTCGTAGGCGGTCTTGGCATAGTCGGTCTGGATTTCGAAGGCCTTGTCGAGCGACTTGGCGCTGAAGAGCTGCTCAAGGGCCGCCGTGCTCTGCTCCAGGGACTTCTTCGAGAAGTCGGCATTCTCGGCGGCAATCTGCTGCACGCCCTTCGAGAAGTTGGCCGCAGCCTTCGTCGCGATGTCCATACGCTCCTTCGAAAATCTTTGGAGCTCGTCGATGCTCGTGAACATGAAATCAGCCTCTCAGTGGTTGGCCATATGGCCGGTCGGTTGCCGCTCTTGCGACAGGGGTAAAGGGCGGCATCGAATGCCGATCCGCACCTGATCCGCCATATATGTGCAGTGCACAAAACCGTCAAGGGCATTTTTGCGCACTGCAACATTTTTCAATCGGCACAAATTTTCGCAAAGAAGGGGCGATCACTACAAATTTTCTCGGATGACCCCGATTCCCTTAACTCACGCGTAACCCCGTTCTTTTACGTTGGCCATCTGTGGCATTTCGGTGACGCTTCCGCGCGTTTTTACGGATTGCGGGAGCGGTCGTAATGAACGGGGCGGGTATCGATGCGTTGGTCGACGAGTTGGCGGGAGCTTTGCTCCGCAATCCTTTTCGCCCTCAGTGCCCTGACCCTCGCAATACTGATATCGAGCCCCACCCAAGCGCGCCATTATTTTCGACAGTGGCATCCGCACTATCGCCAAGCGTATCAGGCGACATATCGCCACTATCGCCGCATGGCATGGCGGCCCGCCTACAGACCGGCCTATCGAGTGTATCGGGCTGCTCCGCGACCGGGCTACCAGGCGGCGTATCAGCCGGGCATTGCCGCGATGGTGGTTGATGCCAACACCGGCAAGACGCTCTATGCCAGCAACGAGAACGAGCTTCGCCATCCCGCCTCGATCACCAAGGTGATGACTCTCTATCTGCTGTTCGAGCAGATGGAAAAGGGCCGCTTCCGCCTGGATTCCCCGATCACCATTTCGCCGCACGCCGCCGAACAGCCGCCGACCAAGCTCGGCCTTCCCCCCGGCGACACGATCGCCGTGGAAGATGCCATCAAGGCGGTCGTCACCGAATCTGCCAACGACATTGCCGTGGCGATTGCGGAAGCCATCGGGGGCAACGAAGGCGCCTTTGCCGAACTCATGAACGTGAAGGCGCGCGCGCTCGGCATGACGCGGACGTTCTACCGCAACGCATCGGGGCTCCCCAACGAGCAGCAGCTCACGACCGCGCGCGACCTCATCATTCTCGGACGCGCCATTCAGGAGAGGTTTCCGCGCGAATATGCGTACTTCTCGACGCGCGTGTTCTACTATCGCGGGAGAGCCCACTTCAACCACAACCACCTGCTCGGCCGCATCGAGGGCCTCGACGGCATCAAGACCGGCTACACGCGGGGTTCGGGCTTCAACCTTCTGACGTCGGTTCGGCGCGAGGGCCGGCATATCGTCTCGGTCGTTCTCGGCGGCACCTCTGCCGGCGCCCGCGACCGGATCATGGCAGGTCTCGTCGAAAGCAACCTCCAACTGGCCTCGGCGGGCGAGCGCACGGCGCCGATGATCGCCGAACTGCCTCAGCCGGAGCCGGTCAAGGTGGCGGAAGCGACGCCGTCGTGGCCCTCGCCCGAGGTCGCGCCTGTCCCGCCGGCGCCCGCCCCCGCTCCGCCGCCGCGCGCGCCGGAACGGGCCAAGGTGGCCGCACCCGTTGCGCCGGTTGCGCCCGCCTCGACTGCAGCGCCGATTCCGGTCGCACGGCCGCGCCTCGCCGTCGTTTCGGGCGCGCCCCGCACAGTACAGCCTGATCAGACCGGCTCGATTCCGCTCGCCGACCGCAAGCGGATTGTGATCGACGGTTCGACCGCCGTCGAAACGAAGATGGCCGCCAATGCCTCCTCTTCGACAACGCCGCCGACGTCGACCTTGCGCTGGATTGCCGGCCCTGCGGGCGCCGGGCGGACGATTGCAGCAAAGCCGTTCGAGGTTGCCCTGGCAAAGGCCGAGCCGATCGCGGCCGCGGTCAGAGCCGACACGACACGAACTCCAGCCGCCAATTCGCCGAAGTCCGACCCGGTTCGGTCAGAATCGCCAAAGCCGGCGCCCGAGGCAACCTCCAGCGTCCCGCAGTCGGCGCCGCGCGAGGGCTGGGTCATTCAAATCGGCGCGACCGACGACGTCGAGAAGGCCAACGAGCTCCTCAACCGGGCCAAGTCGCGGGAACAGGTTGCGCTCGCGTCTGCCCGTCCGTTCACCGAGAAAGTGCAAAAGGGCGACGTGACGCTCTATCGCGCCCGCTTTGCCGGGCTTGAGCCCGATCAGGCGGAAGCCGCCTGCCGGATGTTGAAGCGATCAGGGTTCGACTGCTTCGCCACGAGAAACTAGGAGATAATTCTAGGTCTTGAAGCAAATGCTTGAGTTTCTGTGTTGCGGAAGGACGTGAACACCGCAACGTGATCCAAACAGCCGCGAGCGCGGCTGCAGAGACGGCGAGGGCGGAACGGTCTACCGGGCAAGGGTTGGAACCGGCTGGAACGCAACCCGCCGGCCCAGTGTTTGAGTGAAGAGCGTTAATGCGTGGCGTAGGAGTTCAAGTATGGCGGCGCAGCAGGATGTCCTTGGCCTCGTTCGCCCGAGCAGCCAAATGCGTCGAACCCCCATGGTCGGGGTGCAGCTTCTTCATCAGCGCGCGATGCGCGCGAGTGATCTCCTCACGCGAGGCGCCCTTGCGAAGGCCAAGGACCTCGTAGGCCTCGCTTTCCGACATCGGGCCCTGCGCCGCGCCACCACTGCCGGGGCCTTGCCGCCTCGCGTCATTGTTCGCCTCTCCTGTCGCGCGCCATCCGGAGAATCGGCGGTCGAGATACGCCTCTAGAAGGCGCGCGCCCTCCGGATCATCGCGCACGCATTCGGCGTAGAGTGCCATACAGTCCTGACGCGTGAGGCTGTCGAGCGCCCGATCCTGAAAGACGCCGGCAAGCGCGGTGCCGCGCATGGCGCCTGAATCGTGATCGAGCTCCATCTCGATCATTGCCGATCGGACGCGGGAGGTGGCGTTGGGCGGCTTGCGCACGCCGCTGCGGCCAAAGCCCGACAAGATGCTTTGGCGCCAGCCAAGAAGCCAGAGGCCGACGCCGCCGAGCCCGATGGCAAAATCGAACCGCCCGCGAAACAGCATGAGGGCGGCGATCAGCAACAGCGCCGTGCCTCCGACGGCGCGCACCGCGCGGGCGGCGGCGGCCGGCGCCACGCGCGTGAACGAGCGCAGCGCGGTCAGCATCAGCCACAGCAGAACGAAACCTGCGATGAGGTACGGCATGGCCGCTCAGCCTCGCTTCATCGCCGCATCTGCGACAGCAGGAGGCGGGCGGCCGCATCATCGGTCCGAGCGATCGCCTCCAATCCGTCCCGTCCCCCTGCCGCGTAGGCGGCAGCGGCACCGAGAAGAGCCGCCAGCCGATCGGGAGCCGAGACATCGAACGCGGCATAAGCGCCGCCTGTCAGGCGCGCGATCTCGCGAAACGCCGTGCCGGCCGCCGCATCCCTGCCTTCGTGGAACATGAATGCCTTCACTCCGAGAAGGCCGATCTCTCCGGCGGTCTGGCAGAGTGCGTCGATGCCCTCCTCCATGGCATCGCCGACATAGGCGAGCGCCGCGACGGGAGCGCGTTGCGCCTCGTCGCGAACGTGGCGCAGCACCTTGGCGATCTGGGTCTTGCCGCCGCGGCAGTCGATCTTGGCCATCAGCGCCGCAAGACCCTGGCCGCCGGAGACGAATCTGGAGGCCCTGCACTCGTTGAAACCGCGAAAATAGACGAGCTGCACGTCGAGGCCGCCGAGCCCGGCAGCCGATGTGAACATCCGTCCCTGCAGGCTCTGGGCGAGATCCCAGGTCGGCTGACGACTCATGGTCGCATCGAGCGCAAAAACAAGGCGGCCACGACCGCCCTGCCCGCACGGGTGAGCTACCTGGCGCGCCGCTTCAAGGAAAGCATCCACGGCCGAGGCAGCCCCGCTCTTGGCAAGCGGCGTCTTGTCCTTCGGATCGCTCACGCCCTTCCCCTCCGCTCTCGTCCTATTATGTCGTGGCGGGCGCACGCAGGCGCAAGCGCCTGCCGCACGGCTGAGGGCAGACCGCCCGGGCCGCACTTCCCCTCAAGTCACAAGAGGCCGAGTTCGCGCAGCTCGCGTCTGAGGATCTCAGGCATCTGAGCGATCTCTCCGGTCGCTGCGCTGATATCGCTTGGCGCCTCCTTCCCTGGCAGGTAGCGCCAGCCCTGGAAAGGCCGCCACGGCCGCGGCATCACCGGCACGACGACGGGCTCAAGCACCAGCCGGCACCGGCCGATGCCGTCGCCATCGGTGAACGGTCGCACATCAAGGAGCTTTTGCCGGGCCGCGACCTGACCCTTGATCACCCAGTAGAGGGAACCGCCATCGATGAGTTCATCACGGCGCTTGGGAGCCATTCTGGTGACATGAGCATGCTCGGGCGTCTCGCCGCGGCGCCGCTTTTCAGCAAGCCTTTCGGCGATCCATTCCTCGAGATCCCGTACCGAATCCGCGCCCACGCAAAGCTTCAGGAGATGCAGCGCCATGATCATTGTCCGCCGCCTGGCGAGGGGCGGGTTCGACCATCGCGTGTCCTTGCGCCGCTTCCACCCACTGCTAGCCGCGGCCTCATTGATCTTCCCCGCGAATGACCATCACCTTGGCGCCCTGGTTGACCTGGTCCCCCGCCGAGGCAGGGATCTCTGCAACAATTCCCGCACGCGGCGCCGTCAAGGCATGCTCCATCTTCATTGCTTCGACGATCGCAAGGCGCTGACCCTTGGCGACGCTGTCGCCGAGCTTGACCAGCAGCGCAACGACCTTGCCGTGCATCGGCGAGGGGACGACGCCATCGCCGTCACCCTCGCCTTCGATATTCGCCGCGAGGGGGTCGACGAGCCTGACGCTCGTCTGCCGCCCCTGACGCAGGACGAGAATGGCGTCGGAGGCCTCGACCAGGCACTCGCGGGAAAACTCGGCCAGGGCATCGCGATATCGGGTCACGCCGCCCTCCAGTTCAAGCGCGAAGTCGGCAGTTTGGGCCCTGCCCGCGGCCTCGGGCCAGACAATGCGCGCCTCGACCGTTTCGTCATCGACGATTGCCGGCAGCATCATGCTGCGCGGCTCGCCGAGCTGAAAGCCGTCGAGCGCGTCCCAGGGCGATGGCAAGCCTCCCGACGGGCCGCCCCGATTTTGCGGGCGACGCGCCATGAGGTCGGACACGCACTTCAGGATGCCGAGCCGTGCGGCCTCTGCATCGAACGGCTCGATCCTTGGCGCGAGTTTCGGCAGGGCGCGATCGATGAAGCCGGTGTCGAAATGTTCCGCCCGAAATTCGGGGGCGGAGGCAAGCGCCTTGAGAAAGGCAAGGTTGCTCCGCGGCCCGGCAACGCGAATCTTTCCGAGCGCTCCGACAAGATGATTGATGGCCTGCGGCCGCGTCGTTCCGCAGGCGATCACCTTGGCCAGCAGAGGATCGTAGAACGGCGAGACGTCGTCGTGTTCCTCAAAGCCCGTGTCGATTCGAATGTCCTCGAATTCCGGAAAGCGCAGCGCCCAGAGCCGGCCGCTCGATGGGAGGAACCCACGCTCCGGGTCCTCGGCATAGAGCCGTGCCTCGATCGCGTGGCCGTGACTGCGAACCTGCGACTGCCCGAGCGGCAATGCCTCACCGGCGGCGACGCGGAACTGCAGCTCGACGAGATCGAGCCCCGTGATCATCTCCGTCACCGGGTGCTCGACCTGCAGGCGCGTGTTCATCTCCATGAAGTAGAAGCCGTCCGGACGCAGGCCCTTGGTGCTGTCGACGATGAACTCGACAGTTCC
>JAFAME010000382.1 GCA_019233695.1 Methylobacteriaceae bacterium
GCTGGGCAGATGCACATGCGGCGGCTCGAAGGCGAGCGGCGTCTCCAGCAGGTCGTGCGAGCGGATCATGCGGCCGAAGATGTCGCTTGGCCACACGCAACTCGCAGCTGCCGCCGCCTGATGGACGTACATCGCCTCGAGGAGGCCAAGATCGACCTCCGATCCGTGCCAGCAATAGAGCCCGGCCGCTGAGGCGATGTGATCGAGAAGCTGGAACTTGGCGAGGCCGCAGTTGAAATTGAAGCCGTCGACGGCGCCGTGGGCGATCGCGTTGATTGCCTCGTAGGGGCGTTGCCCCTGATACACGTAAGGCAGCGAGATGTGCAGCACGATCGGGATCGCCGAGAAGCGCCGCAGCTCGGCGTAGTCCTGCATCATCCAGCGGGCAATCGGGTCCTCCAGGAGGAGGACGTTGCCGACGCTCTCGAGCTGGCGGATGATCGGGCGGGCGTTGCCGGCATTCTCCCAGCGCTGGTTCGGATCGAAGATGATCTTCATGCCCGGCGCATGGCGGGCAATCTGACGGCACCAGGCGGCGACGTCGTCGTCGAGATCGCATTTGAGCTTGATGCAGTCGTAGCCCTGCTGGCGATAGCGCGCCGCCCAGGGGCCGATCTCCTCGACGGTGCGGTGGCTCGACCACGCGCCGACCGCCACCTTGTCGCGCACCGCCCCACCGATAAGGCGATGGAGCGGCACGTCGATCAGCTTGGCATAGGCATCCCAGATCGCGCATTCGAAGCCGTCGTATTCGCGGCAGAGCGGCAGCGGCAGGTCCTGCAGCGGCAGATCGAAGACCGAGCGGCCGAGAAGGCCGGCGCAGATCGCCTCGACGCGGCCCCAATCGTGATCGCGATAGAACTCCGACAGGCCGACGGTCCCGTCGGCAAGGCGCATGCGCAGGATCAGCTTCGGCAGTTCGTCGAACTGGACCGACCAGGCCGGCTTGCCGCCGACGGGCAGCATGTGCAGCGGCTTGGCGAGCGTCGGCGAATTGACGACGCCCGGATGGGTCGGCACGACCACTTCGTCGAAGCGAAACGCCACGATCGTGCTGCCGGCCGGTCGACTGGGCATTTTCCTCTCGTGCCGCGAAGTTTGCGCGCTTGAGGCGCGCTGGCCAAGTCGTGTAGCGACGCCAAGGTCCAATCGCAAGGTCGGCGCGAAGATGCTGAGCCCGCGCTCCGGACGGATCGCGCCCCCTGCCTTCGTCCTCACGGAGGACGCCCCGCCGCGTGGCCCGTCATGCCGCGCGCCGGTTGGTTCTGCTCAGCGCAACGATGTCTGCCAGCACCGCCGCCAGCACGATGGTCCCGCCGATCAGCGTTGCAGCAGCAGGAATTTCGCCGACGAAGAGGAGAACCCAGAGCGGCGCGAGCGGCACATCGAGCGTGCTGACAAGTGCCGCCCTTGCGGCAGTGAGGCGGCCGGCTCCCTCGACATAGCAGGCAAGGGCGGCCGCCTGGACGATGCCGAACACGCCGAGCACGAGAATGTCATGGACCGAAAGGTCGAGGAGGCGGGTGGCGGCTGCGCCGATGACGGCGAGCTGCACCGCGGAAATGCCTGTTGCCGGGATCATCGAAATTCCGCGCGCCGCGCGGCTGATGATCGTGAGAAGGCTCATCCCGAGCGTCATCAGGCCGGCCAGGCCGATGCCGGCCAAGCCGCCCCCCGCTCCGCCGAACCCGACCATGATGGCGACCCCGACGACGGCCGCGGCGGCACGGATGAGGGTGGTCGCCGCCGGCGCCTCGCGCAGCAGCGCCCAGCCGAGGGCCGCGGTGACGAAAGGCAGCGTTGCGTAGATCACGGCCACGTTTGCCACGATTGTGAACAGCAGGGCCGGAATATAGGCGACCGAGGCGAGGGTCGAGACGGTGGCGGCCACAACGCCGAGCCATCCCATCGAGGCGAACGGCCGCCGCAAATCCCCGCGCTCCCGCCAAAGCAGGTAGGCGAGGATTGCCAATGCGCTGGAGAGGCCGCGCCAGCCCAGTATTGCCCAGCTGTCCCCCGCCACGAGCCGGGTGAAGAGCCCGGCCATGCTCCAGCCCACGGCCGCAAGGGCAACGAGCACCGTGCCGCTCGCCTGCGTGCCTTTCTCCTCCATGCCCGTTCCTCAGCGTCGGTGGCGCGTGCCGCAGGCTTGCGCGATGTTCCCGACAGCCGTTGTCAGGAGGTCGGGCGATCCTCCGAGATGAAAAGGGGGCGATTCGGATGCAGCAGCCCCACCTCCAGGGGCCGGCCGGCACAGGCAAGGGAGCATCGCGATGGAGCTCTTTATATTCGCCCGTTTCCGTGCACGCATGGGGCAGGAGGAAGCGCTGGACGCGACGTTGCGCCAACAGGTCCCGGCGGTGCGGACCGAGCCCGGGTGCCTCGCCATTGATGCCTATCGTTCCGTCCGCGACCCGCGGTTGTTCTTTATCCACTCGCGCTGGGTCGACCAGGCCGCCTTCGAAATCCATGCCGACCTGTCGCGCACGCAGCGGTTTGTCGAGCGCTCGGAGCAGCTCATCGATCATCCCTTCGACGTGGCGCGGACCTGCTGGATCACCTGACGCCTTCCGCCGCCGCGAGGGTGGAGGTCGAGGGGAAGGCGCAGATGCTTGGGTTCTCTTCTGGATCCGGCCTTCGCGCACAGGCGCTAAGATAGGATTGAATTGAGGGCCGCATCGTCATGCCCGCCCTTGTGGCGGGCACCCACGCGGTCGGGTTGCAATGCGGGTGGTTTGGGCCGCGCGCCCTGTTCCCAGGCCTCGCTAAAGTCGGTGCCATTGTTCGCTTTCACCGACATGAAGCGGCTTGACCGCGTGGATGCCCGGGACAAGCCCGGGCACGACGGTTGGGCCTTCAGTTCAGCTCGAAGTTACCGCGGGGTGAGCGTAGCCAACAGACAAGGGTTCACTTGACAGGCAACCAATCAGTTACATATTAGCGGCATGAGCGAGGATGCCGTATTCCGCGCCTTGGCGGATGCCAGCCGCCGGCAGCTCCTGGACCGGTTGCACGAAAGGAACGGGCAGACATTGGGCGATCTGTGCCGTGGGCTCGACATGACGCGGCAGGCGGTTGCCAAGCATCTGGCGATTCTCGAAGAGGCAAATCTCGTATCGTGGAAACGCCAGGGCCGCGAAAAACTTCACTTCATCAATCTCGTGCCGATCAATGACATTGCGGAGCGGTGGATCAACAAGTTCGATCGCCCGCGCTTGCGTGCGCTCTCGCAACTCAAGCAGGCCCTGGAGGAAAGCGACTAGATGAGCGTTTCCGAGATTTGAATTCATTTTCATGTCATTCCGGCCGGAGCGAAGCGGAGAGCCGGGATCCGGCCAGTGCGCCGACGGTTTTAGTGCGTCGGATCCCGGACAGCCGCAAGAGCGGCCTCCGGATGACAACGTGGACAGGCTCCTAGCCAGCCATCCAGCCGCCGTCGACCATCAGATTGATGCCCGTCATGTAAGTCGCCATGTCGCTGGCCAGAAAGGTGGCGGCCGCCGCGACGTCGCGCGGCTCGCCGAGCCTCGGCCATGGGGTGCGCGCCCGCGAATAGGCGAGCGCGTCGGGATCGATCGCAACGCCTCCCCGTCCGGTAAGGATTTTTCCGGGCGCCACCGCATTGCATACGATCTGATCCTTGCCGTAGTCGACGGCGATCTGGCGCGTCAGATGCGCGACGGCCGCCTTGCTGACGGCATAGGCAGGATCGCCCGGCGAGGCGACCATGCCATGCTGCGAGGAGAGGTTGATGATGCGCCCGCGTGCCTCGGCCCGCGGCTCCTGGAGGAGCATCTGCTGTACCGCCCGCTTGCAGCCGAAGAAGACGCCGTCGAGGTTGACCGACATGACGCGCCGCCATTGCTCCTCTGTCGTATCCACGAGGCTTGTCGAAGTGAAGATTGCGGCGTTGTTGACCATCACGTCGAGCCGGCCGAATTTCGCCACGACGCCGCTCACCAGCCGGTCGACCGCCGCCCATTGCGCCACGTCGGTCTCCTCGAAACAGGCCTGCCGGCCCGCCCCACGGATGAGCTCGACCGTCGGCGCGCCGCCCTCGACCGGCTCGCGCCTCACGTCGGCGAGCACAACCTCTGCCCCCTCGGCCGCAAAGCCGACGGCGATGGCGCGCCCAAGCCCCGAGCTTGCGTCGGTGACAATCGCGATCTTGTCGTCCAGAAGTCCCATGATGCTCACCCGGTGATCGAGACAACCCGGCCGGTCGGCGCGCCACTCGTCGCTCCGGAAATTTTGCGGCCGCGCCGGGGAACACGTCGAGCGCGAACGGCCCGCCCGATCCCTCAACCACTCTTATTGCTGTCAGCGCGACCGGAGCAAAGCGGAGAGCCGGGATCTGGCATCGGATCCCGAAGAGCGCGTCGCGCTTCCGGGATGATATGGATCGGTTTCTTCGCTGGAAACAGTGAGAGCCAGTAGCGGGCAAT
>JAFAME010000401.1 GCA_019233695.1 Methylobacteriaceae bacterium
GCCGGGTTTTTTGATTTCCGGCACACCGTGGAGGGTGCGATGCAGAAGCCAAGCAAACGCTACAATTCCCGTGACCCCAAGAGCCTGCGCCCGGCAACACGGCTGGTCCATGGCGGCTCGTTGCGCTCCGACTTCGGCGAAACCTCCGAAGCCATGTTCCTTACCCAGGGGTATCTCTACGACACGATGGAGGCCGCCGAGGCACGCTTCAAGGGCGAGGAACAGGGCTTCATCTATTCGCGCTTCTCGAATCCCACCGTCACCATGTTCGAGAAGCGCATGGCGCTCCTCGAAGGAGCGGAGGCTGCGCGCGCAACCGCAACCGGCATGGCGGCTGTCACTGCGGCCGTGCTCGGTCAGCTGAAGGCTGGCGACCACATCGTTGCGGCGAAGGCGCTGTTCGGCTCGTGCCGATACATTGTCGAGGAGTTGGCGCCGCGGTTCGGCATTGCCTCGACCCTCGTCGACGGCACCGACCTTGGCCAATGGCGCGCCGCGATGCGCCCTAACACCAAGACGCTGTTCCTCGAAAGCCCCACGAACCCCTGCCTGGAGGTCATCGATATCGCGGCGGTGGCGAGAGTCGGTCATGAGGCCGGCGCCACGCTTGTCGTCGACAATGTGTTCGCCACGCCCCTCCTGCAACGTCCGCTGCAGCTTGGCGCCGATTGCGTCGTCTATTCCGCCACCAAGCACATCGACGGCCAGGGCCGGTGCCTCGGCGGGGTGATCCTTGCCTCCGAGCCCTTCATCCAGACCCACATCCACAATTTCCTGCGCCAGACGGGGCCTTCGCTGTCGCCGTTCAACGCATGGGTGCTGTTGAAGAGCCTGGAGACCCTGCCTGTGCGCGTTGCGGCCGAGGTCCGTTCGGCCGAGCTGATTGCCGACTTCCTGGCGCAGCAGCCTCACATCGTGAAGGTGCTCTACCCGGGCCGCGCCGACCATCCCCAGCATGAGCTCGCGCAGCGCCAGATGCTCGGCAACGGCACGCTCGTCGCATTCGAAGTGGCAGGCGGCAAGGAGGCCGCCTTCCGCCTCGCCAACCGGCTCTCGATCATCGGCATTTCGAACAACCTGGGCGATGCCAAGAGCCTCATCACCCATCCCGCCACCACGACGCACCAGCGGCTGCCCCCGGCGGCGCGCGCCGAAATGGGGGTAACGGAGGGCCTTCTGCGCCTGTCGGTCGGGCTGGAGGATGTCGACGACCTGATCGATGATCTGGCGCAGGCCATCGCGGCGCTCGACCGGCCGAAAACGGTGGTTGGGCTGCGCTGATCATCGGAACGTGCGCAGCGCGAGGACGATGCGGCTTGCGGCGGTGATCGCACATGCCGCCGCAAAGCCGAAGGAAAGCTGCGGGAACAGGCCGGGCCACACACACATCGCGACAAAGACGGCGATTGTCTCGGTGCCTTCGGCAAGGCCTGTCGTGAAATACAGCGATTTTGCGCCTTGTACGTTCGTGGCAAGGCCGCGCTTGGCGGCAACAATGGCAAAGGCGAGAAAGCTCGCGCCGTTGGCATAGAAGGTAAAAAGGAGGACGGCGGCCGCCAACGCATTCTCACCCGGATCGCGGAAAGCGAAAGCGAGCGGAACCGCGCCGTAGAAGATGAAATCGAAGACGATGTCGATGAAGCCGCCGAAGTCGCTCGACGCGCCCGACTGTCTGGCGAGCGCGCCGTCGAGCCCGTCGCCGAGGCGGCCGAGCGCAATGAAGCCGATCGAGACGATCGGGAGCCAACCGAGCCCGATCGAGGCCGCGGCGGCAATGCCGCAGGCGAGCGCTGCGAGCGACATCGCATCGGCGCCCACCCGGGCGGCGGCGAGCCGGCGCGCAAGTGCCTCAAGCGGCGGATCGATCAGGCAGCGCGCAACTCCGTCGAACATCCGATCAAACTCCGCTCCCGCTCTTCGTATGGCCCCATCACGCCGTCACGCCGAATGATCTGAAAAGGGTCTCGACGAACCGCATCGGCTTCGCCAAACTCCGTGCCATGTACAAGGCCGTGACGCGCAACATCGAAGTGACGGTGCTGCCCGAGTTCCTGCCCGACCGCTCGGAGCCGAGTGAAGGCCGCTTCGTCTGGGCCTATACGATCGAGATCACCAATCACAGCGACCAGGCCGTCCAGCTGAAGTCACGGCACTGGATCATCACCGACGCGCGCGGCCACGTGGAGGAGGTCCGCGGACCCGGCGTGGTCGGCGAACAGCCGGTCCTCAACCCCGGCGATGCGTTCCGCTACACCTCCGGGTGCCCGCTGTCGACGCCCTCGGGAATCATGTCCGGGACCTACCGGATGGCGGGGGCCGACGGGCGGGCGTTCGACATCGAGATCCCCGCATTTTCCCTCGACAGCCCGTATGCGAAGCGCGTCCTGAACTGAGGATCGGGCCTCCCGCCTGTGCGCCGTGTCGTGGCTCTCCGACACCGACGCGGTCAGCGTTTTCAATGACCTTGGAAGCGGGTTAGAGTTGGCTCTCGTCACCGGATGGACCCGAATGGCTGCGCCCGACACGGCATTGATGGCTTGCGCCCTCCTCGAACGGCTTGTCGCCTTCGATACCGAGAGCTCGAAATCCAATCTCGCCCTCATCGCCTTCGTTGAGGAGCAGCTTCGGGCCCTCGGCGTACCTTTCGTCACGGCCCCCAACCGCGCTGAGGACAAGGCGGCGCTCCTTGCGACCATCGGCCCGATGGTCGATGGCGGCATCGTGCTCTCGGGCCATACCGATGTCGTCTCGGTCGCGGGGCAGGCGTGGTCCAGCGATCCCTTCGTTCTGCGCCAGGCAGAAGGCCGGCTCTACGGCCGCGGCGCCTGTGACATGAAGGGCTTCGATGCTGTCGCGCTCGCCATGATCCCGGAATTCCAAAGGGCGGGGTTGAAGGCGCCGATCCACATCCTTCTGAGCTATGACGAAGAGACGACCTGTGTTGGCTCGCTCGACCTCATTGCCCGCTTCGGCGGCGACCTGCCCCGGCCCCGCGCCGTGATTGTCGGCGAGCCGACTCAGATGCAGGTCGCCGACGCCCACAAGAGCATCTCCACCTACTGGACCATCGTGCACGGTCACGAGGCGCACTCATCGAAGCCGGCGCTTGGCGCAAACGCGATCGAGGCGGCTTGCGCGCTGGTGAGCGAGCTCTATCGGATCGCCGACGATTTCGAGGCGGCCGGCGACCCGTCGGGGCGCTTCGATCCCGCCTATTCGACCATTCATGTCGGTTCGATCCATGGCGGCACGGCCCGCAATATCCTCGCCAAGGAATGCCGCTTCCACTGGGAGTTCCGTGGCCTGCCGGGCGTGCCGTTCGACGCGGTGTTGCGGCGCCTGGAGAAGAGTGTCTCGGACAGAATCCTGCCGCGGCTCACCCGCTTCGTCGATGATGCGCGCATCGAGACGCAAACCTCCGTCGAGATTCCGGGGCTCATTGCCGAGCCTGATTCCGTTGCGCGCACTCTCGCGCTCAATCTGACGAATTCGAACCGAACCATCGCGGTCTCTTATGCAACCGAGGCCGGCCAGTTCCAGGGGGCGGGGCTGCCGACGATCGTGTGCGGGCCGGGAAACATCGACCAGGCGCACCAGCCCGACGAATACATCGAGCTATCGCAGATCGAAGCCTGCGTCGGCTTCATGCGGCGACTGGCGCTCGCGCTCTCCTGATGCTGGCGATGGCGGCGGCGGCCGCAACCCCGTCGACTTGCAAGGCCGGCTCGACTCCGGCGGCGGGCACCGACCGCAAGGTCGCGCGGATATCCTCGGCCAGGGCGCACGCCTCGCGCGACAGACCGGCCGGCGTCTGGATCATGCCGATGCGGGATGGCGGCAATGGGGGAAGGCCCTCTGCCTCCTCGACCACGCGCAATGCTCCACGCACCGCGCCGAGCGGCAGCACGCCGATGGCGAGCCCGGCGGCAACGACCGGGGCAATGGCGGCGTGATTGTTCGAAACAAGAAGGACCCGTGTCGGGATGCCGGCGCGATCGATTGCAGCCGTCGCGAGCCTGCGCCAATTGCAGGTCGGACCGCCGAGCGCCATGGGCAACGGGCGTCCGAGGTCGATCCGTGCATGCGGGGCGGCGATCCACACCAGCGGTTCCTCGCGGATGACCTCCACGCCCCGGATGTCGCCGCAGTCGGTTACGACGGCGAGGTCGAGGTCGCGGGCATTGATGCGTTCGGCCAGCGCCGTCGAGGCCTCGCAGATCACCGACACCTCGACGAGCGGATGGCGCGCGCTGAACCGCGTCAGGATGTCGGGCAGGAACGGCTCGGCGTAGTCGTCCGGCATGCCAAGCCGAACACGGCCGGCGAGCCCCTTTTGCGCGATGGACGACAGGGCCGAGGCCTCGATCTGCAACATGCGGCGCGCGTAGTCGACGAGTTTCTCTCCGTCGATCGAGAGGCGGACGCCGCGGCCATGCTTGGCGAAGAGCTGGCAGCCGAGCCGCTCTTCGAGCCGGCGGATATGCATCGAGACCGCCGACTGCGTCTTGTGCACCCGCTCGGCCGCGCGAGTGAAGCTGCCGGTGTCGACGATGGCGAGAAAGCTTCGAAGCTGGTCGGTATCGAGCATGCGCACACCAATCTCGTTTTGCGATGAGTGACCATACAAACATTCGTTTGAACGATCAATAGATGGATCACATATAGCCAGGTATCAAGCTCGCGATCACTGGATTTGAGAGCAAGCGCCGGAGTGCCGGCGGGGTTCGGAATCGCTACTTGAGATGATGGATCGCTTGCCGATCAAAGGTCAGGAGAGACCCCAATGTCGATCATCTTCACGCCGAGCGTGTCTGCGGCCAACGGGTCACATCGAGTGAACATTCGCGCCGGACTGTTCGAAGTCGTCAAGCGGGCTTTCCTGTGGCCCTCGCACGTCGCCCAGGCGCGTTCCGAGCTTGCCAAACTGGCCCATTTTTCCGAGTACGAGCTGCGCGACATCGGACTGACGAGCCAGGACCTTCGCAATGCGAGCGCGCTGCCGCTCGACATCGACCCCACGAGCTTTCTCGCGAAGGCGGCAGAAAACGGCCGCGGCTTGGCGTAGTAACGATTGCGTTCGCGCATTTTCCGACAGCCCGGACCGGCATGCGGCAAAACGGATGCTCGGTCCGGCCGGTCCCGCGCGCAGCGGGACCTGCCGCCGGGCGGCGGCCTACTTGCTGACGGGCTCCGCTTCGAACTGCGCCGGATCGAACTCGCGGTGAGCTGAGCAGAATTCGCAGGTGACGCCGATCTTTCCGTCACCGCCGATCATGTCGCGCCGCTCCTGCGGAGTGAAGCGGCGCAGCATCGCCTCGATGCCCTGACGCGAGCAGCGGCAGGCATCGCGCACCTCATGAGCCTCAAACACTTCGACGCCGCGCTCGTGAAAGAGGCGATAGAGCAGGCGCTCGCTCGACAGCATCGGGTCGATGAGCTCGTGATCCTGGGTCGTCGCCGCCAGCGTCCTGGCCTCGACCCAGGCCTCGTCTTCGACAAAGGCCTCGCGCAGCGTCCCTGTGGGTGCGTCGCCTGGATCAAACTCCGGCTGGCGCTGGCGCTCGGGAGAAACAGGCAGGAACTGAACCATCAGCCCCCCGGCCCGCCAGGAGGCGCCGCGCCCGGTGACGCGTTGCGCGACCGCCAAGCGCATCAGCGTCGGGATCTGCTCCGACTGTCGGAAGTACTGGTGGGCGGCAGCCTCCAATCCCCGACCGTCGAGCGATACCACACCCTGATAGCGCGACAGGTCGCCGCCGGGATCGATGGTGAGCGCCAAATGGCCCGTCCCGAGCAGGGCGGCGCCGCTTGCCCGTCCGGCGGCACAAGCTGCCGCGAGACGCGCCGTGTCGAAGCGCGCAAAGGCGCGAAGCCGGTCGGGGGCATCGAAGTCGACGACGAGCATTTCCAGCGGCCCGTCGCTCTTGGTCTGCAGCTGGAACCGACCCTTGCCCTTCAAGGAGGATCCGAGCAGGACGGTGAGGGCGCAAGCCTCGCCCACCACGCGGGCGATGGCCTCCGGATAGGCATGGCGCGTCAGAATGTGGTCGACGGAGGGGCCAAGTCGCACGACCCTGCCGCGGATATCGAGCGCCTTCACCGCAAACGGCAGGACGGTATCATCGCGCCCGGCGTCGGAGACCGGCCGAGATGCGCGCGAGGCTCCACTCATGCCGAGATCGCCCCGAAGCACCAGGCGAGAATGCCCTTTTGCGCGTGCAGCCGGTTCTCAGCCTCGTCGAACACGACCGATTGCGGCCCCTCCAGCACCTCCTCGGTGACTTCTTCCCCGCGGTGCGCGGGCAGGCAGTGCATGAAGATGGCGTTTTCGGCTGCAGCGCTCATCAGCTTGGCATTGACCTGGTAGGGCGCAAGGAGATTGTGTCGATGTCGCGCTTCCTCCTCGTCCCCCATTGACACCCAGCAGTCGGAAATGACCGCGTCGGCGCCGGCGACCGCTTCGTAGGGATCGGTGGTCAGCATCAGCTTGGCGTGATTGCGCCTGGCCCAGGCGAGCAGGGACTTGTGAGGCTGCAATTCGGGCGGCGACGCCACGCGGATCGAGAAATCGAAGCGCTGCGCCGCATGCACCCAACTCGCGAGCACGTTATTGCAGTCGCCGCTCCACGCGATCGTCCGCCCGCCGATAGGCCCTTGATGTTCCTCGAAGGTCATGACGTCTGCCATCACCTGGCAGGGATGCGACCGCCTGGTGAGGCCATTGATGACGGGGACCGTCGCGTAGCGCGCAAGCTCTGCGATATCGTCCGGATCAAGGATACGGATGAGGATGGCGTCGACGTAGCGCGACAGGACGCGAGCGGTGTCGGGGATGGATTCGCCGCGCCCGAGCTGCATCTCGTGGCCGGTCAGCATGATCGTCTCGCCGCCGAGTTCGCGCATGGCGATGTCGAAGGAGACGCGCGTACGAGTCGAGGGCCTGTCGAAGATCATCGCGAGCATCTTGCCGTCCAGCGGACGCTCCGCGGGAGCGCCTTTGCGGGCAATGGAACGGCGTGCCGCCTTCATCGCAACTGAGGCCTCGAGCATTCGGCGCAGCTCCGGCGGCGGAATGTCCGACAGGTCGAGAAAGTGCCGCGCCATGGGTGCGCCGGCAGCCGTCATTCCGCCGCTCCCTTCTGCGCCATCCGCGACCGGGCGCGCTCGATCCGGCCGCACGCGGCATCGAGGCGCCGCACCGCCTCCAAAACCTCCGGTTCCTCGACGATGAGCGGAGGGATCAGCCGCACCACGTTGTCGCCGGCGGCAATGACGAGAAGTTTTTCGGCGCGGGCGGCGGCCACGAGTTCGCCGTTGGGCACCTGTGCCTTGATGCCGAGCATCAGACCCTCGCCCCGGATCTCCCCGATCAACCCCGGGTGACGATCCATCAGTTCCGCCAGACGTTGCTTCAGCAACAGGCCCATGCGGGCAATGCGCTGCAGGAATTCGGGTTGCAGGATCACATCGAGAACGGCGTTGCCGACGCTCATGGCTAGCGGATTGCCGCCGAACGTGGAGCCATGCGTGCCGACAGTCATGCCCTTGGCCGCCTCGCGCGTCGCGAGGCAAGCGCCAAGCGGAAAGCCTCCGCCGATGCCCTTCGCAATCGCCATGATGTCAGGGGCGATGCCCGCGTGCTCATGAGCGAAGAAGCGGCCGGTGCGGCCGATGCCGCATTGCACCTCATCGAACACCAACAGCAAAGACTTCTCATCGCACAGGGCCCGCAGACCGCGCAGGCACTGCGGCGGGACCGGGCGGATGCCGCCCTCGCCCTGAATGGGCTCGATCAAAATCGCCCCGGTCTGCGGCGTGATGGCGGCTTCCAGTGCCGTGTGATCGCCGAAGGGCACCTGGTCGAAGCCGTCGACCTTCGGCCCGAACCCTTCGAGGTATTTCTCCTGGCCGCCGGCGGCCAGCGTCGCCAGCGTACGGCCGTGGAAGGCGCCTTCGAACGTGATGATGCGAAAGCGCTCCGGATGGCCGTTCGCAGACTGGTATTTGCGCGCCATCTTGATGGAACATTCCATCGCTTCGGCGCCGGAATTGGTGAAGAACACCACGTCGGCAAACGTCGCATCGCACAGGCGCCCAGCGAGCCGCTCGCCTTCCGGAATCAAATAAAGGTTCGACGTGTGCCAGATCTTGCCGGCCTGATCGTTCAGCGCCTTGATCAGATGCGGGTGCGAATAGCCCAGGGAAGCGACCGCCACTCCACCGCCGAAATCCAGATATCGCTCGCCCTTGACGCTCGTCAGCCAAGCCCCATCACCCCGCTCGAAAGCGAGGTCGGCGCGCGCATAGGTTGGCAGAAGATGCGAGGTCACGGGATTGCTCCGTCGATTCCGAGCCAGGCAGGCCTCGAAAATCAAAGTGCCGCCCCGTGGGGACGGCAGCCATCAATACTTTATATTAGGGAGTCCGGCCCTCTGGGTCAAACAATCCTGTCGCCCTGCAGTCGCTCCCCGCGACGTCGTGATGTGTCGGCGGAGGGACCGGACGCGATGAGAGCGCCATGTCGATCAGCGCACTCGGGCGCCCCGTTCGGTCTTCCGCGATGGGGCCCGAGTTGGCCCGCAAGGCCTGCCTCGGCATGAAGCGCACCGGCAACGCACGGCGTTCTGGTCTCGACCGCATCTTCGAACGTTGTTGAAAACAACGCCGCACGCATGCGGACTCTTGCGCCGGAATCAACCGCTAGTGTAACATTTCTTCAGTCCTCTACGATATCTCGTGGGGCGGCCCTTCTGTAAGCCTGGAATGCTCTGCATTCGCCGGTACCGTCGGCGTGATGACGCTCAGGGATTCTGTCAACGAGCGAAATCGACGAGGGAAATACGATGTCCTGGACGGATGAACGCGTCGAACTGTTGCGCAAGCTGTGGGGTGAAGGTTTGAGCGCCAGCCAAATCGCGGGGCAACTCGGGGCCGGCATCACGCGCAACGCCGTCATCGGCAAGGTGCATCGCCTTGGTCTTTGCGGCCGCGCCAAGGCGCCAAGCAATTCTTCGCCTCGCGCCAGGCCAAAAGCGTCCCGGTCGGCTCAGCCCCGCCCGAGCGGGGCGCTCATCCGCGGCAATACTGCGCTCGCGATTGCGACACATGTCGTTGCAAGACCCGCTCCCCGCCCCGTCGAGGAAGTCATCGTCCCTCTCTCCGAACGGGTCACGATCATGGATCTGCGCGATACCATGTGCCGCTGGCCGATGGGCGATCCGGCACAGCCGGAATTTCGCTATTGCGGCGCCAAGGCGCCGAGCGGGGCGCCCTATTGCGACGGGCATCGGCGCATCGCCTATCAGCCCGCGCAGGAGCGTCGGCGCGAGCGCGACCGCGAGCGACGGATGCTGCGGTTGACGTGAGCTTCTAAAAACCGCGAGCGTTCCGGGTCCCGGACCGCGCACCGTTTCGCCCGGGACGAACAAGTCGAGGACGATCTTTCGGCCGCCTCAGACCTTCCCGAATGTCTCATCGAAGGCATAGCCTGCGCCACGCACGGTGCGGACAGGATCGCGTTCCCTCCCGCGCGACAGCGCCTTGCGCAACCGACCCACGTGGACATCGACGGTGCGCTCGTCGATCTCGACCGAAAGGCCCCAGACACCGTCGAGCAGCTGCGAACGCGAGAAGACGCGGCCCGGCCTTTCCATCAGGTATTCGAGCAGACGAAATTCGGTCGGCCCGAGATGCACCTCGCGCCCACCGCGGCGCACTCGGTGCGTCTCCCGATCGAGATCGAGGTCGCCGGCCGCCAGCCGGTTGGCAATCCGCTCGGGTCGCGCCCGACGCAATAGGGCGCGCACCCTCGCCATCAGTTCCGGCACCGAGAAGGGCTTCACGACATAGTCGTCGGCCCCTACGGAAAGGCCGCGGACACGCTCGCCCTCTTCGCCGCGCGCCGTCAGCATGATCACAGGCAGCGATCGGGTCGCCTCGCGGGCGCGCAGCCGTCGGCAGATTTCGAGCCCCGAGACCCCGGGCAGCATCCAGTCGAGGATGACGAGATCCGGCGCCCTCTCGGCGAGCCGCAGCTCGGCCTCGTCGCCCCGTTCGGCGCGCTCGACCGTATAACCTTCCGCTTCCAAATTGTATGACAAAAGCAGCCCGAGCGCCGACTCGTCCTCGACGACGAGAATGCTCGGCGCGGCGCTCGATCCTCGAGCGACGCTACGCTGGTCGTTCATCAGCCCCTCCTCCAGACAGCTGGCCAGCGACGATCACCGGGTCGATCAGCCCACGCCCCTTGGGGCGATCGAGCGGCAGCGTCTCACCGGTGACGAGGTAGTGCACGGTCTCCGCGATGTTCGTGGCATGATCGCCCATGCGCTCGATGTTCTTGGAACAAAACAGGAGATGCGTGCAGAACGAGATGTTGCGCGGGTCCTCCATCATGAAGGTCAAGAGATCGCGAAAGACGGAGTCCTCCAAGGCGTCGAGCTCGGCGTCCTGCAGCCAGACCTTGCGCGCGGCCTCTCCGTCGCGCTGCGCATAGGCATCGAGCACGTCCTTGAGCTGCATGGCCGCAACATCATTCATGTGCTTGAGGCCGATGATGGCGCGCGGCAGCCTCGCCTCGGCGGCAATCTTCATGGCTCGCTTGGCGATGTTCTTGGCAAGATCGCCGACCCGCTCGAGATCGCCCGAGACACGGATGGCGGCCACGATCTCGCGCAGATCGACGGCCATCGGCTGGCGGCGCGCGATCGTCAGGATGGCGCTCTCTTCGATCTCGCGTTGCAGATAGTCGAGCCGAGGATCGCTCTCGATGGTCTTCCTCGCGAGGTCCATATCGAGCTCGGAGAGAGCATCCATCGAATCGGTCAGCATTTTCTCGGCAATGCCCCCCATTTCCGCGATCTTGCGGCCGAGCGCTTCGAGATCCTTGTCATAAGATTTGACGATATGGTCGGACATGATGGGGCGCTTTCCGTCAGCCGAAGCGGCCGGTGATGTAGTCCTGCGTACGCTTTTGGCTGGGCGATGTGAAGATTTTCGATGTGTCGCCGAATTCAACGAGCTCACCGAGGTACATGAAAGCCGTGAACTCCGAGACGCGGGCGGCCTGCTGCATGTTGTGGGTTACAATGGCGATCGTATAGTTTTCCTGGAGCTCGTCGATCAATTCTTCGATTTTCGAGGTCGAGATTGGATCGAGGGCCGAGCAGGGCTCGTCGAACAGGATCACTTCGGGGTGAATGGCGACCGAGCGGGCGATGCAAAGGCGCTGCTGCTGCCCGCCCGACAGGCTGAGCCCGCTGGCTGAAAGCTTGTCCTTGACCTCATCCCACAATGCCGCCCCGCGCAGCGCCTTTTCGACGCGACCGTCGAGCTCGCTCTTGGCGATCTTTTCATAAAGGCGGATGCCGAACGCGATGTTCTCGTAGATCGTCATCGGAAAGGGCGTCGGCTTCTGAAACACCATTCCGATGCGGGCGCGCAGGAGGTTCAAATCCTGCTTGGGATTGAGGATGTTCTCCCCGTCGAGCAGAACTTCGCCTTCCGCACGCTGATTGGGATAGAGGTCGTACATGCGGTTGAGGACGCGCAGCAGGGTTGACTTGCCGCACCCCGAAGGACCAATGAAGGCCGTGACCTTGTTCGTGCGCAACCCCAACGTGATGTTCTTCAGCGCCAGATTGTTGCCGTAGTAGAACTTCAGGTCCTTGACAGCAATCTTGTCGCCGTCGGCGGACTGGCTGGGCATTGAGGTTGTCGTTGCGGGAGCGTTCATTTCGGAGCCCTCGTCGCGCCGAGGACGCGCGCCACGATATTGAGCACGAGCACGGCGAACGTGATGATCAGGGCGGCGGCCCACGCCAGGCGCCGCCAGTTGGGGTCGGGATTGTTGACGAAATTGTTGATCGTGACCGGCAGGTTGGCCATGGCATCGTGGAACGGATCGACGCTCCAATAAGGGCTGTTGGCCGATGTGAACAGAAGCGGCGCGGTCTCGCCGGAAATGCGCGCAACCGCGAGCAGCACGCCGGTGATGAGCCCGGCGCGTGCGGCCTTGTAGGCGACTTTGATGATGACATGCGATCGCGGAAGGCCGAGCGCGGAGGCTGCTTCGCGCAGCGGATTGGGGACGAGAAGGAGCATGTCCTCCGTCGTGCGCACGACGACGGGCACGACGATCACGGCAAGCGCAATCCCCCCGGCAATCCCGGTCGCGCCATGCATCGGAACAACGACGGCGCCGTAGATGAAAAGGCCGATGATGATCGAGGGCGCGCTGAGCAGAATGTCATTGATGAAGCGAGTGACCGAGGCAAGCTTCGAATAGCGACCGTATTCAGCCATGTAGGTGCCCGCCAGCATGCCGAGCGGGGCGCCGATGGCGACGCCGATCGCCGTGATGATGAGCGAGCCCACGATGGCGTTGAGCAGACCGCCCCCGGTGCTTCCGGCGGGAGGGGTCATCTCCATAAAGACCGCCAGGTCGAGGCCGCTGGCGCCGTTCCAGATGAGTGAAAACAGGATGAGCACCAGCCAGCCGAGACCGAAGGCGGTCGCGGCCCAGCATAGTCCGAGCATTACCTTGTCGGTGCGGCGGCGCCGGCCGTAGCGGGGAGCAATCGCGTCCGTCATCGCTCAGCCTCCCGCCCTGCGTCTAAGCTGCATCAGCATCAGCCGTGCTGCGGCCAAAACAAAGAAGGTCAAAACAAACAGAAGAAGCCCAAGGAGGATGAGAGCCGACTGGTAGAGGTCGGCACTTTCGGCAAACTCGCTGGCGATTGCCGCCGAAATCGTCGTGCCGGGTGCGAAGATCGACGCCTGAACCCTGAAGGCATTGCCGATGACGAAGGTCACCGCCATGGTCTCGCCGAGCGCGCGGCCGAGCGCCAGCATGATGCCGCCGATGAGCCCAACCCTTGTGTAGGGAACCATGACACTGCGCACCACCTCCCAGGTGGTGCAGCCGACGCCATAGGCCGCCTCCTTGAGTACGGGCGGCACCGTCAGAAAGACGTCGCGCGCAATCGCCGTGATGAACGGCAGCACCATGATCGCAAGGATCAGCGAGGCATTGAAGATGCTCTGATTGCTCGTCGGGCCGGCGAAGATCACGTTCAGGACCGGCACCCGGGCGAAGAACGACACGATTGCCGGTTCGATCGTGTTGGCGAGGGCGGGTCCGAGGACGAAGAAGCCCCACATGCCGTAGATGATCGAAGGAATGCCGGCGAGCAGCTCGACCGCAATGCCGATCGGCCGCCGCAACCATTGCGGACAGAGCTCCGTCAGGAAGACGGCGACCCCGAGTCCCACGGGGACGGCGATCAAGAGCGCGATGGCAGAGGTCAGGAGCGTGCCGTAGATCGGCGCGAGCCCGCCCAGGACCGGCGGATCGAGCTCCGGCGCCCAGCGCTGGGTGGAGAGGAAATTGAGGCCATACGTGGTCAGCGCCGGCCAGGCACCGACGATGAGATATGCGATGATCCCGCCCAGGATGAGGAGCACGCAGATCGCGGCGATGCGCGTCATCCAATAGAAGGTCGCATCGCCGAACTTGAACGCGTTGAGCGCCCTCGCACGCGATGCGACCATCGTCTGCGCAACCGCGTCCTCGATCGCCATGTCGGTCACACCGATACTCCCGCTGGCATCCGTGGCCACCGAAGGAGAATTGTGCGGGAGGGGCCGCCCTCCCGCACACGCCTCACTTGTTCATGATATCGCTGTTCCACATGGACTCGATCAGCGTCACGACCGAGTCAGGGATCGGGATGTAGTCGAGCTCCTCGGCCATCTTGCCGCCCTTCTTGAAGGCCCAGTCGAAGAACTTGATGGCGTCGGCGGACGCCGCCTTGTCCTGCGGCTCCTTGTACATGAGGATGAATGTGGCAGCGGTCATCGGCCAAGACTCGTCACCCGGCTGATCGCTAAGGATCATGTAGAAGTTCTGCGCCGGGTCCCATTTGGCGTTGGCCGCCGCGGCCTGGAATGCGGCGAGGGTCGGACTGACTTTCTTGCCCGCCTTGTTGATCATGTCGGCATAGGTCAGCTTGTTCTGCTTGGCGTAGGCATATTCGACATAGCCGATCGAGTTCTTGGTCTGGGCGACGTTCCCGGCAACCCCTTCGTTGCCCTTGGCGCCGACCCCGACCGGCCACTCGACGGTGGCGGCGAACTTGATCTTGGAGCCCCACTCTTCGCTCGCCTTGGAGAGGTAGTTGGTGAAGTTGAAACTCGTGCCGGAGCCGTCAGCTCGATGAACAACCGCAATGGCGGCGGAAGGCAGCTTCAGGCTGCCGTTGAGCTTGGCGATCGCCGGATCGTCCCACGTCTTGATCTTGCCGAGAAAGATGTCGGCGAGCGTCGACCCGTCGAGGACAAGATCGCCCGGCTTGACGCCGTCGATATTCACGACTGCGACAATGCCCCCCATGACCATCGGCCATTGGACCATGCCCCATTTCTTGAGGTCATCCGGCGATTGCGGGATGTCGGTTGCTCCGAACGTGACTGTCTTTGACTGGATCTGCTTGATGCCGGCGCCCGAGCCTATCGATTGATAGATCAGACCGGTCCCGGTCTCCTTCTTGTAGGCGTCGGCCCATTTCGAGTAGATCGGAAAGGGAAAGGTCGCGCCGGCGCCGTTGATGTTTGCGGCCTGAGCGCCGACCGACACGGTCGCAACCGCGACTGCCGCAAGGGCGGCGCGCGTGAGAGTTCTGAACAGCATCTGGAGCCTCTTTCTTTTGGGGGCGTGTTCGCGACTGCCGAAAGCGGGGCCATGCGCTCGCCATGCGGCGTCGTCGCTCTCTTAGACGATCCACATCATGACCTTACGAACCCGGAGTGCCAGAATTGTGACATCTTATCTCATTGATTTTGCGTACATTTAACCGAATATCTTATCTATGTAGCGGCAGCGCGACAACGAAGGTGGCGCCCTGCCCGAGGGTGCTGTCGATCGTCAGCCTGCCGCGGTGGCGAGCAACGATATGTTTGACGATGGCAAGCCCGAGCCCGGTGCCGCCTTTCGCGCGACTCTGGCCGGCATCCACCCGGTAGAAGCGTTCGGTGAGCCGCGGAATGTGCTCCGGAGCGATGCCCG
>JAFAME010000377.1 GCA_019233695.1 Methylobacteriaceae bacterium
GCTGCGCCTTCTGAAGCGCGACTTCGACATTGCCCCGCGCTCGGTCGACCGCGGCCAATTTCACGGCGCGATACATCATCCCGTCGCATGTCGGGCAGATGCCGATCAGCGCGCCGCTCGTCGGGGACCGGGGTACCAAATCCGCGATATCCCCGGCCGGGCATTTTGCGGCTCGGCAGCGGAGACAATAGATCTGGCCCGGTCGCAGCGGCTGCTTGGCCGGTTGCGATGCCATCAAGAAGGCGCGAAGATCAGCGCCGTGAATGAGAAAAGGTCGTCGCCGGTCAATGAGCGGCAGACCACGCGCAATCCATCGACTTACGGTATGCTTGTGCACTCCGAGAAGCTTGACGACTTCCGGGACCGAGTAGTTTCGATGGATCTTGATGCGGCGGAGATCGTACCGCCTTGCCATCGGTCAGCCCGAGTGCTCGATGAGCGCTCGAATATCCTCAACACGCCAGACCGTGATTCCGCGCCCAAGCTTCGTCGGCGCCGGGAAGCGCCCAATCTTGACGCCGGCCCACCAGGTCGATTTCGAGACCGGGATCGGTCCGCCGGGACCTATGATCGCCGAGAGACGGACGAAACCCTCGTCGGGCAAACGGGTAGGCCGCGAACGCTGCTTCATGTTCTTAGTCAATTGTCAACCTCGTCGAGGTCCTCCTCCAAATAGCGGTAACAGCGGGGACAAATCGTCAGGGAGTCACTACGACGCACGTGACGACTCATTCCACGTGGGCTACGCTGATCTTGCTCGACAGAGCGCAGGGATCTATGAGCCCTGTTGAGCCGCGCGGCCTGTGGCAGGGGTGCGCGGCTCTACTACCTGGACGGATGCCGCCAAGCTGGCGGCGTGCAGCTGGACCGAATCGATCCAGTTAGGACGAGTATGGTTCAAATTCCGGGCTTTTCGCATGGATTGCGACTTGTCCCCTCCGGATCGCCGGCTTGTCCCCGGTTCCCACAAGGGTTGAGTCGTAAGCTGTTTTTCCCTTGACCGCTCGGCAACGACGCCGCAAAACCGAATTTGTTGGCCTTTTCGTTGGCCTCCTCCGTCGTGATCAGGAAATATCCGAGGGCTAGTAGCAGCTTACAACGACTATTCGAGTCCCTCTCGCGCACCAAGCCTGATGTCGGTGTCTCGCTGGCGCAGGAACGATTCGGGCATTTTGGCGATTTGCGGAACATGTGACCGCCCCAGGCAGAAGTCGCCGTGAAGTTTCTCGACCAGGCCAGGATCCATGTGCGCTCTGGCGACGGCGGCGCCGGCAGCGTGTCGTTCCGCCGCGAGAAATTCATCGAGTTCGGCGGCCCGGACGGGGGTGACGGCGGCAAGGGCGGCGACGTGTTCATCGTGTGCGTCGACGGGCTGAACACGCTGATCGACTTCCGCTACCTGCAGCATTTCAAGGCCAAGACCGGCACCCACGGCATGGGCAGGAAGCGTGCCGGCGCCAAGGGCGCCGACGTCGTCCTCAAAGTGCCGGTTGGCACCCAGGTCTACGAGGAAGACGGCGAGACGCTCATTGCCGATTTCACCAAGGTCGGCCAGCGCAAGATCGTGGCCCGCGGCGGCAACGGCGGCTTCGGCAATGCGCATTTCGCCACCTCGACCAACCGGGCGCCGCGCCGCGCCAATGCCGGCCAGGAAGGCGTCGAGCGCACGCTTTGGCTGCGGCTGAAGCTTATCGCCGATGCCGGCATCGTCGGCCCGCCCAACGCCGGCAAGTCGACCTTCCTTGCCGCCGTCTCGGCGGCCCGCCCCAAGATCGCCGACTATCCTTTCACCACGCTCCACCCGGGGCTCGGCGTTGCCAGGAGCGACGATCGCGAGTTCGTGCTAGCCGACATTCCTGGGCTGATCGAGGGCGCCCACGAAGGCCATGGGCTCGGCGACCGGTTCCTTGGCCATATCGAGCGCTGCCGCGTCCTGCTGCACCTCGTCGATGCGACGGGCGAGCACGCCGGCCGCGCCTACAAGACCGTCCGCCACGAGCTCGAAGCCTACGGCCAGGGGCTTGCCCAGAAGCCGGAGATCGTCGCGCTCTCCAAGATCGATGCGGTCGACGCCGAAATGCTGGCGACACAGATCCGGCGTCTCAAGCGGGCGGCGCATCGCACGCCGTTGCAGCTCTCGGCCGTGAGCCGGGAGGGGGTTGCCGAGGCGCTCCGTGCCCTTCTCGCTGTGATCGACGAAAGCGGAGCTGCCGCGAGCCCAGCAGAGGTGTTGGCGTGGCAGCCCTAGGGGCTCTATCGGTCCGCGACTTGCCGATTCACCGGTGAGGTGGAGTGCCGCAGGATTTGGCGCACCTCCGTCGGCAGTCGCCGCGGGCGCCCGTTGGCGACTGCCGCAACCCTCACCTCGGCGTCGACCAGCACGTCGTCTCCTCGAAGAACGCGCTGCGCCAACTCGATCGAGGCGCCGCCGATTTCGTGCGGCCTCGTCTCGACCGTTATGATCTCGTCCATCCGGGCGGGCTTGAAAAAATCAATCGTCATGCGACGGACGACGAAGCCCACCGCATCGGCGCCCTCGCGCGCCAGGAGCAGGCGCTGGCCCAGTCCCAGCGCCCTCAGGAACTCGGTCCGTCCACGCTCCAGGAAGCGCAGATAGCTCGCGTGGTAGACGACGCCCGAAAAATCCGTGTCTTCGTAGTAGATGCGGATGGCCAGGAAATGCCGGCCCTCGTGCAGCTCGCCGCCGAAATCCCGGCCGCGCCTCACGGCGCATCCTCTCCATCGAAGAGCCCGAATTGCGCGCTCGGCCGCGGCGGCTCGGCGAGACCGAGATGGCGGAAGGCGTGCGGCGTAAGCAGGCGTCCGCGCGGCGTGCGCTGCACGAATCCCTGCTGGATCAGAAACGGCTCGATGATCTCTTCGATCGCATCGCGCGGTTCCGACAGCGCGGCGGCGATCGTCTCGACGCCGACCGGCCCGCCGCCGAAGGAGACCGCGATGGTAGAGAGATAGCGCCGATCCATCTGGTCGAGCCCGATCGCATCGACGTCGAGCAGTTTCAGGGCCTTGTCGGCAACCTCGCGGCTTACGCTCGCCGCCTTGTCGACGACGGCGAAATCGTGGACGCGGCGCAGAAGCCGTCCGGCGATGCGCGGCGTCCCCCGAGCCCGCTTGGCGATCTCGTTGGCGCCATCCTCGGAAATCGGGACGCCAAGCACGCGCGCGCCCCGCCGCACGATCTCTTCGAGCTCCTCGACGGCATAGAAATCGAGCCTGATCGGAATGCCGAAGCGGTCGCGCAAAGGATTGGTGAGAAGGCCCGCCCGCGTGGTTGCGCCGATGAGGGTGAACGGTGCCAGGTCGATCTTCACCGAGCGCGCCGCGGGTCCGGTGCCGATGATGAGATCGAGCTGGAAATCCTCCATGGCGGGATAGAGGATCTCTTCGATTGCCGGATTGAGCCGGTGGATCTCATCGATGAAGAGCACGTCGCGCTCTTCGAGATTGGTGAGCTGGGCTGCAAGATCGCCGGCCTTGGCGATCACTGGGCCGGAGGTCGAGCGGAAGTTGACGCCGAGCTCGCGCGCCACGATCTGGGCAAGTGTCGTCTTGCCGAGACCGGGCGGTCCCACGAAGAGCACGTGGTCGAGCGTTCCCTTACGCGCCTTGGCCGCCCCGATGAAGACCCGCAGGTTGGCGCGCGCGGCGGCCTGCCCGATGAAATCGGCAAGCACCAGCGGACGCAGCGACGTGTCGGGATCATCGTCGCGCTTCTCGGGCGTGATGAGGCGGCGGGGAGTGGTGGCCACGTTCGGCGGTCCGGTTGGGCGATGGGCAACAATCTCAACCCGCGCTAGAATCGGGCATCGAAGTCTACATCATGAACCGTGCGTCGCAGCAATTCGAGCGCATGTCGTTGGACGATTTCGAGGAACTGCTCGCTGACAGGCCCGCGAACGAACGTTGGGAGCTGATCGGCGGCCGCGTCGTCAAGATGATGGTCGGTGCGCGATGGGAGCATCATCGCATCGTCCAGAACATGACCGTATTCCTTGCCAACCGATTTCGGGCCACGGGGTCGTCCTGCCGCGTCTTTGACGAGACCTTCTATGTGAAGGACCAAACCCTCGACGCGGCCGCGCTCCCGGACGTGATGGTCCGTTGTGACCCTTTGGAACCGGGCGCAACCTCTCTCGACGATCCGATTGTCGTGATCGAGGTCATGTCGCAGGGAACGGAAGCCCGCGATCGTCTGCAGAAATGGCAGATCTATCAGCAACTCTCATCCTTGCGGCACTATGTGCTCGTCACCCGTGACAGGGCGCATGTCGAGGCGATGGATCGGGATGCCGGATCCTGGTCGGGCTTTCGCGTCCTGGATGGGCTCGACGCGGTGCTTGACTTGCCGGCGATAGGAACGAGCATTCCCTTGTCCGAAATCTATCGCGACGTGCTCGCCCCTCCCGCCTGATCCCTCATGACGCCAGTTCCTTCAGTCCGCGCCGAATGAGCGCTGCGGCCTCGGCCGTTTCGCCCAGTGCGCTGATCGAGGCGGCAACGGCGGCGGCCGCCTGCGGGCGCCCGCAGCCGAGATTGACCAGGGCGGAAATTGCGTCCTGCAC
>JAFAME010000428.1 GCA_019233695.1 Methylobacteriaceae bacterium
CGTTGGCGCAACCCGATGGACCTAAGCCAATCGAAAATGTAGAATGCGGGCCGAACGACTTTGATTGCATGGTGAAGTCATTCAAGGATATTCACTCGTGCTCCGGGCAGGGCTTCATTGCTGGCATAGAACCATTCGGAAAGGAGAACCCCGCCGTCAGCAGTCAACCGTCTGCAAAGTGCCCCAACAGGAAATTCGGTAGCTAAAGCGTGCGGGCGACGACCGGACATTTGCTGGCTGGTGGGCCAAAGCTGCGATACCTCACGACGGACCGCCCTCAGCAGGGTTCTTGTGGGATATGCATTGCGTGTTCCTTTTCGGTCGTGCCTGGTTCGATATCGGCGGTCTTTCCTGCGTCGTTGCCTCGGAGGTTCCCCGACGCTTGGCCCAGCGCAGCAACCGACCCCAGATATTCAACTATGCGCTCCCGCGAGCGATACGGCAGGAAGGAGGGTGCGCGTCTCGCGCACCCTTGGGTCGGCTGGAGGCCGACCCTCCCGACTACACGGCGATGCCGTGGAGATCGTAGGCGTCAGATCGCTCGATCTTCACCGTGACGATGTCGCCGGCGCGCAGCGGGCGGCGCGAGGCGACGTAGACCGCCCCGTCGATCTCGGGCGCATCGGCCTTGGAACGGCCCTTGGCGACGGTCGGGCCTGGCGCATCGATGATCACCGGGACGCGCCTGCCGACCTTGCACTTGAGGTTGGCGCCGCTGATCGCCCGCTGGCGCTCCATCACGCGGGCGTAGCGGCGCGCCTTTACCTCGTTGGGCACAACTGGCAACCCTAGGTCGTTGGCGGCCGCCCCCTTCACCGGCTCGTATCTGAAAGCGCCGACGCGATCGAGCTTCGCCTCTGCGAGCCAAACGAGCAGGGCTTCGAAGTCGGCCTCGGTCTCGCCCGGAAAGCCGACGATGAAGGTCGAACGGATGGTGAGATCGGGGCAGACGGCGCGCCAGGCGCGGATGCGCTCCAGCGTCTTTTCCTGATGGGCCGGGCGGCGCATCGCCCGCAGCACGTTTGGCGCTGCGTGTTGGAACGGAATGTCGAGGTAGGGCAGCACATTCCCCTTAGCGGCCATCAGCGCAACCACCTCGTCGACATGGGGGTAGGGGTAGACGTAGTGCAGTCTCACCCACGCGCCGAGTTCGCCGAGTTCGCGGACAAGGTCGAAGAACTTCGTGGCCACCCTACGCCCCCGCCATTCACTTGCTGCGTAGCGCAGGTCGAGCCCATAGGCGGATGTGTCCTGCGAGATGACGAGGAGCTCCTTCACGCAGGCCTTGACCAGCCGTTCGGCCTCGCGCAGCACGTCGGCAGCGGGGCGGGAGACGAGGTCGCCCCTCAACTTGGGGATGATGCAGAACGAGCAGCGGTTGTTGCAGCCCTCGGAAATCTTCAGATAGGCGTAGTGCCTTGGGGTGAGCTTCACTCCTTCCGGCGGCACGAGATCGACGAAGGGATCATGGGCGGGCGGCACGGCCGCATGCACGGCTGAGACGACGCTCTCGTAGGCCTGCGGCCCGGTGATCGCCAGCAGGTCCCGGTGCACGGCGCGAATTTCGTCAGGCTGCGCTCCCATGCACCCGGTGACGATCACCTTGCCGTTCTCCTTGAGCGCGGCGCCGATCGCGGCCAGCGACTCGGCCTTGGCGCTGTCGAGAAAGCCGCAGGTGTTGACGATGACGGCGTCGGCGCCGGCATGCGACCGCGTCAGCTCGTAGCCTTCGGCGCGCAGTCGCGTGATGATCCGTTCGCTGTCGACAAGCGCCTTCGGGCAGCCGAGCGAAACAAAGGAGATTCTCGGGGCAGACATCGTTGTCGTGGTTCTTGATGAGGCGCTCGGTGGCCGGCAGCTTGCGCGAAGTCCGCCATTTAGGCGCTTCGAGCGGCCAATTCCATAGGAGCGGGCGCTTGTGCGGTCGAGCAGGCGCCGAGGCTATTGCTTCGGCGCGGGTGTCGATTCCCAGGAAACGAACTGTACGCCGGCCTCGCGCTTGGCCCAGATGCTCTGGAACAGGAGCTCGACAGATCTGTCCTTGCCGTTCCCCGTGACATCGAAATTGCCGGTACCGCTGATGATCGCAATACATCCGTAAATGCGCACGGCGACGTTGCTGCGCCGCATCGCCCGGTAGACGATCGACTTCGATTTCTGCACCTCGATGTAGCTTGCCTTGTTATCGACCCTGCCGGAGGAATGGACGTAGACAAGATCATCGCCGAACAGCTTTTCGAGTGCAGCGAAGTCGCCGCTGGTCTGGGCCGCGTAGCGCGCATCCTCTGCCTTCAGCGCCTCGTCAGCCGTGATCGTCCCGGCGCAGTCCGCAGCGCCAGCCGGGCCGCCGAAGAGGCCGAGCAGCACCACGCCTAGCGTTGCACGCAGAGCAAATCTCATCGCCGCGGTTTTCCGGCCGGTCCTGGGCATGATCTCAGCTGGCCGGCACGCCGGTGACCTTCTTGGGGAGCCTCACGATCCGACCTCGGTGTCGAGAACCGTGACGCCGCGGCGGTTTTGTGACCAGCACGAGATGTCGGCGCATTTCTTGACGAGGCGGACCTGGTCATTGCCGAAGCTCTTCACGTGCATCCGTGCGGGCGAAATTCCCTTCGCTGCCAGATAAGCCTGCATGGCCTGTGCGCGCCGCAATCCGAGCGCCTTGTTGGCGTCGGGCGAGCCCGGGTCGTCGGCAAAGCCTTCGATCTTGATCTTATAGGCAGAGTAGCTGGTGAGCCAGGCGGCCTGCTTATCGAGCGTGACTTTTGCCGTGTCGTTCAATTCTGCCGAGCTTTCGCTGAAATAGACCCGACGACCGACATTGACGATGAAATCCTCGTTGCTGCCTGGCGGCGCATCGATGGCGGTCGCGATCGCTGCATCGCCGTTGGCCGCAGCACTTGCGACCGGCCCGTTGGACGAGGTGGTATTGCAGCCGCCGAGAATGGCCATTGCGATCAGCACCGCCGCGGGCGGCGACATTTTCAAGACCCGTTCAGACCCCATTCGCTCTCCCCCTCAAGACACTTTGCAGCTAGTTGCTCCAACCCCCGCACGCCGGCGGTCGTCGTCCCGGTCAGACGAGATGTTCCAGCACCAGGACGTTGGTGCCGATCGGGGTGCGCTGGTAAAGATCCATGACGTCTTCCGGCAGCAGGCGGAT
>JAFAME010000019.1 GCA_019233695.1 Methylobacteriaceae bacterium
CACCCATCTTGCCGAAACGGCGCGGCAGGAGGCCTTCGACCTGATGGTGGAACACGCCGGCCAGGCCGGCGCCAACGCGGTCGTCGGCATGCGTTATGACGCCAACGAGATCATGGACGGCATCACCGAGGTGCTGGCCTATGGCACGGCAGTCGTCGTCGAGGCGGCCCCGGGCACAAGTCCGCCGGGTGGATAGGGCTTCGCGGTAGGGGGAGGCGGATGCGGCGCGTGAAGGTGCCCTTTCGCACTGCCTGGAAGGGAGGTCCGCGGCAAAAGTGCCGACATGCTTCCTGCCGATCCGAACCCGAGCGGCCGGAGCAGGCTTGCATCGACCGCGCGGTTGCTGCAAGAACAATGCAGGTTCCGGTGACAGGGTCAGCGGATCCTTAGGAGTGTAGCTCAATTGGCTAGAGCACCGGTCTCCAAAACCGGGGGTTGGGGGTTCGAGTCCCTCCACTCCTGCCAGCTGGCGGGTTGACGCGCCCTCTGGCGACGCCCAAATTAGGGCTTGGCGAGTGGCGGTCCGGTAGTGTAGAGAACCATGTGGCGCGCGACCGGCCGGTCCCGCGCCGCGATGTTTTTGGGCGGGCGGCTGTCGCTTCGGCCTTCACCGCCCGGCCCCGCCTAGACCCAAACCCGAACATGGCCAATCCCTTCGAGTTCCTGCAGGCCGTGCGCGCCGAAGCCGCCAAGATCACCTGGCCGGCGCGCCGCGAGACCCTGATCACGACCGCGCTCGTCTTCGTCATGGTGCTGATCGCGAGCCTGTTTTTTCTGGCGGTCGACACGATCCTGCAGATCGTCGTTCCGCTGGTGCTGGGATTGGGTCGCTGAGACCGGATGTTGGCATGACAAAGCGCTGGTACATCGTCCACGCCTACTCGAATTTCGAGAAGAAGGTCGCCGAATCGATCCGCGAGCAGGCCGCCCAGCGCGGCCTCTCCGAAAAATTCGACGAGATTCTCGTTCCTACGGAACACGTCATAGAGGTCCGGCGCGGCCGCAAGATCAATTCGGAGCGCAAGTTCTTCCCCGGCTACGTGCTGGTGAAATGCGATCTCTCCGACGAGGTCTATCACCTCATCAAGAACACGCCGAAGGTCACGGGCTTTCTCGGCGCCGACAACAAGCCAATGCCAATCCCCGATCATGAGGCCGACCGCATCAAGGGGCAGGTGGCCGACGGGGTCGACCGGCCAAAGCCCGCCGTGCATTTCGAGATCGGCGAGCAGGTTCGCGTCGCCGACGGCCCCTTCGCGTCGTTCAACGGCATCGTCGAGGAGGTCGACGAGGGCCGCTCGCGCGTCAAGGTCGCAGTGTCGATCTTCGGCCGCGCGACACCGGTCGAGCTCGAATACGGGCAGGTCGAGAAGGTCTGACCAGAACAACTTGCGATGCCCCTCATTCCCGCGGAAAGCGGGAACCAGCGTGCCGAGCTCGTTGCGGCCGATCTAGGTCCCGCCTTCGCGGCACGAGTGGCAGGGGAGTGCTCGTCCAAATCACTTTGACGCGGCCCGCAATTCCTGGTAACAGCGCGCCCTTCGCGTGGGAGACATGCCCGGACGCCATCCGGGAGGTCATGTCGCACCACGAACTGCGAACCGATGGGCCGAGGGATGTTCGCCCGGCAGTGTCACTCGTTGCCGTGACCGGCAGCGGACAACGGAGCAGATCATGGCAAAGAAGATCACAGGCTACATCAAATTGCAGGTGCCGGCCGGGAGCGCCAATCCGTCGCCGCCCATCGGCCCCGCCCTCGGGCAGCGCCAGCTCAACATCATGGAATTCTGCAAGGCCTTCAATGCGCGCACCGCGCAAATGGAGAAGGGCACGCCGATTCCGGTTGTCATTACAGCCTATCAGGACCGTTCGTTCACTTTTGAACTGAAGCTGCCGCCGGTGTCCTATTTCCTCAAGAAGGCATCCGGCATCCAGTCGGGCGCCAAGACGCCCGGCCGCGGCACGGTCGGCAAGGTGACGAAGGCGCAGGTGCGCGAGATCGCCGAGAAGAAGCTGCCCGATCTCAACTGCACGAGCATCGAGGCGGCAATGACGATGGTTGAGGGTTCGGCCCGCTCGATGGGCTTGGAAGTGGTGGGCTGAAAACCATGGCAAAGATCGCAAAGCGGATCGCCAAGGCGCGCGAGGGCATCGACCGCGTCAAGCTCTATCCGGTCGCCGAGGCGGTGCATCTTGTCAAGGAACGGGCCGGCCAGAAATTCGACGAAACTGTCGAGATTGCGATGAACCTCGGCGTTGATCCGAAGCACGCCGATCAGATGGTGCGCGGCGTCGTCAACCTGCCGAATGGCACCGGGCGTACGCTGCGCGTCGCGGTGTTCGCGCGCGGCGCCAAGGCGGACGAAGCCAAGGCCGCCGGTGCCGATATCGTCGGCGCCGAGGATCTCGTCGCCACCATCCAGGGCGGCACGATCGAGTTCGACCGCTGCATCGCAACGCCCGATCTGATGCCGCTTGTCGGCCGGCTCGGCAAGGTGCTCGGCCCGCGCGGGCTGATGCCGAATCCCAAGGTCGGCACCGTGACGATGGACGTCGCGGCGGCCATCAAGGCCTCGAAGGGAGGAGCCGTCGAGTTTCGGGCGGAAAAGGCCGGGATCGTCCAGGGCAGCGTCGGCAAGGCCTCGTTCGGCGCCGACAAGCTCGTCGAGAACATTCGCGCCTTCGTCGATGCGGTGGCCAAGGCAAAGCCCCAGGGCGCCAAGGGAACCTACATCCAGAGGGTGGCGATCTCTTCGACCATGGGTCCGGGCGTGAAGGTCGACCCTGCAACCGTGGCGGCGGCTGCCGGCTAGAGTTGGCGGGTCCCGTTCGAGGATTTCTCTTGACAATTCGAAAATTTGTCTGTTGCCCCTTGTGAAAGGTACAACTTCGGGCTAAATAGGCATTTGGGGTCGACCGCCCATTGCGGCCCCAACCCAATCAGAGACTCCGTTGCGGATTCGGTGCGATAGAACCGGAAAAGCGAGCGGTGAGTAGGCCGGCAGACCCGGGGGGTCCCCCTCGTCTGTGCCGGCCATGTCCTGTCCGAGACTGCAGGCGCACGCCTCCGGGTGTTCCATCCGGAACTGCTCAATCGTCCAAGGGACCCGCAAGGTCCGGCGGCAGCCAGCATAGACGGGGAAAACTCGGTTTCGGGGGCTTCATCGCCCTTTTGGATCGGTTGGAACCATCTTTCCGGGTGCGATCGCCTCGCTCCGGGGACAGGCACGAAACGCTGCTTCTGATTCCCCTTCGGAACCAGCAGCGGCAAGTGCAACGGGCGGGAGCAATCCCGCCGACCGGAGAGAGTAGACGTGGATAGAACGGAGAAGAAGGAATTCGTTGCCGATCTCCGCGGCGTCTTCAGCAAGACGGCCGTGGTGGTGGTGGCGCAATATTCCGGTCTGACCGTCGCTCAGATGCAGAATCTGCGACGGCAAATGCGGCAGGCCGGGGCCAAGGTCCAGGTTGCCAAGAACCGCCTCGCCAAGATTGCGCTCGAGGGCACGGCCGTCGCTTCCATCGGCACATTGTTGCGGGGACCGACGCTGATTGCCTATTCGGACGATCCGGTCGCTGCGCCGAAGGCCGCTGTGACATTCGCCAAGGATAACGAGAAGTTCGTGCTCCTCGGCGGCGCCATGGGGACAACGGCGCTGAACCCCGACGGCGTGAAGGCGCTTGCCACGATGCCGTCGCTCGACGAACTGCGAGCCAGGCTCGTGGGCCTCATCCAGGCTCCCGCGACGAAACTCGCGCAATTGTCGACGGCACCTGCCGCCAAGTTGGCGCGCGTGCTCAAGGCCTATGCCGATAAGGACGCAGCCTGACCGCCCTGCCTTATCCCATCGATGAGTTGAGACCGATCCAATCCAAAGGACCTGACCAAAATGGCGAATCTTGAAAAAATCGTGGAAGAGCTTTCGGGCCTGACCGTCCTCGAAGCGGCCGAGCTCGCAAAGCTGCTCGAGAGCAAGTGGGGTGTCTCGGCCGCAGCGGCAGTGTCGGTTGCAGCCGTTCCTGCCGGCGCAGCGGCTGGGGCAGCGCCACCCGCTGAGGAGCAGACTGAGTTCACCGTCGTTCTTGCCGCCATTGGCGACAAGAAGATCGAGGTGATCAAGGAAGTGCGCGCCATCACCGGTCTCGGGTTGAAGGAGGCCAAGGACCTTGTCGAGGCCGCACCGAAGACCGTGAAGGAAGGCGTCTCGAAGGATGATGCCGCCAAACTTAGGGCCCAGCTGGAAAAGGCTGGCGCGAAGGTCGAAGTCAAGTGAATTGCCGGCGTCGCCGGCGCGACGCCCCCATTGCAATCGAAGGTCCCGGGGCACCGTTCCCGGGGCCGTTCAGTCGTTGCGAAACCGGATCATCTTTCGAGGCGACGAACCCGGCGAAACCGTTTCGCTGGGCAGAGTTCGGGGCGATGACCCCAGGCGGCGTCCGCGCGGCGCGGACAAGCCGCACGGCGCATGAGCCTTTCTGAAGGCCCGCCGATCACATGTACGAGGAGCGACATGGCGCAGACGTTCATCGGCCGTAAGCGTGTTCGCAAGTTTTTCGGGCACATCCGCGAGGTTGCGGAGATGCCCAACCTCATCGAGGTGCAGAAGGCGTCTTATGATCAGTTCCTGCTCGTGGCGGAGCCGAAGGGCGGCCGCCCCGACGAGGGGCTCCAGGCCGTTTTCCGGTCGGTCTTCCCGATCCGGGACTTTTCGGATTCCGCCCTGCTCGAATTCGTGAAGTACGAGTTCGAGCTGCCGAAGTACGATGTCGACGAATGCCGTCAGCGCGGCATGACCTACGCCGCGCCGCTCAAGGTAACGCTGCGCCTCATCGTCTTCGACATCGACCAGGAGACCGGCGCCAGGTCCGTCAAGGACATCAAGGAGCAGGACGTCTACATGGGCGCCATGCCGTTCATGACGTCGAACGGCACATTCATCGTCAACGGCACCGAGCGCGTGATCGTCAGCCAGATGCATCGCTCGCCCGGCGTGTTCTTCGATCATGACAAGGGCAAGACGCATTCCTCGGGCAAGCTCTTGTTTGCCGCCCGCATCATTCCCTATCGCGGCTCCTGGCTCGATATCGAGTTCGATGCCAAGGACATCGTCTATGCCCGTATCGATCGGCGCCGCAAGATTCCGGTGACCTCGCTGTTTTACGCACTTGGCATGGACGGGGAGGAAATCCTTTCGACATTCTATCGGACCGTCGTCTACACCCGCACGCGCGGCAAGACCGGCGAGGAGGACGCTTGGCGCATCCCCTTCGATCTGGAGCGCGCCAAGGGCATGAAGGCCGTCGTCGACATGGTCGATGCGGATTCCGGCGAAGTCGTGCTCGAAGGCGGCAAGAAGCTGACCGCGCGCAGCGCCCGCCTGCTGGCTGAGAGGGGGGTGAAAAGCCTGAAGGCGCAGGACGCCGACCTCCATGGCCAGTATATCGCGCAGGATCTCTACAGCCCCGAAACCGGCGAGATCTTCGCCGAGGCGGGCGACGAGATCACGGCGAAGTCGCTGACCGGGCTGATCGAGGCCGGTTTCACCGAGATCCCGCTCCTCGACATCGACCACGTCACCGTCGGCCCCTACATCCGCAATACCCTAGCCGTCGACAAGAACTCATCCCGCGAGGATGCGCTCTTCGACATCTATCGGGTCATGCGTCCCGGCGAGCCCCCGACGGTCGAGACCGCGGAGGCGATGTTCCACACCCTGTTCTTCGAGCCGGAGCGCTATGATCTCTCGGCGGTCGGACGCGTGAAGATGAACATGCGTCTCGATCTCGACGCGCCCGACACGATGCGTGTCCTGCGCAAGGAAGACATCGTGGCGGTGGTCAGGGCCCTGGTCGACCTGCGCGACGGGCGAGGGGAGATCGACGACATCGACCACCTCGGCAACCGTCGCGTGCGCTCCGTCGGCGAACTCATGGAGAACCAGTATCGGCTGGGCCTGCTGCGCATGGAGCGCGCCATCAAGGAGCGCATGTCCTCCGTCGATATCGACACCGTCATGCCGCAGGATCTCATCAACGCCAAGCCGGCGGCAGCCGCGGTGCGCGAGTTCTTCGGTTCCTCGCAGCTGTCGCAGTTCATGGACCAGACCAATCCGCTGTCGGAGATCACGCACAA
>JAFAME010000277.1 GCA_019233695.1 Methylobacteriaceae bacterium
AGTGACGTTGACGAGTGATACGACGGCGCCGGCCGAGAGGTCGAAGCCTCCGGAGAGGATGACGAGCGTCTGGCCGACGGCGGTGATGGCGAGCGTTGCCCCGCTCGTCGCCATCGAGGCGAGATCGTAGTAGCTCAGCGGCGCAGAACCGATGCTGGCGATGATTGCCAGACATGCGGCGAAGACCGCGCAGGCGATGATGAGCGGGCGGTAACGGCCAATGCGGACGCGTTGGGCCAGAGTAAAGCGCGGCGCGCCATAGGAAGCGGCATCCGAGACTTGCTGGCTCATGCGGCCGTCCCCGGCTCATGCGAGCCGAGCGCGGCGCGCGCAATTGCCTCCTCGCTTACGTCCGCCCCCCCAAGCTCGGCCGAAATCGACCCGGCGTAGAAGACCAGCACACGGTCGGCGAGATGAACGAGTTCGGGGATCTCGGTCGAATAGAACAGCACCGCGCCGCCTGCCTCGGCATAGGCGCGGATCAGGCCATACAGCTCGTTCTTGGTGCCGACGTCGATGCCGCGGGTCGGATCGTAGAGCAGGAGGATGCGGGTCTCCGCAAGCAGCCACTTGGCGAGCGCGATCTTCTGCTGGTTGCCGCCCGAAAAAGCCGCCACCGGCGTCCACAGCGCTCGCCGGTCGACATCGACGCGCTCGAAAATGCTGGCGACCGCGCTCGTCTCGGCGGCATCGTCGATCAGTCCGCGGCGCAGGAAGCGCCCGATCACCGGCAGGGAGGCGTTGTGGCGGCCGCTCAGCTTCAGGAACAGCGCTTCGGTCTTGCGATCCTCCGGCACGAGGCTGATGCCGATGTCGGCCCGCACGGCATCGACGGGGGAGGCGATCGTAACGCGGCGTCCATCGATGCTGATGGCGCCTTGCGCGACATCGGCCATCCCGAAGCATGCAAGGAACAGGTCGAGCTGGCCCATGCCCTGCAGGCCTGCCACCCCGACGATCTCGCCGGCGTGCAGGACGAAGGATGCGTCGCGCAGCTTACCTGCGGCGATGCGCTCGGCCCGTAGCACCTCGGGGCCGACGCCGCGCGCCTGCTCCGGTCTCGACAGAAGGACCTGCGCCAGGGCACGGCCGGCGATCATGCGGATCACCTCGTCGTCGCCATGGTCGGCAACGCGCCCGGTGACGATGTGCCGGCCGTTGCGCAGCACGGTCATGTCGTCGCAGAACGCGCGCACCTCGCGCAGCCGGTGGGAGATGAAAACGACGGTGACGCCGTCGGCCTTCAGCCTTGCGATGATCTCGCCGAGCCAATCGACGTCGCGCCCCGAGAGCGTCGAGGTCGGCTCGTCGAGAAGCAGTATCTTCGGGCCGCGAAAGACGGCGCGCGCAATCTCGATCTTCTGTTGAACGGCGAGTTCGAGCCCGCCCACCTCCTCGTCGAGGGCGAGATCATCGAGCCCTAGCGTCGCTAGGTGCGCGGCGACAAGATCCGTGGCGTGGCGACGCCGGATCGTGCCGAGCGCGCCCGTCGGCCCATAGGGGATCAGAATGTTGTCGAGGACAGTCAGGTCCTTGACGAGCGACATTTCCTGGAAGGCGGTCTGGATGCCTCTGGCATGGGAGACGCGCGGGCTCGACAGGCGGACGGGTTGCCCCTCGATGCTGAACTGCCCCTGATCGGGCATGAGGAGGCCGGCGAGCAGCTTGACGATGGTCGACTTGCCCGCCCCGTTCTCACCGAGAAGGGCGTGGACGCTTCCCCTAGGCACGGCAAAGGACACGTCGTCGACGGCCACCGTCGCGCCGAAGGCCTTGCGGACATGCTCGACCGAGACGGCCGGGGCGCTGCTCGCGCCGGGGCTCGCCATGCTGCGAATTCCCGGCGTCGCCGTGACAGGCGCAGCGGCTGCCATGGCACTCAACACGGACAGCGGCGATGGCGCCGAGTCCCCGGACTCACGGCTCCGGCTGGCCGACGAGCGCGGCCTGGAAACCGATCTCGGGCGTGTCCGCCGAATAGATGGAGGCGAACCAGCCGGGATTGGGCACGAGCGACGGCGGAAACGCGTTGCAGCCGTCCTTCATTTCCTGCCACGTGCCCTCCTTGCAGGCCTTGATCGTATCGTTAGTGACGAGGGGGAGCGGCAGGACCGTCAGCTTCGGGATGTCCTTGCCTTCGAGCTTCTCAACCGCGAGCTTCAGGGCGAGGCCGCCGGAATAGGGGGGCGAAGCGTAGGAGATGCGCGGCGCGCCCATCGGGGCGTAGGTCGCATTGGCGCCCTCGATCTCGGTGCCGGGCGACAGCATCTGCACCCGACCGCCGTTCGAACCCTCGCCGGCGCAGGGCTTCAACTCGGTCGGCTTCTTTCCGGCCTCGATCTGCATGGTGTTGGCCGTGTAGCAGCCGACCTGCATCCACAGCCCGTCGATCTGGTCCCAGTTGTGCGTGGCAAGGATCTTGGAGAGCTCGGTGCGCGCCACCGCCTGGCTCCACATGCCAACCGATTCGGCGGCGATCTTGATACCGGGGTTCTTGGCGAAGACTTCCTTTGCGGCCTTGGTACGCAAGGTGTCGACGGAAGTGCCAGGCACGCCGGTGATCACCACGATATTGCCTTTGCCGTTGAGCTTCTTTGCGAGCCACTCGGCCGTCACGCGGCCCGCCTCCTCCTGGTCGATGCTGACATTGTAGGCGCAGGGCTCGGTGATGACCGAATCGTAGGCGATGATCAGCACGCCCTTGTCGCAGGCGTTCTTGACCGCCGCGTTGAGCGCCGTGGGCGAGATCGGATAGACGACGATCGCCTGGGCGCCGGCCTGCACCATGGCGTTGATCTGCTGGATCTGGCGCTGTGCGTTGGGTCCGGCGACCTGCACCTGCAGATCGACCTTGTCGGCAAAGTCCTTATGCGCGGCCATGGCCTTGACCATGTTGGCGGCTTCCGCCTGCCAGTCGTTGCCGATGTAGCTCATGCTGAGGAAGATTTTGAACTTCTTGCCGGCTGCCTTTGCGGGTTCCGAGGCCGCCGCAAACGACAGCGCAAGCGCCACCGCGCCGGCGCAGGCGAGCACCTTTTTGAAAAGCCCGTTCATCGTGTCCTCCCTGCCGCACGGCATTGCAGTGCCGCGACGTTTGCAATGGCGGACGCTTTTCTTCCGCCAACGTTTTGATCATAGATCAGTGATCGAAATCGTGACAAGCTGATTTGCTGGTGCAGAGCACAGCTGCGGTGCGCGCAAGGGGCAGGCAGATGGTACCGGATGTGGGAACCAAGGTGGTGAGCCTGCCGGCGACACCCTTGCCGAGGGGAACTCTGCAGGATCATGTCTATAGCAAGCTCAGCGACCTTATCCTCAATGGCGAGATCGCGCCGGGACAGCTGGTGACCATCCAGGCACTGTCGGACGCCTTCGGCGTCAGCACGATGCCCGTGCGCGAGGCGCTGCAGCGACTGACCGCGGCCAAGGCGCTGACGGTGATCTCAGGCCGCTCGATCGGCATCCCGCGTCTCACGGCCGAGCGGCTCCTCGATCTACGCCGCGTGCGTCTTGAAGTTGAAGGACTGGCGGCGGAATGGGCGGTCGAACATGTGTCGCGGGACACGATCGCCAGCCTGGAGCGGATCGTCGAGGCGTTGGGCGAAGCCGAGGCGCGCGGCGACGTGAAGGCCTATCTTCGTGCCAACCGCGAGTTCCACTTCACGATCTACAAAGCGGCAGCCTCCGATGTCCTTTACGCGCTGATCGAAAGCCTGTGGCTTCAGATCAGCCCGTTCTTCCATCTCCTGCACGGCTCGGGGAACTATACTGTCGCCAACGCGCAGCATAAGCTCGTGCTGCGCGCGCTCAAAGACCGCGATCGCGCCGGCGTCCGACAAGGGATACGCAACGATATCGAGGCGGCGAGCAACGTCTTGCTGGCGATGCTGAACGAGCACGGGTGACTCGAAATCGGATCCGCCCCGTGGGGCTCGCACGAATCACCTGCCGAGTTCGCGGCGGTTCAAATAACCATTGTCGCAGTCAGACTCCCATAGCGGTGGAAATGACAGGTATCCCAAGCGAAAAGCGAAATCGCTTCAGAGTTTGAATGCGCCGAGCAGCACCGCACCGACGACAGCAAAGGCAGCACAAAGAGCGAGGATATTCAGCTTCAACGACAGAGTCATGGCAGTCGATCCTCCTTAATGGGTCGAGGAATGCGCCGAGCGCATGTCAACCGAGCAAGGACGCAAAACGTACTACCACCCCAATGGCCGTGAATCTTAGTTGTCTCGGCAGCTTTGTCCAGATGAAAAATGACGAAACTTGGCTCAGGCGCGTCGGCAGGGGCTCTCGACTATCTGAGGCCGCGGAAAACCTTGTGGAAGGGCGGCGCTTCGGGCCGCGACGAACTCCGGTGTTCGGCCCGGATTCCGCCCCGATCTCATAGATTTGGCTGAGGAGAGAGAGGCGGCGAGTGCCCTCGTGGCCTACGTCCGATCCTTTGAAACAGGGGTCCCGTGCCGGCCGCTTCCGGCGGCAAAAACCCTTGCTCCGGCCTGCGCCTCGCCCGATCGGATGGCCGTCAGCCCACGCTCGATCTCGTTGCGTATCGCCGCGGCCTCGTCGAGATCCCACTGCTCGTAGAGGGAAAGACGGTCGTTGCGCATTGGCGCTTGCGGCAGGAGAGAGAGCTTGCTCGCCAGCGCCAGGGCCTCCGGCAGGGCCTCGCCGTCGGGAACGGTGCGGGTGACGAGGCCGATGGCAAGCGCTTCCGCCGCATCCACGGCCCGGCCGGTCAGGATAAGGTCGAGCGCGCGCGCTTGGCCGATGAGCCGCGGCAGACGGATCGTACCCAAATCGATGAGAGGTACGCCGAAGCGGCGGTTGAAGACGCCGAACACGCTCGAGCGGGCGGCAATGCGCAGGTCGCACCAGAGCGCGAGTTCGAGCCCGCCAGCGACAGCGGGCCCTTCGATTGCCGCGATCACCGGCTTTTTCAACCGCAGACGCGTCGGTCCCATCGGCGCCCGCGGCCCCTCGGGCAGTATGGGCCAGCGCTCGCCTCCGGCCAATTCCTTCAGGTCCACGCCGGCGCAAAAGGCTCCGTCGGCTCCCGTCAGAATGGCGAGATCGGTTTCCTCGTCGGCATCGAACGACTGGAAAGCCGCAAAAAGGGCGTCCGCGGTGGCAAGGTCGACGGCGTTGCGGCGGTCCGGACGATTGATCGTCACGACGAAGATGCGCTCGCGACGCTCGCAGATGATCGAGGACATGACGATCCTTTCGCCGAAGGAAATCCGGGCCCTTCTTCGGAGCCTCCGAGAATGGCCGGGTGCGGCGGCTCTGCCAAGGCCTGCATGGTTCCTCTTTGCCGCCGCCTGGAAACGTGCAAAGTCGCCCCGCCGTTGCGATCGGCCGCGGCTCGCCGAGAAGGAAACGCGATGAAATACCGGGAATTTGCCGTACGCTCCGGCGCCCGGCTGCGGGTGAGCGAGATCGGACTAGGAACTGCTCCCCTTGGCGATCTCTACGAGAAACTGCCCGAAGCAGCTGCGCTTGACACGATCGAGGGCGCCTTTGCAGGCGGCGTCACGCTGTTCGACACGTCCCCGCACTACGGCAATGGGCTTGCCGAACTGCGCTGCGGTGCCGTCCTGCGGCGCCATCCGCGCGACAGCTGGGTGCTTTCGACCAAGATCGGGCGCTGGATGAACCCCTTCGAGACGGTCGCCGCACCGTCGGGCGAGGTCTACTCACCAGGCTTTGCCGGCGGCATCCCGCACCGAGCGCATTTCGATTATTCTCGCAACGGCGTCATGAAGTCGATCGAACAATCACTGTTGCGGATGGGGACCGACAGGATCGACATTCTGCTGATCCACGATGTCGACGTCTGGACGCACGGCAAGGATTTCGAGACGCGTTTCCGCGAGGCGATGGACGGCGCCTATCCGACGCTCGACCGCCTGCGCAAGGAGGGCACGGTCAAGGCGATCGGCGTCGGCGTCAACGAAGCCGACGTATGCGAGCGGTTCGCCCGGGCGGGCGACTTCGACGTGATGCTGATGGCAGGCCAATATTCCCTGCTGGTGCAGCCGGCGCTCGCGTCGTTTCTGCCGCTCGCCGTCGAAAAACGCATCGGCATCATGCTCGGGGGCGTCTTCAACTCCGGCATCCTGGCGACGGGCGCGGTCCCCGGGGCGAAATTCAACTACAAGGATGCACCTCCCGACGTGATGGGCAAGGTCGGCAAGATCGAGGCGATCTGCGCCCGCCACGGCGTGCCCCTCAGGCGCGCGGCGGTGCGCTTTGCCCTGTTGCATCCGGCCGTGATCTCGCTGGTCCTGGGCGGTGTCAGGCCGCAGGAAGTCCGCGACAATATCGCCGACGCCGAACAGCCCGTCCCGGCGCAGATGTGGAGCGAGCTGAAGCGCGAGGGCCTTCTCGACGCGCAGGCGCCCACGCCGACTTCGGACTAGGCGATCGCGCGGTCGGCCGCCCGGAGTTCGTCGAGCATCTCCCGAAATCCGGTCCGGCATACGAAGCCAAGGCGCCGCGTAGCGCGGGCGGAATCGTAGACCCGGTCGATTGAATCGAACATTGTCCAGCCACGGCGGGCGTAAAGCGCCGGGTAGTCGGGAAAGTAGCGCGCAACCACCCTCGGGGCATCGACGATCAGCGCCTCGCAATCTTCCCTCTTGAACGGTGTGGGAGCCGAGATGATGAAGACATCGAATCCGACCTGCGGGGCCTGTTCTAGGGCCGCCAGATGGGCCTCGGCGGCGTCTTCTGCCGTGAGGCGCCGGAACAGGAATTCATTCGTCTTGGTGTTGGCGTCTGACTGCACGATGGCATGGGCCATGTCGTCGGCTTCGGGGAAGAAGCGGGCGGTGCGCAGCACGATGACGGGGAGCCCGAACTGCTCGTGATAGAGCCGGCAGAGATGCTCGCCTGACAGCTTCGTCACTCCGTAGATGTTGCGCGGCGCCGCAGGAAAATCCTCGGTCACCCATGCGGCGCGCCTGGCTCCGCCCTCCCTGCCGGCACGAACCTCACGCGAAATCATGACCGAGGTGGTCGAGGTGAACACGAACCGCCGGACATCCCGCGCGACCGCTTCTTCAAGCAGGTTGAATGTCCCATCGACGTTGACCGCGATGAAATCGGCACGCTCCCTGCGTTCGATGTCGGGCTTGTGAAGCGCGCCGGAGTGGATGATCGCCTCGATACCGCCATCCCGAATAGCGGCACGGACGATCGCGCGGTCGGCGATGGAGCCGATGATGGCCGTGTTCTCGGAAGGAACGGGATCGAGCCCGATAACGTCATGACCGGCCGCGCGCAGGCGCGGCGCCAGTGCCCGCCCCAGCCATCCGGAGGAGCCTGTCAACAATATCCGCATTCGGTTCAGACCTTTGAACGCGACGAGCCGTCACGATGTGCGCCTGATGATTCCAGCCAAAAAATTCTGGAATCTGTCGGGTCGCGCGTGGGATGGGTGCGTGCACTTTTTCCGGCAGTCGGCGCGAGAGGTCAACGTCAGCTCGGCCCAGGCTTGATGACAGTCTGAGCGGCAGGCCGATTGCTCAATGCTTGCCGAAGCCGGAGAGAGCGGCCGCTATGTGGCCGCGGGCATCGCCGTCGCGGTTCGCCGAATGCCAGGGTTTGTTCAGACGGAGGCGTGCGCCAGCGTGCCCTGGCCGGCGAGCGCCGGAGAAAGCGATGAGATCAGCGCGTCGCAGTCGTCCGTCGTCTGCTCCGTCAAGCGATCGAGCATCCCAGGCAGCCGTGCGTCCTCGTCCGCAAACAGCAACTCCCGATCGGTTTCCGGTGACCCCTGTTCCATCACGGAGAGCGATTTCGCCAAGAGCTCGTCGAGCGCCGCCATCATGTTTGCGATCTGGGTTTCGGTCAGTTGGTCGTCCATCCTCGCCTCTTTGTGTTTTGCAGGAGCCGACGCGCTTCCCACCGAATCGAATGCCGCGATAAGCGGCATTTGTGAGCCGATTTCAGGGCATTATAGTGTCGATTGCCACAGGCGTTACCGGGCCGCGGTGGAGTTTGGTCGCGCGCAGCGGCCTCGGACATGGTTGTTGACAAAGGCAACGGCAGAGCTTCCTTATAACAAGGTCGCCACCTGTCCGATAGCTGCCGCGTGCTCACCGCGCCCTCACGCACCAATCAAGCCGCCGCGGGCGGCGGCCTCGTCGAGCGCGTCATGGCTGCGCTTCACGCCCACATCCGGGACAATCGCCTCAGCCCGGGCCACGTCTTGCCCGGCGAGAATGCCTTCGCCCTTGAGCTCGGCGTCTCGCGCGCGGTGGTGCGCGAAGCGTTCAGCTCGATGGCGGCGCTGAAACTGATCGACGTCGGCAACGGGCGGCGTCCGCGCGTCGCAAAGATCGACCAGAGCACGCTTGCCCTGATGCTGGACCACGCCGTCCATACGGATCAGACCACGGTCCAGCAGATCTATGATGTGCGTCGCACGATCGAGCTCCGCACGGCGGCGCTCGCCGCGTTGCGGCGCGACGAGCGCGAGGCCGCCGCCATCGCTGCCCATGCGGCCGGCATGCGGGCCGATTTCTACCGGTCCGACGTAGTCATGGAGCATGACATCGTCTTCCATGAGGCCATTGCGACCGCCTCGCGCAACCCGATGTTCGCGCTCATCGTCGGCTCGTTCCATACGATCACGCGGCAGACCTGGCCGATCGGATGGACGAGCCGGGCAACCGATGCCGAGCGCATGGAGAGCGTGGAGGGGCATGAAGCCATCGCGCGCGCGATTTCGGCAGGCAATCACCGGGCGGCCGAACGGTTGATGGCTGATCATTTCGATTTCTCTGTGAAGGCGCTCGTTGCCGCCGGGATCAATTGAGGCAGCAGGACTCAGTGCATGAAGATCACGGCGCTCGAAACCATCCGGCTCGATGGGTTTCCCAATCTTCTGTGGGTGCGCGTCCACACCGACGAAGGCCTGATCGGGCTCGGCGAGACCTTCCTTCTGCCGAAGGCGGTCGAGGCCTATGTGCATGAGGCGATCGCGCCGAAAATGCTCGGCCGCAATCCCCTCGCCATCGACCGGATCGCCAAGGACCTCGTCGGCTATCTGGGCTTTCGCTCGACCGGGGTGGAAGTGCGTGGCAATTCGGCGTTCGACATCGCGCTCTGGGATCTGTTCGGCAAGGCGACCGGCCAGCCGATCGCCCAGCTTCTCGGCGGCTTCTCCAGGGCATCGATCCGCACCTACAATACCTGCGCGGGCACCACCTACATGCGCACCGCGAGGGGCCAGAACACCGCCAACTGGGGACTTGGCGCGTCCAAGGAGTACGATGACCTCGACGCCTTCCTCAATCGCGCCGACGAACTCGCCGAGGACCTCCTGAGCGAGGGGATCACCGCGATGAAGATCTGGCCGTTCGACATTGCGGCCGAGGCGAGCGACGGCAACTATATTTCGAGCGAGGGGCTCACCAAGGCGCTGGCGCCGTTCGAGAAGATCCGCCGGGCCGTCGGCGAGCGAATGGAGATCATGGTCGAATTCCATTCGCTGTGGCAGCTGTTGCCCGCAATGACGATCGCCAAAGCCCTCGCGCCCTACAAGACCTTCTGGCATGAAGATCCGATCAAAATGGACTCGCTTGCAAGCCTCAAGCGCTATGCCGAGGCCTCGCCAGCGCCGATCTGCGCATCGGAGACGCTCGGCACGCGCTGGGCCTTCCGCGACCTCCTCGAAACGGGCGCAGCCGGCGTAATCATGCTCGATCTGTCCTGGTGCGGCGGACTTTCGGAGGCGCGCAAGATCGCCTCGATGGCAGAGGCCTGGCACCTGCCGATCGCGCCGCACGATTGCACCGGTCCAGTCATT
>JAFAME010000274.1 GCA_019233695.1 Methylobacteriaceae bacterium
CTGCGTAGCACCACAGAGCCGGTTACCGCGATCCGCTCAATCAGCCACTCCGCCCGATGCGCCACCCGGATATCACCAAATGACATCGCCCGATCCCCGGCAAAATGACACCCAAGATCTTGAATCACAGATCGAACCCCCAGGGAATCACTTCCGTGAATGCCGTAGGCGAAGAGCGGGGAGAGGGGGACATTCTTTGCGGCATGAGTGAATCCACCCCGGAACTCCTTGCCCGGCCGCAACGGCGGACTTCGGCTGCGGTCGGCAGCGCGCGCTCCGCGCGCTCGCGCAGCCTGTTCGACCGCGGCGTGCCCGCCTGGCTGCAGGCGGCGCCGATGGCACTCGTGTTCTTCGTGTTTTTCCTGCTGCCGCTCGTCTTCGTCGTTATCGTCAGCTTCTGGGACTACAACGACTATGAGATGATTCCCGTCTTTACCACCCGCAGCTATACCGAGACTTTCGAAGGATGCCTGGCGCAGCTGCCGGATCTGTGCACCATCCTGAAAACCTATGTCTCGACAATAAAATTCTGCTTTCTCGTCTGGTTCTTCACGTTGTTGATCGGCTTCACCATCGCCTATTTCCTGACGTTTCACGTCAAGTCATTGACCTGGCAGATCACCCTGTCGCTCGTCTGCACAATCCCGTTCTGGACGTCGAACGTGATCCGGATGATCTCATGGATTCCACTTCTTGGCCGCAACGGCCTCGTCAACAAGATCCTGCTTGGTGCAGGCCTCGTCAAGGAACCTGTGGAATGGCTCCTCTATTCCGACTTTTCCGTCGTGCTTGCCCTCATCCACCTGTTCACCTTCTTCGTGGTGGTACCGATCTTCAATACGATGATGCGCATCGACAAGGCGCTGGTCGAGGCGGCCTACGACGCAGGAGCCACCGGCTGGCAGACGCTGTGGAACGTGATCGTGCCGCTGTGCAAGCCGGGCATCGTCATCGGCTCGATCTTCGTCATCACCATCGTCATGGGGGATTTCGTCACGATCGGCGTCATGGGCGGCCAGCAGATCGCCTCCGCCGGCAACGTCATCAAGACGCGGCTTGACGCCCTGCAGTTTCCGCCGGGCGCAGCCAATGCGGTCATTCTCCTGGGCGCCACGATGATGATCATCATCGCCGTCTCGCGCATCGTCGACGTGCGCAAGGAGCTCTAGGCCATGCGGGAGGGGCGTGGCGCGGCTTTCTACATTCTTGCGGCGGTCTTTGCCGCTTATGTGCTGTTCCTCTACGGCCCGATGATCACGATCTTCATTCTGTCATTCCAGGGCCCGAACGGCGGCCTGACGTTTCCGCTGAACGGCGTGTCGACGCACTGGTTCGCCAAGCTGTTCGAGGGGGGCGGTGCCGTCAACATCGGGGCGGCGTTTCAACGCTCCTTGAAGCTCGGACTTCTCGTCATGCTGCTCACCGTGGCGTTCTCGGTTGCTGCGGGGCTGGCCTTTCGCCGCAGGTTTCGGGGACAGAGCATCCTGTTTTATGTCGCCATCGCCTCCCTCATCGTGCCCTCGATCATCACCTCGCTCGGCATCGCGCTCGAGTTCCGAGTATTCGACGATTTCATCAAGAACCACGCCGGGGATGTCGGGCTCGGGTGGCTCGCCAAAGGCTACACGACGGCGATGGGCCTGTTCACGTCGGGGCTCGGCGCCCATCTCACCTGGACGCTGCCCTTCGGCCTCTTGATCATGTTCGCGATCTTCAACCGCTTCGATCGCCGCTATGAAGAGGCGGCCCGCGATCTTGGCGCCACGTCCTGGCAGACGGTCAGGTACGTCATCTTGCCGATCATCCTGCCGTCGGTCGTCGGCATCGGTCTCTTCGGCTTCACCCTCTCCTGGGACGAGATTGCCCGTTCCAGCCAGACGATCGGCGAAGTCAACACGCTGCCGCTCGAATTGCAGGCTTTGACGACGACCGTGACGACGCCGCAGATCTACGCGCTCGGCACGGTCACGACGGGCGTGTCCTTCGCCGTCATCGGGGTCGCGCTGGCGACCATCCTCGTCCTGCGCGCGCGCCAGGCACGGCGGGGCTCGGATGCCGGTAAAGGCCTCGTCTGAGCAAATCGTTCCCCATCGACCGATCCTCGTCATCCCGGCAGCCGCTCTTGCGGCTCTCCGGGATCCGGGTGCCGGTCGCCGGCGCGGTCAGCGGCTCGCTTCGTCGAGCGCGGCCATCGTCGCCCTGTCGAGCTTGACCTCGGTCGCCTTCAGCAATTCGTCGAGCTGAGCGACGCTGGTGGCGCTTGCGATCGGGGCGGTCACGCTCGGGCGGCCAATCTGCCAGGCAAGTGCGATCTGCGCCAGCGAAGCGCCGGTTGCCGCCGCGGCCTTGTCCATGGCGGCCAGAATGCGCGCGCCGCGCGCGTCGAGGTAGTTCTTGACGCGGCTGCCGCGGGCGCGGCCGGCAAGATCGGCCTCCGACCGGTATTTTCCAGTCAGAAAGCCGCTCGCCAGCGAAAAGTAGGTCACGACGCCAAGCCCCTCCTTCACGCACAACGCTTCGAGGTCGCCCTCGAACTCGTTGCGCTCGACGAGATTGTAGTGCGGCTGCATGACCTCATAGCGAGGATAGCCTCGCTCGGCGCTGGTCTTCAGCGACTGGGCGAGGCGTGCCGCAGTGAAATTCGACGCGCCGATGGCGCGCACCTTGCCCTCTTTTACGAGAAGGGCATGCGCTTCGAGAGTCTCCTCGATCGGCGTTGCGGGATCATCAGCGTGCGAATAGTAGAGATCGATGTAGTCGGTCTGCAGGCGCCGGAGCGAGTCCTCGGCTTCCTGAAGGATGTGGCTTCTGGACAGGCCCTTGCGTCCGGTCGCCATTTCCATGCCGACCTTGGTCGCGATCACGACCTTGTCCCGGTTGCCGCGGCTTTTCAGCCATGAGCCGATGATCGTCTCGGAATCGCCGCCCTCGTTGCCAGGGACCCAGACTGAATAGACGTTGGCCGTATCGATGCTGTTGAAGCCAGCCGCCACGAAAGCATCCAACAGCTTGAATGCGGTCGGCTGATCAACAGTCCAGCCGAAGACGTTGCCTCCGAATACCAGCGGCGCGATTGCCAAACCGGATTTGCCGAGCGTGCGTTTTTCCACGTAGGTGCCCTTTCGCTGCGAGCGCGCCGCCATTGTTCTGGCGGACGCCGGCGCAGAATCAACTCTCAGTGGGTTCTATGGGCATGGGGCGGCTGACGCACCATGCAGCCTCGCTCCTTTCCGCTTCGATTTCGTCTAGAATCTGCCTGGGCATGGCATGAAGGAATGGCGTTCCTGCGTCCGGCCGCCCGGCCGGGGCGAAGGGACCGCGGTCAGAGTCACGCCGCCTCCTGCCCATGAATAAGATGCATGATCCGCTCGCTCATTCCCTCATAGACCCGATCGTTGGCGATGACGCCTTTCACGCGGTACTCGTCCATGACCGCGATGCGGTCGGCAAGGGTGATCATTTCGGGCATGTCGCTCGTGATGAGGAGGATCGCCGTCCCGCGGTCGGCGAGCTGGCGCAGGAGTCCGTGGAGATAGGCCTTCGTCTTGATGTCGATGCCGACCGAGGGCTCATCGACGATGAGAATGCTTACTTCGGCCGCGAGCCATTTGGCGACGCTGATCTTCTGCTGGTTGCCGCCGGAGAGGTTGCCGACGGTCTGAGCCAGCGAGGGCGTGCGCACGTCAAGCTGGCGGATGACGGGCTCGACCCTGGCGCGGATCGTCCGGTCGGTCAGAACGCCGAACGCGCCGGCAAGCTTGCGCCAGACGGTCATGCCGGCATTTTCCAGAACCGAGTGCATGAGGATCAGGCCCTCCTGCTTGCGATCCTCGCTGATGTAGCCCAGGCGATAGCAGTGGATCGCCTCCGCCATGCTGCGGATGTGTGCCGTCTGTCCCCCGATCCTGATTTCGCCGGAGGTGATCCGATAGATGCCGAGGATCGACTTGGCGAGTTCGGTGCGGCCTGCGCCGATGAGACCGTAGAGCCCGAGGATCTCGCCGCGATGCAAGGTGAGATCGATCCCGTTATGGCCGATTGATGTCGCAATGCCGTACAGCTCCAGCACGGGCTCGGCGGTCGTGCGGTCGCGCACACTCCAATTCGGGATCTGCTCGCTGCGGCCGATCATCAGGCGCACCAGATCCTGGCGGCCAAGACCGGCCATGGAGCGGCTGTCGCAGGCATTGCGCCCGTCGCGCAATACGGTCACCTGATCGCAGATCTCCTGGACCTCTTCGAGCTTGTGACTGACGAAAACGATGCTGACGCCCTCGTCGCGCAGCTTGCGCAGGAGTCCGAACAGGACGACCGTCTCGTGCGGGGTGAGCGAGGCGGTCGGCTCATCGAGGAGCAGCACGCGCGAGCGCAGCGACAGCGCCTTGGCGATCTCGACAAGCTGCATCTTGGCGACGTTGAGCCTGGAGACCGGGATGCGGGAGTCGACGTCGAGCTCCAGGACATCGAGCCACCTTTTCGCCTCGGCATGGATGGCACCGTGGTCGACCGAGCGCAGGAGGTTGTCGCCGAGCCGTTCGAGAAGGATGTTTTCGCCGACGGAAAAGCGTGGGATCAGGTTGCGCTCCTGATGGACCACCGCAATGCCCGCCGCGATCGCCTCGCGCGGGCCGGCAAAGTGAACTGAATTGCCGTCGAGCAGCAGCGTTCCGGCATCGAGTTGATGGACACCCGTGACGACCTTGATGAGCGTCGACTTGCCGGCCCCGTTCTCGCCGAGGAGGGCATGGATCGATCCCCTCCCGAGGGTCATGGAGACATCCTGGAGCGCCCGGACACCGGGGAAGCTCTTGCTGATGCCGCGCGCCTCGAGCACCGGAGCCGTCACGGTCAGATCCTTCCGAGCACGCGCTCGACGCGAATTTCGCGCAGCCGATTGATGCCGACCGCCCAGAGGATCAGGAAGCCGAGCACGACCTGCACGAAGAACGGATCGATGCGAAAGATCACCAGGGCCTGTGTGATGATGGCGACGATGACCACCCCCAAAAGCGTGCCCGAGACGCTGACATGGCCGCCGGCGAGCACGGCGCCGCCGATCACCGGAGCGGCAAACGACGGGATCAGCCAGTCGTCGCCGATCGAAGGCTGGCCAAGCTGGAGGCGCGCCACGAACATGATGCCGGCGAGAGCCGCAAGCGTACCTGATATCGCATGCGTCCAGACGACGGTTCGCGCAACCGAGATGCCGGAGAGCTCGGCCGCGCTCTGATTGCCGCCGACGGCGAGGATGTGACGCCCCAGCACCTGTCGGTTGAGGAGATGCATGATCGCCACGACAACGAGGATGGCCGGCAGCACGAGCCAGGGAATCGGGCCGAGAAAGGTGGTGTTGCCGAAGGCCTTCACGCTCTCCGGCACGCCGTAGAAAGGCTGAGCGCGGGTGATGCCAAGGTTGATGCCCTTGAAGACCGACAGGCTCGCCAGCGTGACGACAAACGCTGAAATGCCGGTCGCGGCAATGAGGGCGCCGTTGAAGAGCCCTGCCGCTGCCCCGATGGCGAGGGCCGCCAGCGCGGCAAGCGGGCCCGGCAGCCCCCAGACCTGCATCATGCCGGCAAACGAGATGGCGGCCAGGCCGCCGATGGCGCCGACCGACAGGTTCATCTGGCCGACCGCGATGATGATCATCTGCGAGAAGGCGATCACGCAGTTCACGGCAACTGCGAGGAGCAGGATCTGGATATTGAAGGACGAGAGGAAGGAAGGTTCGATCGAGCCGATCACGAGCGTCGCCACGATAACGATTGCCAGCGGCCCGAACCAGTCGGCTTGCAGGACGCGCGACAGGGCTGCGCTCACGCCATCCTCCTTCCTCCGCGCGCGAGATAGCGGCGGCGCGCGAGGTCTATCAGGACTGCGAGAAGGAGGAGGCCTCCGAGCCATGTCTGCAGCCAGAACTCGCCGACGCGGAACTGCAGCAGCCCATTCGTCAAGGTGGTGACGAAGGCCGATCCGAGGAACGTACCGAACACCGACACCCGCCCGCCGGTGAGAAGCGTGCCGCCGAGCACCGGCCCGAGGACGGCGGGCAACAGCCAGTCCTGGCCGAGGCCGCCCGCCATCGAGGGAATGGCAGCGCCATTGCGCGCCACCACCATTGTTGCGGCGATCGCGGCAAGCACCCCCGAGAGGCTGTGACAGATGACGAAAGTGCGCCCGATGCGTACGCCCGAGAGCTCGGCCGCGGCCGCCTTGGCTCCGGCCGCGAGCATCTCGCGGCCAAGCGGCGTCAGCCGATAGAGGCATGTGAGCAAAACGCCGACGGCGATGCTGATGAGGAGCAGGGGGGAGACGTAACTGAGGATCCGCATCTTGCCGAAGGCCGACATTTCAGGCGGGATGATGCGAAAGGCCTCGGCGTGGGTGAGGAACACCATCACGCCGAAGAAAATGCTCATCGTGGCGAGCGTGATGATGAAGCTGTGAAGGCCCGAGCGCACGATCAGGATGCCGTTGACGGTGCCGAGCGTCGCGCCGAGCGCCAGCGCGCCGAGGAGCGCCATCGGCAGCGGCAGTCCGAGCGTCTCCACAAGCCAGCCGAAGCCTATCGCTGCGCAGACGCCGATGGCTCCGACTGAGAGGTTCAGGCCGCCGGTCACGATGACCACCATCATGGAAAAGCCGATCATGATGTCGATGGCCATCGTGCGGCCGAGCGTGAACTGGTTGAACGGGGAGGTGAAGCCCGGCGTGAACAGGCTGAAGACGCCGGCAAAGATGGCGATGAGGACGATCAGGCCGAACTCATTGGAGAGCAAAAAGCGCAGCGTCTGCGATTCGCGCGAGAGCAGTGGCCCGCGGTCGGCGACCGCGTCGAGCTCACTCGACGGATCAAGCTCTGTCGGGGTCGGGCTTGCCAATTTCAGACCTTCGCCAGGATGGCACGCGTTTGCTTACCCGAACCTCGCCCCTGACGTCTCGGAAGCCGCGCCTGTTGCACCGGGTCCCGGCTCTGCGCACCGCGTTGCGGTGCTCCGGCCGGGATGACGAGGGTGGCATGCCGGACGCTCCCCCTCTCTCCGCCGGTTTGCGGGAGAGGGGCATTCCCTTACGGGCAGGAAAGATAGGTGCTGGCGAAATTGGCGAAGATTTCCTTGGTGATCGCCTGCATCGAAGCGACGTAATTGTCGACGGCGTCCTTGCCGGCAAAGACCGTGCCGGAATCGATGAACCGGTTCGTGAGCGCGATCGTCTTGAACGGCGCATCCGGCTTGACCTTGCAGCCGCTGCGGATCTTGTCGAGGGCGAAGGAGCCGATATAGCCCTGCCCGTACGGGTTCTGCAGCATCGTCCCGTGGACGAAGCCGTCCTTGATGGCCTTCAGCACGACCTCGTCGTGGTCGATGCCGACCATCTGGATGCGCTTGTCGCCGATTTTGCGCAAGGCGTTGGACGCGACGACGGCGGGAATCCACGCCGTCGTGATGATGCCGTCGACCTCGTTGGCGTGGGCGGCGAGATAGGCGTTGATCTTCTCCTCGGCGGGTTCCGGCGCATCGATGTCGGTGATCACCTGGACGACCTTGACGGCGCCGTTGGTTTCCTTCGCCGCCTTCTCGACCGCGTCGATGCGCAATTGCGTGTTGGGATCGACGAGGAAGCCGCTAAAGTGTGCGATGCGACCCTTGCCGCCCATCGCCTTGATGAGCTCCTTGGTGCCGAGATAGGCCGAATTGCCGGTGTCTGTCCCGAGGCAGAAGAGGGCGGTGGTCGGCTCCTTGAGGCAGCCGGCCGTGGCGATCACGGGCGCGCCGTTCTCCGTCAGCTCGGCCACCGTGCTGTTCGATCCGACCGGATCGCCGGGAAACACGAGGAAGGCATTATAGCCCTGGCTCAACAGGCTCTCGAGGAGCTCGTTCTGCTGGCTGAGCTCCCATTTCTGCGGAATTCGATAGTCCGCGGCGCCCAGCTTGAAGTCCTTCATGGCGTCTTGGCCGGCTTTTTCCCATGCCGCGAAATAGGGGTGCGGCCCACCCGGCACGAGCGCCACCTTGGTCGATTCGGCGGCGATTGCCGGCAGCGAGAGGGCTGCCATGCCAAGGACTGCGATGGCAGCTTTGGCAACGATGTCTGAGCGCCTCATGGTGTCCTCTCCTTCAGCATTTCCTCGGGGCCAGTTGCCAATAGCGGCTTGATTGCCCGCACTTGCGTGGCGAGGCGCGACGCTAGTATGCGAGTGCGCAAGCCGCAACGAGAAATCGTTCCAGTCTGCCGCCCACCGGCAGAACTGCCGATGGGTGCCGACCGGAGCGCTCGTCGACCGGTACTGAAGGTCTTGCATCGGTTGACCGGCCGCGACCCGGGCCCATTTGCGAGCACATAGAACGATTTCTGGGAGATGCCCATGGCGCGGATTGAGCGCGTCGAAATCCTCATGGTCGATCTGAAGCCGAAGGTGAAGCGCGTCGACGCCATCCAGGCTTTCCTCAGCCAGGAAACACCGATCATGCGCATCACCGACAGCGACGGTGCTGTCGGCACCGGCTACAGCTACACGATTGGGACCGGCGGCCGTTCCATCATCGAACTCCTGAGCCGCTCCCTGGCGCCGGCCCTCATCGGGCGCGAGGCGGGGATCGTCGAGCGGATCTGGCGCGACCTCCTGTTCCTCACGCACGCCACTTCCGTCGGCGCCATCACCTCGCTGGCGCTTGCGGCCATCGACACCGCGCTATGGGATCTGCGCTGCCGCAAGGCAGGGCTACCCCTCCACGTCATGGCAGGCGGCGCACAGGAAAGGATCAGGCTCTATACGACCGAGGGCGGCTGGCTGCACCTGCCGACGGAAGCGCTGGTCGAGGATGCCCTGAAGGCAAAATCCTCAGGATTCGGGGGATCGAAGCTCAAGGTGGGGCGGCCGATTGCCGAGGACGTCGAGCGGATGACGAAGGTGCGTGAAGCGGTCGGGACTGGCTTCGAGATCTTCACCGACGCCAACCAGGCGTTCTCGGTCGACGAGGCCATCCGCCGCGCCCGCCACTATGAGGCAGCCGACATCGGCTGGTTCGAGGAGCCGCTGCCCGCCGACGATCTTGACGGCCATGTCCGGCTCTGTGCTTCGACGTCGATCCCGATTGCCATCGGCGAGAGCTTGTACAGCGCGCTGCATTTCCGCGAATATCTGCAGCGCGCGGCCTGCTCGGTCGTTCAAGTCGATGTCGCGCGCATCGGCGGCATCACCCCATGGCTGAAGACTGCCCATCTTGCCGAGACCTTCAACATGGCGGTGTGCCCGCACTTCCTGATGGAATTGCATGTCGCGCTATGTTGCGCCGTCCCGAATGCGCGCTGGCTCGAATACATCCCCCAGCTCGATGACCTGACCACTGCGGGCATGTCGATCAAGGATGGATATGCCATCCCGAGCGAGGCGGCAGGCCTGGGAATTGCATGGGACTTTTCGGCAATCGACCGGCTCAAGGTCGAGGGGGCAACACACGTGATAGACAAAACCACATAGCCATTTACGAGAATTTCATCCCGCAAGCATTTTTGCGAGCGCTCCCGAAGCTCTCAGGATCACTTGCTCCGCCCGCGGCCCGCCGCCCGCTCCGGCGCGCGCACTTCCAGTCTCACCACAAAAATCGGAAAGAAATCATGCAGCGGATGGGTTTTTGCAATCGGTTGCGGCCAGAAAAGGTCGAAGAATACAAGCGTCTTCATGCCGCGGTCTGGCCGGGAGTGCTGGCAACTCTCAGCGCCTGCAACATCAGGAATTTCTCGATTTTCTTGAAGGAGCCGGAGAACCTC
>JAFAME010000322.1 GCA_019233695.1 Methylobacteriaceae bacterium
CGCAATTTTTGCGGGGGAGGGGGACCATGCGAAGCATGGTGGAGGGGGCGGCGAGGCGCCGGCCAGCAGGGGATTGGTGAGTGCCCCCTCAGTCGGCTTTGCCGACAGCTCCCCCGCAGGCGGGGGAGCATCCGGCGCTTTGCCGAAGCCGCGCTACATATGGACGGGGCTTGCCAGTTCGTCCTGCCTGGCTGGGGTGATCGCCACCGATTCGCCGCAGCCGCACGCCGAAGTCTGGTTCGGGTTCTCGAAGACAAACCCAGAGGAGAGTTTTGTGGTGCGGAAGTCCATGCGAGTGCCGAGCAGGAACAGCACTGCCTTGGGATCAATGAGGAGCTTGACGCCCTTGTCCTCGACGACCTCGTCGAGAGGCGAAATCGTCTCGGCCCATTCCATCGTGTACGACATGCCGGCGCAGCCGCCGTTCCTCACGCCGACCCGAAGGCCCGCGACCGGCCTTTCAGCCGAGGTCATGATGTCGCGCACTCTAGCCGCCGCCGCCTCGGTGAGCGAGACGACCTGAAAGCGGGACTTGGCGATACCCATCGAACTTTCCCTCTCTGCCGGGTTCAAGGCCCGGGGATTCAACATCTGCCATCTAATGTAACAATTTGTTGCGCGGATGAAAGGGGATCGGCGGATCGCCCTCAGACGAGGCGCGACTGCACGACGGCCGCCTCCACGAAGGAGGCGAACAGCGGATGCGGGTCGAACGGCCGCGATTTCAGCTCGGGATGGTATTGCACCCCGATGAACCAGGGATGGTCCTCGAATTCCATCGTCTCCGGCAAGAGCCCGTCCGGCGACATGCCGGAGAAGACGAGGCCCTTGGTCTCAAGCTGCTGGCGATAATTGGTATTGACCTCATAGCGATGGCGGTGGCGCTCGCAAATCTGGGTTGCAGCGTAGATGCCGGCGATCTTGGAGCCCCGCATCAGGTCGGCCTTGTAGGCACCGAGCCGCATCGTGCCGCCGAGGTCGCCCTCGGCGGTGCGCCTTTCGAGCTCGTTGCCGCGCATCCATTCGGTCAGCAGGCCGACGACCGGCTCGGCACAAGGCCCGAACTCCGTGGAATTGGCCTTTTCGATCCCCGCCAACGACCGCGCGGCCTCGATGACCGCCATCTGCATGCCGAAGCAGATGCCGAAGTAGGGCACCTTGCGCTCGCGGGCGAAGCGCGCAGCGAGGATCTTGCCTTCCGCCCCACGCTGGCCGAAACCGCCAGGCACGAGGATGCCATGGACGTGTTCGAGATGGGCCGCCGGATCGTGCTTTTCGAAAATTTCACTCTCGATCCAGTCGACGTTGACCTGGACACGATTGGCCATGCCACCGTGGGTCAAGGCCTCGATGAGCGACTTATAGGCGTCCTTGAGGCCCGTGTACTTGCCGACGACCGCGATGGTGACCTGGCCCTCGGGATTCTCGACGCGCTCCATCACGGCGTTCCAGCGCGACATGTCGGGCTTTGGAGCGGGCTCGATGCCGAAAGCAGCGAGAACTTCACCGTCGAGCCCGGCTTCGTGGTAGGCACGGGGCACGGCGTAGATCGAGGCGACATCGCGCGCCTCGATGACGGCGCTTTCGCGCACGTTGCAGAACAGCGAGAGCTTGCGCCGCTCCTCGCGCGGGATCGGACGGTCGGTGCGGCACAACAGGATGTCGGGCTGGATGCCGATCGAGCGCAATTCCTTGACGGAATGCTGCGTCGGCTTCGTCTTGAGCTCGCCGGCGCTCGCGATATAGGGCAGCAGGGTCAGGTGGATATAGACCGCATGGCCGCGCGGCAGTTCGTTGCCGAGCTGCCGGATCGCCTCGAAGAACGGCAGACCTTCGATATCGCCGGCCGTGCCGCCGATCTCGACGAGCAGGAAGTCGATCCCGTCATTGCCGTCGAGCACGAATTCCTTGATGGCGTTGGTGACGTGCGGGATGACCTGTACGGTCCCGCCGAGAAAGTCGCCCCGCCGCTCGCGGGCGATGATTTCTTGATAGATGCGGCCGGTCGTGATGTTGTCGCTGCGGGGCGCCGGGCTGCCGGTGAAGCGCTCGTAGTGGCCGAGGTCGAGATCGGCCTCCGCGCCGTCATCGGTGACGAACACCTCGCCGTGCTGATAGGGGCTCATCGTGCCGGGGTCGACATTCAGGTAGGGATCGAGCTTGCGCAGCCGAACGCTGTAACCGCGCGCCTGCAGCAGCGCCCCGAGGGACGCCGCTGCCAAACCCTTGCCAAGCGATGAGACCACGCCGCCGGTGATGAAAATGTACCGCGCCATGGGCCTCGACAGATATCCGATCCGCTACGATTCGGCGAGAGATAATTGCGGTGCCACGGCGGGACGGCCGAGGCTCATTCGCCACGTGCCGAAATGGCGATCTTCGCCGGCAGCGACAGGGGAGCGCACATTGCGGCCCAGGCGCACCGGCGCTCGGCCCAAAGCCTCAGGCGTTGCAGACAGACATGAGCCGGCGCTAATGCTTGTCGGTGCCCGACGTGCACAGCCTATTGCGAGCGCGGTGCTTCCGGCGCCGCCGGAGGGGCAGGAGCGGTCGGAGCAGCGGGCGCGGCGGGCGCGCTCGGAGCGGCGGGCGGCGCAGGTGCGGCGGGAGCCGCCGGGGCAGGTGGGCCACCCGCGGCAGGCGGCTGATTGCCTTCGATCTGCTTGCGCAGATCAAAACCGCCCGGCGCGGGCTGGCTTGGCGCAGCAGGCGGCGTCGCCCCCTCGAGGATGGACTTCGGCGCACGGTTCAGACCTGCCAGGATCGACAGGCCGAGGCTCGTTGCAAAAAACAGCGCCGCCAGGATGGCGGTCGCGCGCGTCAGTACATTGGCCTGCCCCCGGCCGGTCAGGAACCCGCTCGCCCCACCAATCCCGAGCGCACCGCCTTCCGACCGTTGCAGCAGCACGACCCCCACCAGCGCAATCACCACCATCAGGTGGATGACGATCAAAACGGTCTGCATGAACGGAATCCTCTCGGCACCAGCGGCCGGCCGGTCGCAGCACCTGCATCGCTACATGTTGGCGTGCTGTCTACAGGATGCAAGACGCGAAGGCCAGCAACGGAGGAAGGCGCGGCGAACCATGCCAGGCCCGCCCTTCGGAATATAACCGCCAAAATCATGTTTACCAGTTAGGCCACTTCCGCTAGCCTCCCGGTGTCGAACAACAACCCTTGCTCAGGAGGTTGGCATGCTGCACGCAACCAGGATCGTGCTCGTGGCCGCGCTGGCGCTTGGCGCCGCAGCGGGCGCCGCGCGGGCCGACATCAAAATAGGCGTCGCCGGACCCATCACCGGTCCGAATGCGGCATTCGGGGCGCAACTCAAGTTCGGCGCCGAGCAGGCGGCCGAGGACATCAATGCCGCAGGCGGCATTCTCGGCCAGAAGATCGCCGTCGAGGTGGGCGATGATGCTTCCGATCCGAAACAGGGCGTCTCGGTCGCCAACAAGTTCGTCGGCGACGGCATCAAGCTCGTCGTCGGCCACTTCAACTCCGGCGTGACGATCCCTGCCTCGGAAGTCTACGCCGACAACGGCGTTCTCGACATCACGCCTGCGGCCACCAACCCGAAGGTCACGGATCGCGGATTGTGGAACATGTTCCGCACCTGCGGGCGCGACGACCAGCAGGGGCTTGTCGCCTCCGCCTTCATCGTCAAGAACTTCAAGGGCAAGAACGTCGCCGTGCTGCACGACAAGACGACTTACGGCAAGGGCCTCGCCGACGAGACCAGGAAGGGCATCAACGCCGGCGGCATCAAGGAGGCCCTCTACGAGGGCGTCAACGTCGGCGAGAAGGACTTTTCCGCCCTTGTTTCAAAGATCAAGGAGGCGAAAGTCGACCTTGTCTACTGGGGCGGCCTGCACACCGAACTCGGCCTCATCGTTCGGCAGATGCGGGACCAGGGTATGACGACCAAAGTGATGGGCGCCGACGGCATCGTTTCGGAGGAATTCGTGGCCATCGGCGGCCCGGGTGTCGAAGGCACGTTCATGACCTTCCCACCCGACCCCCGCAAACGCCCGACCGCCGCCAAGGTGGTCAAGGAATTCACCGACAAGGGCTTCGATCCGGAAGCCTACACCCTCTATTCCTATGCCGCGGTCGAAGTCATCAAGCAGGCGGCCGAGAAGGCCAATTCGCTTGATCCGAAGACTTTGGCCGGCACCATCAAGTCCGGCATGACATTCCACACCGTACTTGGCGACATGACCTACGATCAGAAGGGCGACCGCACTAATATCGACTACGTCCTCTACACGTGGAAAAAGGTGGGCGACAAGATCACCTACGTGCAGAACGAAGGCGAGTGACCTTTCGATCTCGCGAGGGACACGGGTGTCCGGGCTCTCCTCCGGACATCTGTGTCAAGGCGAACGATCGCCGCGCGAGGCGTCGGCCGAGCGATAGACGCCGGCGATGCCCATGAAATCCTTGCAGGTGAGGCTCGCCCCGCCGACAAGCGCGCCATCGACGTCGGCGGCGGCCAACAGTTCGGCGGCGTTCGCGGGCTTTACCGACCCGCCGTACAGAATCCTGACTGCTCCTGCCTCCCCCGGCATGAGCGCATCGAGGTGACGGCGAATGAATGCATGCGCGTCGGCGACATCGGCCGGCGTCGGCGTGAGGCCGGTGCCGATTGCCCAGACCGGCTCGTAGGCGATGACGATCGAGCCAGGTCCCGCCGCGGTCGGGACCGAGCCGCCGACCTGGCGTTCGAGAACGGCGAGGGTGCGCCCTTCCCGTCGTTCGGCGGCGGTCTCGCCGATGCACACGATGGCGGTGAGCCCAGCGCCGAGCGCTGCCTCCGCCTGGCCACGGACTAGGCCATCAGTCTCGGCATGCTCGATGCGCCGTTCGGAATGGCCGACGATGACGAAGATGGCGCCGGCGTCCTTGAGCATCGCCGCGGAGATGTCGCCCGTATGGGCCCCCGATGATTGCGCATGGCACCACTGGCCGCCGATCGCGATCCGGCTGCCGGCGCAGAGCTCGGCTGCCGCCGCAATCAGCGTGGCCGGCGGACAGACGACGATTTCCGCATCTCCGGCATGGCCCGCCGCCACGGCGTCTCTGATCGCCGCGAGCTCGGCAAGCGAGGCTTTCAGGCCGTTCATCTTCCAATTGCCCGCAACGAGGGGGCGGCGAGGAATCATCACGAAGCTCCTGGGCGACAGAACGCAACAGAGATCGGCGGAGTGGGTAGCAGACGCCTGCGGGCACGCCTAGCAGCAAGGCGGCGCCCGCTCGCCCTGGCGCTGCCGCGAACTATGAATCAAGCCATGAGCAGCTCTGAACCGGCCAGATCGGATCCGCCCGGCGCAAAGGCCATCGCGCCGTCGCGCGTCAGCGATGTCGTCGTCGTCGGCGCAGGGGCGATCGGCTTGACGGCAGCCATCGCGCTCGCGCGCAAGGGGTTCAGCGTTGTCCTGATCGGCTCGGCCGATGCCCGTGCCAACGGCCGGACCCTGGCCCTTTTCGATGGATCGGTCTCCTTCCTGCGCTCGGTCGGCGTGTGGCCGCACCTCGCGCCGCTTGCCGCGCCCCTCGCGACGATCCGGATCATCGATGATACCGGCTCGCTGTTCCGGCCTCCTCCGGTGGCCTTTCATGCGCGCGAAATCGGCCTCGAGGCTTTCGGATTCAACATCGAAAACGATGCCCTTGTCAGCGCACTTGCCGAGGCAACAAGACAGATCCCAGGGCTTGCTCTGATCGAGTGTCAGGCGACGGCCTTCGACTTTACCGGACCATCCGCGACGGTGACCGTTGACGACGGCAGCGTTGTTTCCGCGCAGCTGATTGTCGCTGCCGACGGTCGGCGGTCGCCGGCCCGCGCGGCGGCGGGCATTTCGGTCCGGGAGCGGGTCAACGAGCAGACCGCGCTGACCACGATCCTTGCCCACGACCAGCCCCATCGCGACGTCTCGACCGAGCTCCATACGCGCGAGGGGCCCTTCACGCTGGTTCCGCTTGCCGCCGGCCGCGAAGCGCCACACCGTTCCAGCCTCGTCTGGATGATGGCTGCGCCGCAGGCCGGACGGCGCCGCGCGCTCAATGACCAAGCCCTCTCCAGAGAGATCGAGCGACAGGCCCATTCGATGCTGGGCGCGATGCGGGTCGAGGGCCCGGTTGGCCTATTCCCCATCGCCTCGGCCACGGCCGCGCGGCTGAGCGCGCCACGCCTTGTCCTCATCGGGGACGCAGCGCACGTGTTTCCACCCATCGGCGCTCAGGGCCTCAACCTCGGCCTGCGCGATGTTGCCCACCTCCTCGATTGCCTCGCGGCCGCGCGCAGCCGCGCCCGCGATCTCGGCGGGCCCGAGCTTCGCAGCGCCTACGAAAGCTCGCGCCGCGCCGATATCCTCCTGCGCGGCGCCAGCGTCGAGGCTCTCAATCGGTCGCTCCTTTCAGATCTGCTGCCGATGGATGTCCTGCGTGGCGCCGGCCTGCTGGCGTTGTCGGTCGTCGGACCGCTGCGCCGCGCGGTGATGCGCGAGGGCGTGGCGTCGGCTAGATTCGCGCCCTGATGGGCGCTGGCGCTGGCGCAGGTCACCCAAGCCTCTTAGTCTTGTCTGCACTCAATTCGAGGGACACTGCGTGCGCGTCGCGACTTGGAACGTCAACTCGATCCGGCAGCGCCTGGATCATCTCATGCGCTATCTAAAGGAAGCGCAGCCGGACGTGCTTTGCCTGCAGGAGACGAAATGCGCCGACGAGGCGTTTCCGCGGCTCGAAGCGGAGGCGGCCGGCTATAACGTCGCGCTGCATGGGCAAAAGACCTTCAACGGGGTCGCGATCCTCTCCAAACGGCCGATCGAGGACGTCACCCGCGGACTTCCGGGAGACACGGGCGATGCGCACGCCCGCTATATCGAGGCGGTGATCGCCGGCGACAGCGGCGCGATGCGGATAGCCTCGATCTATTTTCCGAACGGCAACCCTCCTGCCACGGACAAGTACCCTTTCAAGCTCGCGTTCATGGACCGCCTGACGGCCCACGCGCGATCGCTGCTCGCGCTGGAGGAGCCGCTGGTACTGGCCGGCGACTACAATGTCATTCCCGAGACGCGGGATGTCCACGATCCGGCGCTGTGGACACAGGATGCGCTCTTCCTGCCGGCAACGCGGGCCAAATACCGGGCGCTCCTGAACATCGGTCTCACTGACGCGCTACGCGCCACGACCGATGCGTCGGGCCTCTACACCTTCTGGGACTACCAGGCAGGCGCCTGGCAAAAGAACAACGGCCTGCGCATCGATCACATGCTTCTCTCCGCCCAGGCCGCCGACCGGATGCGAAGCATCGCAATCGACAAGCACATGCGAAGCCTCGACAAGCCGTCGGACCATGTGCCGGTTCGGATCGAACTGGACTGAGCAGGCACCGCTGGGGCCTTCGTCTGCCGTCCCCACCAAAGGCAGCGGCTGCCCCTACCTTGTCGAGCCGGCATCGTATATTCTTTCCCGCCCAGAGGGGTTTGACGGCCGAGCGCGGGTTTGCCGTCGCCTGGACAGGACCGGATGCTGCAAAGGCTGAGAGCACGCAGGCGCCTGCCTGCCTTCGGCCGCCGCCTGGGGCGCGGCCTCAGCGCGCTCCTACTGATGCTCGGCCCCATCGCGATCGGGGTGACGTTGACGCTCTCGGGCGGGCCGGTCGTCGAGCAACTGCGCAATCTCGTCTTCGACAATTATCAGTGGTTCGACCCGCGGCCCTGGCGGTCGGACCTGCCGGTCCGCGTCATCGACGTCGATGACGATTCCCTGGCCAAGCTCGGCCAATGGCCGTGGCCGCGAGATCGTCTGGCGGAGATGACGAAGAAGCTCGACGCGCTCGGAGCACTGGCGATCGCCTACGACATCACCTTTTCGGAGCCCGATCGCGCTTCAGCCGAAAATCTTGCCAAGCAGTTGCCGCAAACGCCGGAGCGCGACGCGCTCCTCGCCAAGCTTCCTTCGACGGACGAGGCGTTCGCCGCCGCCGTTGCGGCTGGCCAGTCGGTGCTTGCCTTCTTTCTCACGAGGAGCAGCGGCGTCGAGACCTTCCAGCCCAAGACCGGCTTTGCTCAGGCGGGCGACGATGCGCGCATTTTTGCGCCGCTGTTTCCCCGTGCCGTGCTTCCGCTGCCGAAGCTTCTTGGCGGCGCACCGGGGCTCGGCGCCATCAATTTCCTGCCCGACCGCGACCTCGTCGTCCGCAAGGTGCCGCTCGTCTTCGCGCTCGGATCAAGCCGGGACAAGGCCATCCTGGTTCCCTCGCTCGATGCGGAGCTGCTGCGCGTCGCGCAGGGCGCCTCGACGATCATCACCAAGGCTTCGAATGCCTCGGGAGAGGCGGGCTACGGGGCCCAGACGGGAATTGTCGCGGTCAAGATCGGCGATCTTGAAATCCCGACCGAGTGGGACGGCGGCGTGCGGATCCGCTATTCCGGCTTCCAGCAGGGGCGGCGGATCCCCGCCTGGCGGCTCCTTGCCGACCAGGTTCCCGTGGCCGACATCGCCGGGCGCATCATTCTGATCGGCGCCAGCGCCACGGCGCTCAGCGATCTGCGATCGACGCCGCTCGAAGGCGCCGTGCCCGGGGACGAGATCCATGCCGAGCTCCTCGAACATGTGTTGTCGGGCCAGCACCTTGCCCGCCCGGACTATGCCCCGGGGCTCGAGGCGCTGGCGATCGTCATCGGCGGCCTGATCGTCGGGATCGCGGCGCGCCGCCTTTCGCCTTTGGCTGCCGCGCTCATTGCGCTGATATTCGTTGCGGGCACCGGGGGCGCGAGCTTTTATGCCTTCCATCGGCTCGATCTTCTGTTCGATCCGCTGATCCCGGCCGCGACTTGGCTTGCCACCTACGGGCTGACGACCATTGCGCTCTACCGGCACACGGAGCGCGAGCGAAAGACCGTGCGCACCGCCTTTTCGCGCTACCTCGCCCCGGCGATCGTCGAGCGGCTGGCGCAGGACCCGAGCCATCTCAAGCTCGGCGGGGAGCTTCGCTCCGTCACGATCCTGTTCGCTGACGTCCGCGATTTCACCCGGCGCTCGGAGGGGCTGACCGCGGAGGCCGTCGTGCACTTCCTCAATGGCCTCATGACACCGCTGACCGCGGCAATCCTGGCCGAGGGTGGGACGATCGACAAATACATGGGCGATGGATTGATGGCATTCTGGAACGCGCCGCTCGACGTGCCCGATCATGCGAACCGCGCCTGCCGCGCGGCGCTGGCGATGCTCGCGGCAATTCCCGAAGTCGATGCGGCGGAGCGTCAGGCGGCCGAGGCGGAAGGTCGGCAACATATCCCGGTGCGCATCGGCATCGGCCTCAACACCGGCGATGTCTTCGTCGGCAACATGGGGTCCTCGATGCGCTTCGACTATTCGATCGTCGGCGATCCGGTGAACGTCGCCTCGCGGCTCGAAAGCGCGACAAAGGAATTTGGCGTAAGCGTCATCGTCTCGGGAGTGACGGCGCGTGCTGCGACGGATTTCGCCTTCGTCGACCACGGCGATATTCCGCTGAAGGGAAAATCGGCCTCGACACGGATCTTTGCGCTGCACGGGCCGCGGGAGGAGGCCGGCGATGCGTTTCCGGCCTTCGCCAAGCTGCATGGCGACGCCATGGCCGCCGCCAACAGCGGCAACCCCGGTGCCATCGGCCTCGTAGAAAAGGCCCGCTGCCACCCATTCGGCGCACCCTATGAGGTGCTCTACACGCGACTGTTCGCAAAGTGCGTGGCGGCGCCGGCGGTGATGGGGCGGGCGGACGACGGCACCGTCGACCGTTCCGCGGCGCCCGCGTCGTAGTCGGCCGCGGGACCTCCTTCTCCCTGCGGAGGAAGGTGCCGCCTCTTGGCGGCGCACCCGCATTTTGCGTCGCTGCGGCCGGGATGACGCCAATATGATTCGAACTCGGGAGCGCCTTACCTAGATGGTATCGGCGATCGCACCTTGCCGCGCGCGGCGCGGGCCATCCGCTCCGCCTCTTGCAATGGAATTCTTGTGAATGACCGACCTCACCATCGGACGCCCTCTTGTCGACTTGCGGGTGATCGCGCTCGTCGGTGGCGCGCATTTCACGAGCCACTTCTTTCAGCTCGCCCTGTCGCCTCTGTTCCCGGCGATGCATGCCGCGCTCGGGCTGAGCTATAGCGAGCTCGGCCTGCTGGTCACGATGTTCTTCTCCGCCTCGGCGATTTCGCAGGTCGTGGCTGGCTTCGTGGTCGACCGTTTCGGCCCGCATTTCGTCCTGCCCGCCGGGATGGCAATGCTGGCGGGGGCCGTCGCTGCGATCGGAGCAGCACCCAGCTACGGCCTCATGCTTGTCCTGTCTGTTCTGGCGGGGCTCGGCAACAGCGTCTATCACCCCGCCGACTATTCGGTCCTGACCCGGCGCGTCTCGCCCTCGCGGCTGGCCCGTGCCTACAGCGTGCACACGATATGTGGCACCTTCGGATGGGCGGCAGCGCCGGTGAGCGTGCTTTTCCTCTCGGAGCGCTTCGGATGGCGCAATGCCCTGATCGTGGTTGGGATCGCGGGCCTGATCCTTGCCGCCTTTTTCATGCTTGCCCGCTCCGAGTTCACCCTGGCGCCGCATCAGCGGCCGGGCGGATACGTTTCCCTGCCCGGTCGGGCGGTTTTCAGGTCGCCTTCCGTCTGGATGGCATTCGCGTTCTTTCTGCTCCTGTCCGTCGCGCTCGGCGGGACGCAGAATTTTCTGCCGAGCATGCTGCCGCGGGTGCAGGACGTGAGCGTCGCCTTGGCCACCGAGATCCTGACGGGCTATCTCGTCGCCAACGCCATCGGCTCCTTCGCCGGCGGCTACCTCGCCGACATGGTTAAGAGCCACGACCGCATCGTCGCGGCAGGTCTTGCCGGAGCGGCCGTCCTGATGCTGGCACTGGGCCTGGCACCGATGCCGGTTTCCCTGGTTGTCGTCGCGGCGATCGTGGCGGGCTTCCTCGTCGGGCTGACGATCCCCTCGCGCGACATGCTTATCCGTGCCGCAACCCCGGTTGGCTCAACCGGAAAAGTGTTCGGCTTCGTCTATTCGGGCCTTGATCTCGGCTCGCTCATCGTGCCGGTCGTGCTCGGATCGCTGCTCGACCATGGCTACGACCGTGCCCCCTTCGTGTTCATTGCGGCGGCACTCGGCGCGACCATTCTTTCCGCGCTCGCAGTGCGGCCACACTCCAGATGAAGCCAGCGCCGGAGCTCCTCTCTCTGCCATGGGCGGGCGAGGAAGGGATCAGGCGTTCGCGCCAAGCGGGGCAGGGGTCTGTCAGTTCTTCTTCTTGATCTGGTCTTCGAGGAAAACCAGCGCGGCCTGACGATCATCATCGCTCGCGGCCGAAGAATCCTTGGTGTAAAGATCGACGATCCAGGCGTCCTGCGGGCCTTCAGCGGCTTCGCGCGCGAGCGTCAGCCACATGAGCCCCCGGGCGCGCTGCCTCGGCACACCTTCCCCGGTGAACAGGAGATGGCCGAGGAGGGCGCGCGCCTGGCGATGGTTCTTGTCGGCGGCGAGGTTGAGCCAGCGCGCCGCCTGCCGCCCGTCCTTCTCGACGACCGTGCCGTCAAGATACATGCGGGCCAGATTGTATTCGGCATTGGGGTCGCCAAAGGTCAGCGCCGCATACTGAAACATCTCCAGCGCGCGCGACGGATCCGGCTTGACCTTCGAGTTCGGAATGCCGCTGAGGCAATAGACGCCGACCGTGACGTAGGCGTTCGATACCACTGAGGCTTCGCTCTCGTCGGCGGTGTCCTCGTCGTAGCTCTCGATGATCTTCGAAAAATACTGGTAGGCCTTGTAGTCGTCGTGCGGGACGCCGTCGCCGTCGGCATACATCTTGCCGAGCTTCCAGCGCGCCAGGGGCTGGCCGTTGGCGGCGGCGTAGGTGAGAGCCTCGACCGAGGATTGCACGTTGCCGGCCCGCAGGCTTTCCATGCCCTGCTGGAGGGCCGCGCGCGGGCTGGAGAAGAGCTTCAGCGGCGCCTTGGCATCGGTCGAGGGCGTTTGCGAGCCGTCGAGCGCATGCGCCGGCGCGCCGGCGAGGAGGCCGGCAGTCCCTATAAGCAGGAACACTACGCGACTAGAGATCCGCATAGACGTGCGTCTCGCCTTTTTGCCCCGGATGGGTCACTGCCCCGTCCTTGGCCGAGCCGACGGCCTGGGCATATTTCCAGATGGCGCCCGATCCGTAGTCGGTCGGGCGCGGCTTCCATTGCTTTCGACGCGTGGCAAGCTCCGCCTCGCTCAATTGGATGTCGAGTGTGCCTGCGACTGCGTCGATCTCGATGATGTCGCCATCGCGAACCAGCGCGATCGGGCCGCCGACGGCGGCCTCGGGGCCGACGTGGCCGATGCAGAAGCCGCGCGTCGCACCCGAAAAGCGGCCATCGGTAATCAGGGCGACCTTGCCGCCGGTCCCCTGGCCGTAGAGGGCGGCGGTCGTCGCCAGCATTTCGCGCATGCCGGGTCCGCCGCGCGGGCCTTCGTAGCGGATGACGAAGACGCACCCCTCAGGATATTTGCGCTTCCGCACGGCTTCGAAGCATGCCTCTTCGGAATCAAAGCACAGCGCCGGCCCTTTGAAGGCCAGCTTGTCCTGTGCCATTCCCGCGACCTTCACGATCGCCCCTTCCGGTGCCAGGTTGCCCTTGAGCCCAACGACGCCACCTGTCGTCGTGATCGGATCGTTGGCGGGACGCACCACGTCCTGCCCGTCATTCCAGACAACCTTGGCAAGGTTCTCCTTGATCGTCCGGCCGCTCACGGTGAGGCACTCGCCGTGCAGGAAGCCGTGGTCGAGAAGGGTTTTCATCAGGAGAGGAATGCCGCCTGCCTCGAACATATCCTTGGCGAGATAGCGGCCGGCCGGCTTGAGATCGGCGATGTAGGGCGTGCGCTTGAAGATATCGGCGACGTCAAAGAGATCGAACTTGATGCCGCACTCATGGGCGATGGCGGGCAGGTGCAGGGCCGCGTTGGTCGAGCCGCCGGAGGCGGCGACCACGGTGGCGGCGTTTTCGAGTGCCTTGCGGGTGATGATGTCGCGCGGCCGGATGTTGCGGGTGAGGAGCTCCATCACCATCTCGCCGGCCGCCGTGCAGAACCGATCGCGGATCTCGTACGGCGCCGGCGCCCCCGCCGAATAGGGCAGGGCAAGGCCGATGGCCTCCGACACGGTTGCCATCGTATTGGCGGTGAATTGCGCGCCGCAGGCGCCGGCCGACGGGCAGGCGACGGTCTCGAGTTCATCGAGATCGGCATCCGACATGTCGCCGATCGAATGCTTGCCCACCGCCTCGAACAGATCCTGGACAGTCACCGGCCGGCCGCGAAAGTTTCCCGGCAGGATCGACCCGCCGTAGATGAAAATCGAAGGCACGTTCAGCCGCGCCATTGCCATCATCATGCCGGGCAGGGACTTGTCGCAGCCGGCGATGCCGACGAGCGCGTCGTAGCAGTGGCCGCGCATGGTCAGCTCGACGGAATCGGCGATCACCTCGCGCGACACGAGCGAAGCCTTCATGCCGTGATGGCCCATGGCGATGCCGTCGGTCACGGTGATCGTGCAGAATTCCCGGGGCGTGCCGGCGGCCGCTGCGACGCCTTTCTTCACCGCCTGAGCCTGGCGCATGAGGGCGATGTTGCAGGGCGCGGCCTCGTTCCAGCAGCTCGCCACGCCGACCAGCGGCTGATGGATTTGCTGGCGCGTCAGCCCCATCGCGTAAAGATACGAACGATGCGGCGCGCGGGACGGACCTTCGGTCACGTAGCGGCTGGGAAGCTTCTTCTTGTCGAAAACGCGGGCGTCCATGGTCTCCCGATTCCGATGATCGTCAGGTCAGCCTTCGTCCCTTGCGGGACGGTGCCGACAACAAGCCGCGTGAGAGCATGGCCGCGCGATAAACCCTGTGTCCCTCTCGATCACGCTCTGTCGGTCTCGGCTTCTACTTGTTTGTCCCGTCAGGCTTGCCGTGATCACTTCAGAGATCAGCCTAGCGCGGGGTTTATGGCTTAAACGCGGCCATGTCTTGCCCTCTGATCTGTCCGAAATCAAAAGCGAGCCGACTGTGGCGGAAATGGCACAAGCGTGTGGGGGACGTCATGCAGTGCTGCATCTTCGCGGCTCGACAGATGCCGACCCGAAACAGCTCCCGGGGCGCCAGGCTTTATGTTCAGGCGCACGGGACCGATGCGATCGGGGCAGTCAAACGCGAAGGGAAGGGCAGGAGCCGCAGCCCGGCGGTGCGATCGGGGCGAGGCTAACGGTTGGCGGTGCGGCGTTGCGCCTCGAGCGCGGTGCCGAAAACATGATCCCAAACCGCTGTCGAGACACCGAAATTTCCGAGCTCATGGGCGTAGTGGTGACGCGCATGATGCAGCCGCAGATGATAGAGATAGGTGCCGGGCCGCGCGTTCCAGTGATGCGAGGCATGATGGATCATCATGTAGGCGAAATAGCCGAGGATGAATCCGCTCGTCACGCCGCACGCGGTCACAAGGCCGAGGGGCAGGAGCGGCGCAAACACGATCGCGAAAATCAACACGATGCCGATGACTGAAGGCGCCCCGATGAGCGCCTTCGGGTCCTCGTGATGGGCGTCATGGTAGCCCTGAAACGGCTGCACCCGATGGTAGACCGAGCGGTGGATGACATATTCGGCAAGCGTCCATGCGATCAACCCGACGATTGCTGCCACCAGCCATTCGCCGAGGCTCGCAGGATCCCGGCCGAAGAGGCCGACGACTGCCAGGGCAACCGCGAACATCGGGCACAGGAAGAAGTCGGCGAAATAGGAGAGTCGGCTCAGCTGCATGTCTGCAACCCGGGGATCGAAACGGACCTCTAGCAGACTCCAATCATAGCACCTCGGTTACCGAGCGGTAAACCGCAGGCTTCGCTATTCCCCGTTCCGGACACGGCGAAGCCAGGCAATGCCGCCTTCGCCGGCTCGCAATCGAGGGCCGCGATCGTCCCTCAGGCCGAGTAGTACATGTCGAATTCGACCGGGTGCGGCGTCATCTCGAACCGCAGCACCTCGCCGGTCTTCAGTTCGATATAGCTGTCGATGAAATCGTCGTCGAAGACGCCGCCGGTCTTCAGGAAGGCGCGATCCTTGTCGAGGTTCGCCAACGCTTCGCGCAGCGAGCCGCACACGGTCGGGATCTCCTTCAGCTCGGCCGGCGGCAGGTCATACAGATCCTTGTCGATCGGCGCGCCGGGATCGATCTTGTTATTGATCCCGTCCAGGCCTGCAAGCAGCATGGCCGCGAAGGCAAGATAGGGGTTGGCCATCGGGTCGGGGAAGCGGACCTCGACCCGCTTTGCCTTGGGATTGGTCGTGACCGGAATACGGCAGGAGGCCGAGCGGTTGCGGGCTGAATAGGCAAGCAGCACCGGCGCTTCGAAGCCCGGAACGAGCCGCTTATAGGAGTTGGTCGTCGGGTTGGTGAAGGCGTTCAGCGTCCTGGCATGCTTGATCAGGCCGCCGATGTAGTAGAGGCATTCCTGGCTGAGGTCGGAGTATTTGCTGCCGGCAAAGAGTGGCTTGCCGCCCTTCCAGATCGACTGATGGCAGTGCATGCCCGAGCCGTTGTCGCCGTAGACCGGCTTCGGCATGAAGGTCGCCGTCTTGCCATAGCTCTGGGCCACCTGCTGGATGCAATATTTGTAGATCTGCATGCTGTCGGCCATCACCGTCAGCGGGCTGAACTTCAGGCCGAGCTCGTGCTGGGCGGAGGCCACTTCGTGGTGGTGCTTTTCGACCTTGGCGCCCATCTGGCCCATGGCGGAGAGCATCTCGCTGCGCATGTCCTGCGCCGAATCCTGCGGCGGGACGGGGAAGTAGCCGGCCTTGGTGCGGATGCGATGGCCGAGGTTGCCGCCCTCGTAGGCGGTGTCGGTGTTGGTCGGGAACTCGATCGAGTCGAGCACGAAGCCGGTGTTGTAGGGCTCGGCCGCGAACCGCACGTCGTCGAAGACAAAGAACTCTGCCTCCGGTCCGAAGAACACGGAATCGCCGATCCCCGAGGACTTGAGATAGGCCTCCGCCTTCTTGGCAATGCTGCGCGGGTCGCGGCCGTAGGGTTCGCCCGTCAGGGGTTCGAGGACATCGCACACGACCGCCAGCGTCGTGGTCGCATAGAAGGGATCAATCGTGGCGGTCGCCGGATCCGGCATCAGCGTCATGTCGGATTCGTGGATTGCCTTCCAGCCCGAGATCGATGAGCCGTCGAACATGACGCCTTCGGCGAATGCGTCCTCGTCCACCATCGACACGTCGAATGTTACGTGCTGCCACTTGCCGCGCGGGTCGGTGAAACGGAAATCCACATACTTGACGTCTTTGTCCTTGATTTCGGTCAGGACGTCTTTGGCGGTCTTCATGTCAGTGCCTTTCCAGGGTCTTGGTCGCCGTGCGGAAGTTGAGGAGCGTTTGCGGAGGCCGAATCAAATCGCGTCCGTGCCGGTCTCGCCGGTGCGGATGCGGATGGCTTCCTCGACGCTCGATACAAAAATCTTGCCATCGCCGATGCGGCCGGTCTGTGCCGCCTTGCGGATTGCCTCGACGGCGCGATCGAGCGTTCCGTCCGGTACGACGATCTCGATCTTCACCTTCGGCAAAAAATCGACGACATATTCGGCGCCACGGTACAGTTCGGTATGCCCCTTCTGGCGGCCAAAGCCCTTGGCCTCGGTGACCGTGATGCCTTGCAGCCCGATCTCCTGCAAGGCCTCCTTGACCTCGTCGAGCTTGAACGGCTTGATAATCGCCTCGATCTTCTTCATTTCGCGCTATGCTCTCCAAGGCTCGGCCCAGGACCGAGACCACCCGGCCTCGCGGCGGTGCATAGCATCAGCTATGCCGCCACGCTATTGCCAAGATCCAGGCACGCTCGCCTGAAAGCCGGAGTGTCCGCGGACGGGTTTCAGGTGTGAGACCGACCATCTGCCTGCGAGTTGATCAGATTGAACAACAATTGGGCAGCGTGGCTGAACCAGCGGTGAACCGGCATTGCTTTGCCGCGCTGCGGTGCTGCTGCGGGATCGAGCAGAGGGTTCGAGGTTGGCTGCTATGACCCAACACCTGTTGACGACGACGGAAATGGCGCAGGCCGATCGCCTGACGATCGCTGCCGGGACGCCGGGCATCGAGCTGATGGAGCGCGCCGGTCTCGCCGTCGCCGCTGCCGCCGGGCGGCTTGCCGCGGTCAAAGGCCCGGGCCATCGCCGGCTGGCCGTCATCTGCGGGCCCGGCAACAACGGCGGTGACGGCTTCGTCGCTGCCCGGATATTGCGCAGCGGCGGCGTCGATGTGACGGTCGCCCTCCTGGGATCGGTATCGCGCCTGCGGGGCGACGCCGCCGAGGCGGCGCGCCGGCTGGGCGATGTGCCGAGCGAGGCCGCCGCCATCGACGTTCGGTCGGCTGATGTGATCATCGATGCCATGTTCGGTGCGGGCCTTGCGCGCGATCTCGACGGCGACGCCCATCGGATCGTCGAGCGCATCAACGCCGGCACCGCGCCGGTCCTTGCCGTCGACGTGCCGTCGGGCGTCGATGGCAATACCGGGATGGTGCGTGGGATCGCCGTGCGGGCCGCAGCGACGGTAACCTTCTTTCGCAAGAAGCCCGGACACCTGCTGCTGCCCGGACGCATTCTGTGCGGCAACACCGAGGTCGCCGACATCGGCATCGCGCCGGAGGTGCTGGATGCCGTCCAGCCGCGTACCTTCATCAACGAGCCGGGCCTCTGGAAGCACGGCTTTGCATTCCCGCAGATGGCCGGGCACAAATATGACCGGGGTCATGCGCTCGTCTTGTCAGGCGGCCCGACGCAGACCGGCGCCGCCCGGCTCGCCGCGCGCGGCGCTTTGCGGGCGGGCGCCGGGCTCGTCACCGTCGCTTCACCCGAAGAGGCGCTCCACGTCAATGCCGCGCACCTGACGGCGATCATGCTGATGCACTGCGACGGACCGGAGGAGCTTGCGGAAATCCTCACTGATGCGCGCAAGAACGCCGTCGCCCTCGGCCCCGCCCTCGGCGTCGGAAAGGGCACGCGCGCGCTTGTCGAAACCGCGCTAGCGCGGCTTGGCGATGGGGACGTTGGAGCGGGCCGCGCCGCAGTGCTCGACGCCGACGCCTTGACGAGCTTTGCCGGGGATGCCGGCGCGCTGGCCAGTCTTGTGTCGGGTTCGGGCGGACCGGTCGTCATCACGCCGCATGAAGGAGAGTTCGCCAGGCTGTTCAGCGCAGAGGACAGCATTTCACGCGCTGCATCGAAGCTCGAGCGGGCGCGCCGGGCCGCCGGATTTCTCGGCGCGACCGTCGTGCTGAAAGGCCCGGACACCGTCGCTGCTCACCCCGACGGCCGTGCGGCGATAGGGCAGGACCTGCCTCCCTGGCTCGCGACTGCCGGGTCAGGCGATGTCCTCACCGGCATCGTCTGCGGGCTCTTGGCGCAAGGCATGCCGGCATTCGACGCGGCAAGTTGCGGGATCTGGATGCACGGCGAGGCGGCTGGCGCCTTCGGTCCGGGACTGATTGCCGAGGACCTGCCGGAGGCGTTGCCGACGGTCATTCGGAATCTGGCTGCGCATTCAGTGGGGCTGAAAACCGGCCGTGCCCTGCAGCCGGCCGTAACTGAAAATTAACGGGCTGCGATGACCTTGCCGCCATGGTCGTTCGCAGGCGCATTCGCGCCATCCTGATCCCGCTCATCGCCTATTCGCTCGCGGGCGCGGCCGTCGGGTACTTCGTCTGGGAGGCCCGCTACGGCGCTCGCGGCCTCGAAACCAGGGGCGAATACGAAGCCGAGATCAGCCGCCTGACCAATGACTACGAGAGCCTGAAGCTCGAGCGCCGGCAATGGCAACATCGCGTCGCCCTGATGCAGGCCGACAGCGTCGACAGCGATCTGCTCGATGAAGAGGCGCACGTTCTGCTGAGCCGGTTCGATCGGCGCGACCTCGTCATCTTCCTTGATTCTGCGGCGACCAAATAGCCCCTCGCCGATAGCCTGCGCGGCGCCTCCCTGCCTTAACTTGAATCAAGTCAAAACTTGTGCGTAACAGCAATTCAGTTATGCACAAAGTTGTATTATATTTCAGTCATTTGCCCACTAATTTTTTCGCGCTGCACGCGGCTCGCTTTTCGAACATCGCTGCTATACGTATAGCGTGCCACTGCACTGATAAGCCGAACCCGAGGTTAGCCCATGGCCGCAGCCCCGTCCGCGCAACGGACCAAATCCCCGCCTGTCCGAGCAGCCGCCCCGGTGCCGCCGGTCGCGGAGTTCTCGAAGGAGCAGGAACTGGCGGCCTTGCGCGACATGCTGCTGATTCGCCGCTTCGAGGAGAAGGCGGGCCAGATGTACGGCATGGGCCTCATCGGCGGCTTTTGCCATCTCTATATCGGCCAGGAGGCCGTCGTCGTCGGCATGCAAATGGCGGCCAAGCCGGGTGACGCAATCATCACCGGATATCGCGACCACGGCCACATGCTGGCCAGCGGCATGGATCCGAAGGGGGTATTGGCGGAATTGACCGGGCGTCGCAGCGGCCTGTCGAAAGGCAAGGGCGGCTCGATGCACATGTTCTCCAAGGAGAAGGGATTTTATGGCGGCCATGGCATTGTCGGCGCGCAGGTGCCGATTGGCACCGGGCTGGCCTTTGCCAACGCTTATCGCGGCAATGATAACGTCTCGATCACTTATTTCGGCGACGGCGCCGCCAACCAGGGGCAGGTCTACGAAAGCTTCAACATGGCCGAGCTGTGGAAGCTTCCCGTGGTCTATGTCATCGAGAACAACCGCTACGCGATGGGAACCTCGGTATCGCGCTCCTCCGCGCAGACCGACTTCTCCAAACGCGGCATATCGTTAAACATCCCGGGCGAACAGGTGGACGGCATGGACGTGCGCGCGGTGAAAGCCGCGGGCGACCGGGCGGTCCAATGGTGCCGGGAAGGCAATGGCCCCATGATCCTCGAGATGCAGACCTACCGCTACCGCGGTCATTCCATGTCCGATCCGGTCAAATATCGCTCCCGCGACGAGGTGCAGAAGATGCGCGAGGAGCACGACCCGATCGAACAGGTGCGCACCCGTCTGCTCAAGGCAGGCCTCGCCAGCGAGGCCGATCTCAAGCAGATCGACGCCAACGTGCGCACCATCATCGCCGAGGCAGCCGAATTCGCCACGCACGACCTCGAGCCCGATCCGTCCGAACTGTGGACGAACATCTTGAAATGATCCGGGACGGGGGAAACATCAATGCCAGTCAACGTCTTGATGCCGGCTCTTTCACCGACGATGGAGCACGGCAAGCTCGCCAAATGGCTCAAGAAAGAGGGCGAGCAGGTCAAGTCCGGCGATGTCCTTGCGGAGATCGAAACGGACAAGGCGACCATGGAGGTCGAGGCCGTCGACGAGGGCGTGCTGGCGAAGATCCTGGTGTCGGACGGCACCGACAATATCGCCGTCAACACCCCGATTGCCGTGATCGCGGGCGAGGGCGAGGATGCCTCGGCAGCGGCCGCGCCCGCACCCTCCGCGCCTGCGGAGAGGGCGCCACCGGCTGGCAAAGCCGAGGCCCCCCAGGGACAGGGAGGCGAAAAGCCGGCAGCTGCTGCCAAGACCCCGTCGGACGCGCCGCTGCCGCCGAGCGCTGTCTCGGGAGAGCCGGGTGCGCAGTCGGCTCCGGAAATTCCTGCCGGCACGGCGATGGTGACGATGACCGTCCGCGAGGCGTTGCGCGACGCCATGGCGGAGGAGATGCGCCGCGACGGCGAGGTCTTCATCATGGGAGAGGAGGTCGCCGAATATCAGGGCGCCTACAAGGTCACCCAGGGCCTGTTGCAGGAATTCGGCGCAAAGCG
>JAFAME010000323.1 GCA_019233695.1 Methylobacteriaceae bacterium
AAGCCTGGGCGCCAGCGCGACGATGAGACAATCCTCTTCTGGCACCGCGGCCTGTCGCTCTCCGACATCGCGCTCGGCCATGCGATGCTGGAGAAGGCGAGGCGCCTCGGCATCGGGCAACGCCTGCGGTTCGCATAAGGCTGGGCACCGACGGACGGCGATCATGAACGAGGTCCGCAAACCGCGCATCCGCATCGTCTATTGCACGCAGTGCCAATGGCTCCTGCGCGCCGCGTGGATGGCGCAGGAACTGCTCTCGACCTTCGGCGCCGACCTCGACGAGGTGGCGCTGGCGCCGGCGACAGGCGGCACCTTCCGCATCGAATATGACGGCGATCTACTGTGGGAGCGCCAGCGCGATGGCGGCTTTCCCGCTGCCAAGCACCTAAAGCAGCTGGTGCGCGACCGCCTCGATCCGCAGCGCGACCTCGGGCATGTCGATCGGTGAATCCATGGGCTCACGACACCGGCGCGCCGCCCTACATCGCCCGCTCCACCACCTGCATGATCTCGAAGACGAAGCCGCCGGGCGAGCGGAAGAAGGCGATGCGCCGCGATCCGAAGCCGGCCGCGATGTCCTTTGGCTCGATCAGCACTTCGGCGCCGAGGGCGCGGATGCGTGCATATTCCCCGTCGAGGTCGTCCACCTCGTAGACCGCATGGGTCAGGCCAGGGCGCACGCCCTCTTGTATGCGGTCCTCGAAGATCACGGACTCGAAGAGCAGCATGCGCGTACCGCCAAGGGTGAGGACGGCATAGTCGCGCCCCCCCTCCGCCGTCGCCAGCCGGTCGCGCAACAGCACCTCGGCGCCGACGCCCGTCATGAACGCCACCTCGCGATCGAGGTTCGTGACCTTGAGGCCGATGTTCCAGAGGTCCTTGATCACCTCGCCCTCCCCTCGGCACGTGCAGCCGCTTGTGCCGACGCTCTTTTATCAGGAACGGACACAAAGCGGATCCTAATCGGGCGCTGAGAACCGTCACGCCCTCGTCCCCAGGGAAGAAGGAGTCGCGGAGCGGCCGGATGAGGGCAAGCGATAGCTGAAGTCTCCCATCGGCCCGCGCCGTGGGCTATGGTCACCGATGCAATAGCGGCCTGAGCGGCCATGCAGCAACGGCGATCGGAGGAGATCATGGACCGGAACGATCGGGTGCGGGCGGCACTCGCGGCGGCGGATGCCGGGCGCCCCGGGGTGCAGTTCGGGAGTCCGGACCCTGACGCAGTCCTGAAAGAGCTCGGAATCGTGCTGCCGCCGCCGGCAGCGGGCGTGTCGCGTTACGAGACGACCTACATCTGCGGCAACGTGCTCTACATGTCCGGCCAGCTCCCGTGGGTCGACGGCAAGGTGCGCTACACCGGGGCCATCGGGCGCGAGGTGACGCTCGAGCAGGGCTACGATTCGGCCCGCATTTCCTGCATCAACGCGATTTCGCAGATGCGCCACGCGCTTGGCGGCTTCGAGCGCCTGAAGCGGATCATCCGCATGGAGGGCGTCCTCTATACGACGCCCGACTTCAACGACGCGCCGAAGGCGCTCGACGGGGCCACCGACCTCCTTTTGAAAGTGTTCGGCGATCGCGGCCGGCACACGCGGATGCTCTACTCGCTGCAGGCGATGCCGCTCGGCTGCACCAGCCTGGTAATCATCTGGGCCGAGCTGAAGGGATGAGATCGGAGCCGCGCACCATCACGCTTCGGCAAAGAGTCGCCGGAATAGAATATCCAAGGTATCCGTCGGAAAGCGAAGCGATACGGCTCCCTTGGGTGAAGCGAGCAAACCCGCATCGATGACATCCCTGAACATACGGCGCGCCGTACGTTCAGGCAGTCCGGTGATGCGCGCGATCTCGCCACCTTCGAATTCGCCGCGAATGAGCGCTTTTGCCCGTCACCGGGAAGCTGGCCGATATGTTGGCCGATCTTCGCAGAGGCATTTCGCCGACGCCAGGTCCGCGCAGGCAACAAAAAAGCCGCCCTTGCGGGCGGCCGATGGTGTTGGTTGCGGGGACAGGATTTGAACCTGTGACCTTCAGGTTATGAGCCTGACGAGCTACCGGACTGCTCCACCCCGCGCCAGAAAGGGGCACTAGGCAGT
>JAFAME010000170.1 GCA_019233695.1 Methylobacteriaceae bacterium
ATCGGCAGGCCGCTACCGGGGCGCCAGACAATCGTCCTGACGCATGACCGCCGTTTCGAGGCGCCGGGAATCACGGTCTCAGGAACACTTCCTGACGCCATTGCCAGGGCGGGGGACATTGCCCGGCAGCTCGGCGCCGCCGAGATCATCGTGGCGGGCGGCGGCGAGATCTATGCCCAAACCATGGGCTGCGCCGCAGCACTGCATATCACCGAGGTCGACCTTGTGCCGCAAGGCGACACGTTCTTTCCGCCGCTCGATGCGGCGATCTGGCGCGAAGCGGCGCGGGCCCGGCAGCCCCGCACGGAGAACGACGATGCCGACTTCACGTTCGTCCACTATGTTAGACGGGAAGGCGAATTCCGGTCATAGTGCCGCGGCGGGCGGTTGCACTCGTTGAAGTGGGACGAGGCGTCCAATATAAGGTGGCGGAAGCGGCAAGGACGGCGCCGCGCCTCGCCCGTCTCGCAGGGGCGATTCCGAAACGGCCTGTCGTCCCTCCTCGCAACGCGGCAGGCTCGGTCGCCGAGGCGATGATGCGGCGGGACCGACCGATGAGGACATGATGCCCTGGAGCAATCAGAGCGGTGGTCCGCGCAAGCCCGGCAATCCGGGGCCGTGGGGGCAGGGGCCGGGCGGCGGCGGGACGCCGCCCGATCTCGAAGAATTCCTGCGGCGGGGCCAGGACAGGCTGCGCCAGATCATTCCGGGCGGCTCGTTCACCAGCCGCGGTCTCATCGCGCTGATCCTGATCGGCCTGGTGATCTGGGGCCTCAGCGGCTTCTATACGGTGCAGACCAGCGAGATCGGGCTCAACTTCATCTTCGGCCGCTATACCGGCAAGACCTCGGCCGGGCTCAACTACAACCTTCCGGCGCCGATCGGCTCCTACGAAAAGCTCGAAGTGACAACCCGCATGGCGACCGACGTCGGCTATCCGCCCAACCAGCCGACAGGCGACGTGCCTGAAGAAAGCCTGATGCTCACCGGCGATCAGAACATCGCCGACGTCAAGTTCCGCGTGAACTGGCAGATCGATCCCGCCCGGCCGGAGGATTATGCGTTCAACGTCCGCAATCCGTCTGACACCGTGAAGGCAGTGGCCGAGAGCGCCATGCGCGAGATCGTCGGGCGCACGGAAATCCTCTCCCTCCTGAGCCGGGGCCGGGAAGGCATCGAGCCGGCCGCCCGCGACCTCATTCAAAAAATCCTCGACCAGTACAAAGCCGGCGTCCTTGTCCTCGAAGTCCAGCTGCAGCGGGTCAGCGCACCGCAGTCGGTCATTGCAGCCTTTCTCGACGTGCCGGCCGCCCAGCGCGACCAGCAGACCCTGATCAACCAGGCCGAGACCTACCGCAACAACAAGGTCCCGGAAGCCGGCGGCAAGGCCGCCCGCATTGTGGCGGAGGCGGAGGGCTATCGGCAGCAGACCGTGGCCGAAGCGCGCGGCCAGGCCGCCCGCTACCTCAAGATCTACGAAGCATACAAAGAGGCCCCCGTGGTGAGGCGCGAGCGCATGTATCTCGAGACGATGGAGCGCGTGCTCGGTGCGGCGCCCAAGATCATCCTCGACGACAAAGGCGCGGGCGTCGTGCCCTATCTGCCGCTCGGTGACCTGATGAAAAAGCCCGTAGCCCAGGGAGCCGCGAAATGAGGGGCGGGATCGCCGGGTTCACCACCCTGATCATCCTGATCGTGGTGCTCTTCATCGGCTGGAGCTCGACCTTCACAGTGCATCAGACCGAGCAGGCGCTGGTGCTGCGCTTCGGCGAGCCGGTCGCAGGCTACGGCGTCGTGACGACGCCCGGCCTGCATTTCAAGGCGCCGTTCATCGACACGGTCGTGCTCCTCGACAATCGCATCCTCAACCTCGAAAATCCCAATCAGATGGTCAACGACACCAACAACAATCCGATCGAGGTCGATGCGTTTGCCAAATACCGGATTATCGACCCGCTGAAGTTCTATCAGTCGGTGCACACGGTGGAGGGCGCCTCGAGCCAGCTCGGATCGGAGCTCAACGCGGCGCTGCGCGGCGTTCTCGGCGGGGCGAGCATTCCGCAGATCGTCAAGGAGAAGCGCGAGGAGCTGATGGCGCGCATCCGCGATCAGGTCGACGGCAAGGGCGCGACCATGGGGGTCAGCGTCGTCGATGTGCGCATCCGTCGCGCCGACCTGCCGCGAGAAATCTCGGCGAGCGTCTACAACCTGATGAAGACCGAGCGCGAACAAGCCGCCGCCAATTTCCGCGCCCAGGGCGCACAGGAATCACAGCGGATCAAATCGCAGGCCGACCGTGATGCAACCATCCTCGTCGCAAACGCCCAACAGCAGGCCGATCAGATCCGCGGCGACGGCGATGCCGAACGCAATCGCATCTTCGCCGAAGCCTTCGGCAAGGATCCCGATTTCTTCGCTTTCTACCGGTCGATGCAGGCCTACGACGCAAGCCTGCAGCCGAATGGGACGAGCCTGGTGCTGAGCCCCACCGCCGATTTCTTCCGCTACTTCAACAATGCGGCAGGGGCACCGGCGAACCCGCCTGCGCCCGGCAGCGCGCCGGCGAACGCGCCCGCAGGTGCCGCCCCCTCTCCACCCGCCCCCGGCGGGTCGGCCGCCACGCCGCCGCCGGGGGCACCAGCTCCAGGGCCTTCGCGCGTTGACTGAGCCAGGCGACCATGCGCGACTTCGTGGCGGCGCTGGGCCTCGTTATGGCGATCGAGGGCATCCTGTTTGCAGGCTTCCCGGCGGCCATGAAGCGCGCGCTTGCCGCTGCGGCGGGCCGCGAGCCGACGCGGCTTCGGGTGATGGGCCTGGTCTCGGCAATTTGTGGAGTTTTGATCGTTTGGCTGGCGCGCCGCGCGGGTTTCTAGGGTAAGATGGAGTACGATAGTTGCGCGCCGCCGCAACTCGACAGGTGATCGCGATCGGGAACGAAAGTTGCCGCAGCTCCGTCGGCGGGCGCTTCGATGATCCTGGGCATCGCACAGGCGAGGCGCGATGCCTACGGGTCGTCGCCAATCCGCCCCAATCGGGGCTCGTGTACCCGCACCGGGATCGTCGCGTCGGCGGCCCCCGTGCAAATTCGGAGTGTGCCGACCATGGCAACCGCGAAACTCCTCGCCATCGCGCTCGCGCGGCGGCCGGCCGCTGCAGCCGTCCTTGCCTTCGGGCTGGCCCTAGGCCTTGCGCCGGCGCCGTTCTTTGCTGCCGAACCCGCCTCGGCGCGCGCGCCGGAATCGGTTGCCGACCTCGTCGCAAGCGTCGAGGACGCAGTCGTCAACATATCGGCGGCCCAGGTCATCGACGAGAAACGGCTCGGCGGCACGCCGCAGGTGCCGTCAGGAACGCCGCTCGACGATATGTTCGATGAGTTCTTCAAGCGACGCGGGCAGCAGGGCGAAGAACCGCAGCGCCGCAAGTCGAATTCGCTGGGCTCGGGTTTCGTCATCGATTCTTCCGGCATCGTCGTCACCAACAATCACGTGATCGCCGACGCGACCGAGATCACCGTCATCTTCAACGACGGCCAGAAGCTCATTGCGGAAGTGGTCGGCAAGGATACCAAGGTCGACGTCGCGGTCCTGAGGGTCAAGCCCGCCAAGCCCCTGAAGGCGGTCAAGTTCGGCGACAGCGACAAGATGCGCGTGGGCGACGTGGTGATGGCGGTCGGCAATCCGTTCGGGCTTGGCGGCACCGTGACGGAAGGCATCGTCTCGGCGAAGAACCGCAATATCGACAGCGGACCCTATGACGACTACATCCAGACGGACGCCGCCATCAACAAGGGCAATTCGGGCGGGCCGCTGTTCAATCTCGACGGCGATGTGATCGGCATCAACACGGCGATCCTGTCGCCCTCCGGCGGTTCGATCGGCATCGGCTTTGCGACGCCGGCGGCCACCGTCGTTCCCGTCATCGACCAATTGCGCCAGTTCGGCGAGGTGCGCCGAGGATGGCTCGGTGTGCGCATCCAGAATGTCGATGATTCGATTGCCGAAAGCCTTGGTCTCGGCGCGGCGCGTGGCGCGCTCGTCGCCGGCGTCGACGACGCCGGCCCGGCGAAGGGCGCCGGCGTCAAGGCCGGCGATCTGATCACCAAGTTCGACGGCAAGGAGATCAAGGAATCGCGCGATCTGCCAAAGCTCGTTGCCTCGACGGCAGTCGGCAAGGACGTCGAGCTCACGATCATCCGCGACGGCAAGGAGGTCGCAGTCACGGTCAAGCTCGGCCGCCTGCCGGACGCCGAAAAGCAGGCCTCTCTCGATACCGACAAGCGCAGCCCACCGCCGGATGCTCCCGTCATCAAGCGGGTTCTCGGCATGGAGCTGTCAAACCTGAGTGACGACTTGCGCAAGAAGCTGTCCATCAAGGACACCGTCAAGGGCGTGGTAGTGACGCAGGTCGATCACAATTCACCGGCCGAGGAGCGGCGCCTGCAACCCGGCGACGTGATCGTCGAGGTCAATCAGGAGACGGTCAGCGCGCCAACCGACGTAACGCAGAAGCTCGACGCCCTCAAGAATTCGGGCAAGAAGCTGGCGCTGCTGCTGGTCGCCAATGCACAGGGTGAAGTGCGTTTCGTCGCCCTGCCGATCGAGTGATCGAGGAAGGGCAATCGGCAGTCGGCAGTCGGCAGCAGGGGTGGATGCTCCCCCGCGCGCGGGGAGCTGTCGGCGCAGCCGACTGAGGGGGCGCCCTGCATGGGACGTGCTTGAGGACGAGAGGCTGGACGGCCTCCTGGATGCCATTCAGGATTTGGCTGCATCCCGCCGCGTTGATTGACGCCCGCGTGCCCCCTCAGTCGGCTTCGCCGCACGCGGGGGAGCATCCCCGGCCGCCGCGACTGCCGACTGCCGTCACTCCACGAATTCCTCGCGTCGATAGCCCTGCGCGTACAAGAGCGCAGTGAGATCGGCGTGGTCGATGCGCGCATGCGCGGCCGCCGCGACGGCCGGCTTGGCGCGGAACGCCACTCCGAGGCCCGCCTCGCCGAGCATGGCAAGGTCGTTGGCTCCGTCGCCGACCGCCAGCGTTTGCCATCGCTCAAGTTGAAGCCGCGCGCGCAACTCCTTGAGCGTGTCGAGCTTTGCCTGTCGGCCGAGGATCGGCTCGGCGACCAGACCTGAAAAGCTGCCGTTGGCGATCTCGAGCAGGTTGCCGCGGTGCTCGTCGAAGCCGACGCGCTCGGCGATGCGCGAGGTGAACAGCGTGAAGCCGCCCGAGATCAGCGCGGCGAACGCGCCGTTGGCGCGCATGGTCCGCACCAAAGTCGTTCCCCCGGGCGTCAGGTTGATCCGCGCCGACAAAACCTCGTCCACGAGGCTCGTGCTCAGCCCTCTCAGCAAGAGGGCGCGCTCTCTCAGTGCGGGCTCGAAGGCGATCTCGCCACGCATCGCTCGCTCGGTGATCGCGGCGACATGGGCCTTGAGGCCAGCGAAATCGGCGAGTTCGTCGATGCACTCCTGGCCGATGATGGTCGAATCCATATCGGCGATCAGAAGCGTCTTGCGGCGGGTGCCACGCGGCTGGACGATGATGTCGACGCGCTGCCCATGCAACGCGGTGCGGACCCTTTCGACCACCGCGACCCCCGCCTCGCCGCGCCCCGGCGTAAACAGGATGTCGGCCGCGATGCCCTTTGCAAGCCAATCGAAGCCACCGGCGACGCGCGGGAGCGCTTGCATCGCCTGCACCAGGAGTGCATCGGTGAGAATCGGCAAAGCCGGATCGCACACGAGCGTGGCGACGTAGGTTTCATCCGGCGCGAGCATCGGGATCATCGCAGCGTGACGGCGCGATCGGACGCGCTTTCGGCCATTCTCATTGCAGGACCGACCGCGAGCGGCAAGTCGGCGCTGGCGCTCGGCCTGGCCGAGCGGCTCGGCGGCGTCATCATCAATGCCGATTCCATGCAGGTCTATCGCGATCTGCGCGTCCTCACGGCGCGGCCGTCGCCCATCGAAGAGGGGCTGGTTCCGCACCGTCTTTTCGGCAGCATTGACGGCGCGGTGAATTATTCGCTCGGCCAGTGGCTCAAAGACGCCACCGCCGCCGTCGAGGCCGCCCGCAGTGCTGGGCAGGTTCCGATTCTCGTCGGCGGCACAGGGCTCTATTTCAAGGCGCTCACCCAGGGCCTATCGGACATTCCCTCAGTTTCCCCCGAAGTCCGGGCGCGGGTGCGTGGCGAGACCGCGGGAATGCCGCCGTCGGTCCTGCATGCCCGCCTCGCCGCCCGCGACCCGCAGACGGCGGCGCGGCTTCGTCCGACCGACCCGCAGCGCATCGTGCGCGCCCTCGAAGTGCTTGAGGCGACCGGGTCTCCGCTCGCGCTTTTCCAGGAGGTGCGGGGGCGGCCGGCGCTCGCCTTGCCGTGCGTGGGCGCGTTCCTTGCCGTCGACCGAAAGTGGCTTGCGGCGCGGATCGACGAGCGTTTTGAGGCGATGATGGAACGCGGCGCGCTCGGCGAAGTGGCGGCACTTGCCGGCCGCCGGCTCGATCCGGCTTTGCCCGTGATGCGGGCCCATGGCGTTCCGCCGCTGATGGCGCATCTGCGTGGCGAGATGGCGCTTGATGCCGCCATCGCCAGGACCAAGCTCGACACACGCCACTATGTCAAACGCCAGTTCACCTTCGCCCGCCACCAATTGCCGGGCTTTTCGTGGGTCGCGCCCCAGGGTGCGGAGGAATTCATTTTGCGGGCGCTCGAACAATAGGAGCGCTCTTGCTCAGTGCCCGCTGCGCCACAAGAGACTCTGCGCCAGCGCGATCAGGATCTCGGCGACGATCAGGATGATGATCGTCGCCTCCAGGCGAGTGGCGCGATCGGCATCGATGATGTCGGTCAGCGCCCGCGCGGTCTCGACGACCACGTCGAGCTTGCGCTTGAGCGTGCCGGCGCGCTCCTTCAGCTCGTATTCGTCCTCAAGCCGTGCGTAGAGGCGCTCGAGGTCGGGGCGATCCCAGAGGATGTCGGGCTTTTCCTCGATGGCGATCCGGCCCGACATGCGATGTTGCACGAGAAGGGCCTGGCCGATCAGGCGGAGCATGCTGCGGCGGTTGCCGGGCGGTCGTCCGGCCTTGGCAAGCTGGGCCGCGAACGGCTCGATCACGTCGAAGACGGCACTCACCTCCCGTTCGTCGCGGGCCAGCGAGACGCTCTTGGCGAGGGCATCGGCGACCACCAGGAACCGTTGCGGCGACAGATCCTTCAACAGGAACGGGCCGCCCGGCGGGACATGATCCTCGTGGTCGGGCGATATCTCGATGACGGCCGCCTCGTCGTCGATCCGGTCGCGCTCGCCGGAGATGCGCAGCTTGATCTTGGCAAGAAAATCGTCCTCCTCGACCGGCGAGAGGCCGACCAGCACGGCCACCCCGAAGCGGAAGAGAGCCGCAAAACCGATCGAGCCGACCCGAAAGGCGAGCGGCGCAGCGGCAATCATGTCGCTTCGCTCTAGCCCGCTCGTATCGAGCCGCTCGCCGAGCAGCAGCGCACGAGCCGTGAGCCTCGTCGGCAGCGCCGCGGCCGAACTCGCAACCGTCGCGTCGGTCATGCCGGGATCATAGTTCGCTCGCAGCGTCCGGGGGAGACGCGATCTTTGAGGCCGGGGTGCGATCGCAGTGCAAACGCGAAACACCTCCGGGGGAGCCCGGAGGTGTTGCATCGGTCGCCGTGCCAACGCCGCCCCGCGGAACCCGGATCAGCTGCAGGAAGTGATGAAGCACCTGCCCCAGCGAGGCGTACGAACCGCGCATTCGAGCAGAGCCCGCTGGCGGGCCGCGCCCAGCCAATAGTTGGTGCCCCAGCCCCAGGCCCCGGTGTTCGAGCTCGCCTGACAGTACCACGCCTGCGCCGGCGACGGCGCCAAGGTCCATAGTGAAGCCGCCACGATCAGTGACCCTATGACTGCTGCTTTCAACTCAATCTCCCCTCAGGTGAGAAAAGCCGCACGATCGATCGTAGCACAATTGTGCACGTTCCATCGCAGCCACTTCAGGAACCGCTTAATTTCAGGCGCAACTCAGGGCCTGTCCTTCGATCGATTGCAGCCATGGTTTGAGGTGCGGACCGGCGCGGCGCTCAAGGGTGTTTGGCGCCGTACCTTTCAAGCAGGCGCACGATCTCCCGCTGCTGGGCCTTCGCCTCGGGCGAGCCGCTGCCCCCGCGACCGGTGTTGAGAATGGCAAGCAGCATCGGGGTCGAGCCCTTGCCATTCCGGCGTTGGGCATCGGCGCCGCCATCGAGGAGCGCAGCGACCGCTGCGGCGCAGCGGGTTCGCACGGCGCGATGCAGGGGTGTCACCCCGCTTTTGTCGACGCCGTTGGGGTCGGCGCCCGCCTTGATCAGCCAGGCGATGGTCGCAGCCTGCGCGGGCGGATCCCAGTGGCAGGCGCCGGGCGTGCCCACGGCGGCCGCGTGCAGCGGCCTCGCTCCGCGGCGGTTTTGCGCCTCCACATCTGCGCCCGCATCGAGCAGGGCGCGCACGAGACGTTCTCGATAGCCGGCGGCAGCAAAGTGGAGCACGGTGTCGCCTGCGTAGAGATAGCGCCCGATCTCCTCGATGAAATAGGGCTTGGCCGCCTGACGGCTTGCGCCCGTCCCGAACTGCGCGCGCGAGAGCTCGGGCGAGGCTGCCAACAGGCGCGAAGTCGCGTCAGCATCGTCGGCGACAACCGCGTGCACCAAGGCCATCAGCCTCGAATCATCCATCACAGGCTCCCTTGTCGCCATCTTCTCGGCCGGACAAATGCGAGATTGCCGCCAAGTCCGTCCCTCGGATCGTCACTGCCTTGACGCCGGCCAGGTCGCACTCTATCGTCGGGCTCACTTCAGGGAAGGCACATCCGTGCGCATCATCCTTATCGTAACCGAGGCGCCAGAGACGGGAGGGGGATAGCCCCGCGATCCCGCAACTGGCGCTACCCGAGGCCCCCGCAGGGCCTTTTTTGTTGCCCGAATATCTTGAGACCGAAGCCGCACGAGCGAGCAGAAGGAAGACGGAGAGGCACCATGGCACGTCAGTTGACCGGCGCGGAAATGGTCGTCCAGGCCCTGAAGGACCAGGGCGTCGACACGATCTTCGGCTATCCGGGTGGCGCCGTCCTGCCGATCTACGATGCAATCTTTCACCAGAACTTCGTGCGCCACGTCCTCGTGCGCCACGAGCAGGGCGCCGCCCATGCGGCCGAGGGCTACGCCCGCTCGACCGGCAAGGTGGGGGTGCTGCTGGTGACCTCGGGTCCCGGGGCGACGAACGCCATCACAGGATTGACCGATGCCTTGATGGATTCGGTGCCGCTCGTCTGCCTCACCGGCCAGGTGCCGACCCATCTCATCGGGTCGGATGCCTTTCAGGAGTGCGACACGACCGGCATCACCCGCCACTGCACCAAGCACAACTACCTCGTCAAGCGCATCGAGGATTTGCCCCGCGTGCTGCATGAGGCCTTCTACGTTGCCTCGCATGGGCGCCCTGGCCCCGTGGTGATCGACATCCCCAAGGACGTGCAATTCGCCAGCGGGCCCTACAGCGGTCCAAAGAACATCGAGCACAAGACCTACAAGCCGCGGCTGAAAGGCGAGCCGTCCAAGATCGCTCAGGCAATCGAGATGATGGCGAAGGCGAAGCGGCCGGTGTTCTATACCGGCGGGGGGGTCATCAACTCGGGGCCGCAGGCCGCAAAGCGGCTGCGCGACCTCGCTCGCCTCACCGGCTTTCCCGTCACCTCGACGCTGATGGGCCTCGGCGCTTTCCCGGCTTCGAGCAGGCAGTGGCTCGGGATGCTCGGCATGCACGGCACCTACGAGGCCAACAACGCCATGCACGATTGCGATCTGATGATTGCGGTCGGTGCGCGTTTCGATGACCGGATCACCGGCCGGCTCGACCGGTTCTCGCCGGGCTCGAAAAAGATCCACATCGACATCGACCCATCCTCGATCAACAAGAACGTCAAGGTCGACGTCGGCATCGTCGGCGACTGCGCCCACGTCCTCGAAGACATGGTCGCGGCCTGGCGGGCGGCGGCGATCGAGCCGAACAGACCGGCGCAGGCGGCCTGGTGGAGCGAGATCGACCGCTGGCGCGCCCGCAAATCGCTCGCCTACCGGAATTCGACGAAGATCATCAAGCCGCAGCATGCGCTGGAACGGCTCTACGCGCTGACGCGAGGCCGCGACCTCTATGTGACGACGGAGGTCGGCCAGCATCAGATGTGGGCGGCGCAGTTCTTCCACTTCGAGGAGCCGAACCGCTGGATGACATCGGGCGGGCTCGGCACCATGGGCTATGGCTTGCCGGCGGCCATCGGCGTCCAGACCGCGCATCCGGAGGCGCTCGTCATCGACATTGCAGGGGAGGCCTCGATCCTGATGAACATGCAGGAGATGTCGACCGCGCGGCAATACCGGCTGCCGGTCAAGGTGTTCATCCTCAACAACGAATACATGGGCATGGTGCGCCAGTGGCAGGAGCTGCTGCACGGCGGGCGCTATTCGGAAAGCTACACCGCCGCGCTCCCCGACTTCGTCAAGCTTGCGGAGGCCTACGGAGCGCACGGCATCCGCTGCGCCGACCCGAAAGAGCTCGACGCGGCCATTCGGGAGATGATCGAGACGCCGGGCCCCGTCATCTTCGACTGCGTCGTCGACAAGACCGAGAACTGTTTCCCGATGATCCCCTCTGGCAAGGCGCACAACGAGATGATCCTCGGCGAAATTGCCGACGACGCCGGCGTCGAGATCGACAGCATTGTCGACGAGAAGGGCAAGATATTGGTGTAGGGCAGTCGGCATGGGCAGTCGGCAGTCGGTCGCTCGTGAATAGCGAATAGAAAGATTTCCTGCCGACTGGCGACGGTCGATGCGCTACCGCTATTCGCTGAGAGGAGAACATGCACACCATCGGCCTCATCGGCGGCATGAGCTGGGAATCGACGGCGATCTACTATCGCCTGATCAACGAGCTCGTGCGCGACCGGCTCGGCGGCGTCCACTCGGCCAAGGTCCTGCTGGATTCGGTGGATTTTGCCGAAATCGAAGTTTTGCAGCGGACGGACCGGTGGGAGGAGGCAGGCGGCCGCCTCGCCGAAGCTGCGCGACGCATCGAGGCGGCCGGCGCCGATTGCATTCTCATCTGTGCCAACACCATGCACAAGGTTGCGCCCGCCGTGACAGCGGCGGTCCGGGTGCCCTTGATCCACATCGTCGATGCGACGGCGGCGCAACTGCGCTCGCGCGGCTCCTCGCGCCCGCTGCTTCTCGCCACGCGCTATGTCATGGAGCAGGATTTCTATACAGGACGGCTCAGCGGAACATTCGGCATCGAGGCGCATGTGCCCGGTGCCGAGGACCGTGCCATCCTTCACGCCATCATTTTCAATGAGCTCGTTCGCGGCATCGTCAGGGCGGAATCAAAGGCGCGCTGCCTCGACATGATCGCGCGGGGGCGGCAAGCCGGCTGCGACGGCGTGATCTTCGGCTGCACCGAGATCGGCATGCTTTTGTCGCAGGACGATGTCGCCGAGCCGGCCTTCGACACAGCCGCCATCCATGCCGCCGCGGCCGTCGATTTCGCTCTCGCGGCCGAACCGGTCTCCTCCCCGCACAAGGTCCCAGCATGACTGCCCCGGTCTTTCCGCCCTCGCCGTACTCATCGGCAATCGGCAAGTCGAACATCGAGAGCCACACACTGTCGGTTCTCGTCGACAATGAGCCGGGCGTCCTCGCCCGCGTGGTGGGTCTGTTCTCCGGCCGCGGCTACAACATCGAGAGCCTGACGGTCGCCGAAGTGGCGCATGAGGCGCATCTGTCGCGCATCACGATCGTCACGTCGGGGACGCCGGAGGTGATCGAGCAGATCCGCCACCAGCTCGAACGGCTCGTTCCCATCCACAAGGTCACCGATCTGACCGTCATCGGGCGGGCGATCGAGCGCGAACTCGCCATGATCAAGGTTGCCGGCAAGGGCGACAGCCGCGTCGAGGCGCTGCGGCTCGCCGATGCCTTCCGGGCCCGCGTCATCGACGCCACGACCGAGAGCTTCGTGTTCGAACTGACGGGGCGCACCGACAAGATCGACCAGTTCGTCGAGCTGATGCGGCCGATCGGCCTTATCGAAGTGTCGCGTACGGGGGTGGCCGCGATCTCGCGCGGGCCCGAGCCGATGTGAGGTCTTTCCTGAACGCGCGCGACATCGCTCTCGACAACGAGATCCTGCGGGGCGTCGTGGGGTCTACGGCTCATGGCACCGCGGTCGAGGGGCAGGACGATCGGGACGAGATGGGCGTCTTCGTCGAGCCACCCGAGAACGTGTGCGGCCTCGTTCCATGCGATCATTACGTCTATCGCGATCAGCCCGATGATCATCGCAGCCAACCCGGTGACCTCGATCTCACGATGTATAGCCTGCGCCGCTTCTGCCGGCTGGCGGCGCAGGGCAACCCGACGGTCTTGCTGCTGTTGTGGCTGCCCGCCCATCTCACCCGGTCGGAACTCGGTGCCGAACTGATCGCGATCCGCGAAGCATTCGTGAGTGCCGAGTCTGGCAGGCGTTTTCTCGGCTATCTCGTGGGTCAGGCAAGCCGGCTCAAGGGTCAACGCGCGCGCACGGTCAAACGGCCGGAACTGGTGGCGAAATATGGCTACGACACGAAATTTGCCATGCACGCGTTGCGTCTGGGCTATGAGGGAATCGAGCTCATGACCGATCGCCGCCTAATCATCCCGGTTGCGGAACCGAACCTGACAAGGCTGCGTGCGGTGCGCTCCGGTCAGGTACAGCCGAGCGAAGCCTTGCGGCTGATAGAGGAAGCAGAAAAGCGCCTGCGCGCCCTGATTGAGGCCTGCACTTGGAAGCCCGATCTTCAGCTGATCGACGCTTTCCTTGTGCGCGCGCACCTTGCACATTGGGGCTCGCACGGTTTGTCCGTTCCTGAGAGGTGCGGCGTTCGCGGACTTGTCCCGTCGTTCTGATGAACCTAGAAGCACGGCGGAAACGCAGCAGCCTGACGGCTAAGTAGGGCGAGAAGCACCATGCGCGTCTACTACGATCGGGACGCCGATCTCAATCTGATCAAGGGCAAGCGGGTCGCCGTCGTGGGCTACGGCAGCCAGGGCCACGCCCATGTGCTCAACATGCGAGATTCGGGCGTGACGGAGGTGGCGGTCGGGCTGCGCAAGGGCTCGGCCTCGGTCAAGAAGGCTGAGGGCGAGAAGCTCAAGGTCATGGAGGTGGCCGAGGCCGCCAAATGGGCCGACGTCATCATGATGCTCACCCCCGACGAACTGCAGGCCGACATCTACCGCGCCGAGCTCGCGCCGAACATGAAGAACGGCGCCGCGCTCATGTTTGCGCATGGTCTCAACGTACATTTCAACCTGATCGAGCCGCGCGGCGACATCGACGTGCTGATGGTGGCGCCCAAAGGCCCCGGCCATACCGTGCGCTCCGAATATCTGCGCGGCGGCGGCGTTCCCTGCCTGCTTGCCATTCACAAGGACGCATCGGGCAATGCCCATGACCTCGGCCTCTCGTATGCGACGGCGATCGGCGGCGGGCGCGCCGGGATCATCGAAACGAGCTTCCGCGAGGAATGCGAGACGGACCTCTTCGGCGAGCAGGTGGTGCTCTGCGGCGGCCTCGTCGAGCTCATCCGCGCCGGCTTCGAGACGCTGGTCGAGGCGGGCTACGCTCCGGAGATGGCCTATTTCGAATGCCTGCACGAGGTGAAGCTCATCGTCGACCTCATCTACGAGGGCGGCATCGCCAACATGAACTACTCGATCTCGAATACCGCCGAATACGGCGAGTACATGAGCGGGCCGCGGGTGATCACACCTGAAACGCGGGCCGAGATGAAGCGCATTCTGGCCGACATCCAGTCGGGCAAGTTCACCCGCGACTGGATGCTCGAAAACAAGGTCAACCAGACCTCCTTCAAGGCGATGCGGGCCAAGCACAATGCCCACCAGATCGAGGCGGTCGGGGAGAAGCTGCGCGACATGATGCCCTGGATCGGCAAGAACAAGCTCGTCGACAAGGCGCGCAATTGACAACGGCCGTCATAATTTTCTCTGATGGCCGGCGTTAGGGTGGCCATGAATCAACCCGGCCAGTTGCGCCGAACCGCTTACCGCACCCAGGAGGGATCACCAAATGCGCGTCATCGTTCGCCCGCTCGTCATCGCAGCAATCGTGGCAATTTCGTCCCCTCTGGCGGTCGTTGCGTCGAGCCACGGTGCGATGGCGCAGGCGGATCAATCCGGCCAGCCGCCGCAAGCCGTGAAGCAGGTCGCGCTCACCGAAAAGCAGATTCAGGGACTGCTCGCGGCCAAGAAGGAAATCGACGCTGTTGTCAGCAAGCTCCCGGAGGGGCAGTCCGACCAGCCGGACCCGAAGGTCGTGGCGCAGCTCGACAATGTCGCCAAGAAATACAAGTTCGCCAACTTCGCCGAATATGACGAGGTCGACGGCAACGTCGGCCTGGTGATGGAAGGGATCGACCCGCAAACCAAAAAATATGTCGGCCCCGAGGTCGTCATCAAAAAGCAGATCGCCGAGATCCAAGCCGACAAGAAGATGAGCGCCAAAGACAAGAAGGATGCCCTTGACCAGCTCAACGCGGCGCTGAAAGGTGTGACGCCGGTACAATTTCCCGAGAACATTGCGCTTGTCACCAAGTATTACGACAAGCTCGGCGAAGTCATGCAGCAGGACTGATCGCTACTTGCGGCGCCTAGCCTCGACCGATTGGCGCGGCGCTACCTCGGCCAGCATCAGAGCATGCCGCCTTCCTCGCACGGCGTCCCTTTGGATATCTGACCCGGGACCGTCGCCTCGCGCGCGGCGAAAGGGCGGCAGGTCCCGGCGCTCGCAATCATCGCGTGCATTGCCTGACGGGTCGATTTCGTGCAATCGAGGGCGCGGATCGCGCGTAGTGCGGCAGGGGCGCGGGCCGCCTCTTGACGATTGAGCACGATCCTCAAAAATTGGCCCTCCCTCGAATCGATGATGTCTCCATGTCCGGATTCGCTCGCCTGGTCCTCCTCTCACTTGTGCTCTGCGGCTGGGCGGCCGCGGCAGGGGCGACGCCGGGATTTGTGACCGGTGACAGCCTGGGGGTCGGCGTATCGTGGGCCTCGAAGCTGCGCTCCGTCGCCAAGAACAGCGTCAGCATCCGCGCCATGGCGACGCCGATCGAGCAGATCGCGCAGGCCGAGCCCGGAACGTGGGTCTTCTTGAGCCTCGGCACCAACGACGCGGTGGGCGACATCAACGGCCTGACGGCCAATATCGATAAGATTGTTGCGGCCGCCGACAATGCGAAAGTCACCCTCGTCTGGATGGGACCGCCGTGCGTCTTCAAGCCGTGGGACAAGAATGCGATCGCGCTCGACGGCATTCTCAAGGAGAAGTTACAAGGCACCAGCGTGATCTACGTCAGCATGGAACAGAAAGACGATCCGTTACTGTGCGACCGCGCCGTGCGGGCGCCGGACGGCGTCCACTTCACCATGTCGGGCTACAATCACATGTGGAGCCTGGCTCGCGACGCAGCCGCAGCGAAGGGCTTCATTGCAGAGGTGGCCAGCGCCGCGCCTGAGGGTCCGCCAAAGGCCACGGCAACGCACAAGGCCAAGAAAAAGAAGAAAAGGAAGAGTCGCAAAAAGGCCCCCGCGGCCGGGACGCCCGCAGCTCCCTCCGAGGCGGCGCCCCCTAGCGGCGCCGCGCCACAACCAAGCCCGCCCCCCCAATAAGGACCGCCAGTTCCATGATTGCCTTTCTCGCAGGACGCGCCCGTCGCGCGGTTGTGACCGCATGCTGCCGGATCGGCCACGCGACACTTGCGTTTGTCGCGTTGTTGTCGGCGCAGGCGCTGGCCCAGCCGGCCGTCGCCGAAATCCGTATTGCCTTCGTCGGCGATTCGATGAGCGACGGCATCTGGGGCGGGCTCGTGCGCATGACCAGTACAGACCCGTGCCTCAAGGGGCAATTCGATCTCGGCCGCTTCGGCAACAACGGCACCGGACTGACCCGGCCCGACCGGTTCGATTGGCCACAGGAGGTCAAGCGGATCATGACGACGTTCCGCCCCGATCTCCTTGTCGTCTCACTCGGCCTCAATGATCGTCAGTTCATCGTCGATGTGAACGCGGGCAAGGCCCACATCGAGTACGGGACACCCGAGTGGATCCCGAAATACACTGAACAGGTGACCGCCTTCCTGCAGAACGGTTCCGAGGCGAGGGCGGGTCTCCTGTGGATCGGCATCCCGGTCATGCGCGACCCGGTCGCCAACAACGACGCGCTCGAAAAGAACAAGATCTACAGCGGGGCGATCGCCAATCTGGGCAACAGCAAGGTGCAGTTCGTGCAGCCTTGGCGCCTCAACCCGAATGGTCCGGAAGCCTTCAAATCGATCGGTCCCGGGCGCGACGGCTCGATCATCGCGCTGCGCGCGCCTGACGGAGTGCACTTCACTTCTGCCGGGTACGATATGCTCGCATCCTATCTCTACCCCAAAATTGTCGAAAACTTAGAACAGAATCAGATAGCCGTACCGCGATCATGCGGCAAACAGGCCGGGCACTCTTAGGGGCATCAGCTCGCGATGACGGGAAGAAGTGCGCTCAAAATCTCCTTCTTCGTCGTTGCCACCTGCACGGTGATCCTCGCCTTCTTCGTCATGGGCGAGATGCTCCTGACCTGGCTGAAGCCGGGCATCGGAAACCCGAGGCTGAAACTCCAGATCGTCGCCTCGACGGAAGGTGGGGCGCCGAAAACGATTGCGCCGAAGCCATCACCTTCCGCCCCGTCAGCCCCTCGCGCGGCTGCGGTCGCTCCGCGCGCGCCCCCGCCCGGCGCGGCACCCGTTCCGACACCGCAAGCACCCGCCCCGCCTGCCGTTGCTGCGCCTGCGCCGTCGCCCGCGACACGAGGGACGGGACCGTTCGATGCGATCGCCGGCACGGGACCATCGGCGCCCCCCACGGGTTCCGATCCCGTCGCCTACGCCGAGCCGCTCTCGCCGCGGGCTGATCTTTCAACGATCCTGCCGCCGGCCGATCCATCATCGTCGGCTCCGCCGGCGGCGACCGCCGGTGCCCCCGTCAAGGAAAAGCTGGCTTCGACCGAGCCGCCGGCGGTCTCGGACCCCGGCATCGCCCCAAAGCCGGACGCAGCGCCCGAACCCGGCGGCGCTCCCCAGCGCGGGTCGAGGCTTGCGACCTTCAAGGCATTCGCCGATGCGACGGTGGCGCCGAACCAGCCCGGTCAGAGCCTGCGTATCCTGCAGATTGGCGATTCCCACACCGCCGCCGACTTCTTCACCGGCGAGGTGCGAGCGCGGCTGCAGGCAATCTACGGCGACGGCGGCGCCGGCTATCTCGTCGTCGGCCGCCCCAATCCGGGCGTGCGCAGCGAGCTCCTCACCATGGCCGCATCTGCCGGATGGGCCTATTCGGCGATCCAGAAGTCGGAGGATGCCTCCGAGTTCCATCTCTCCGGCTTCAACGCCATTGCAACCAAGCCGGGCGAGACGCTGACGCTCTCGACCGAGGCGCCCATCAGCTTTGATTCGATCGACATCGAGGTCAAGCACGGGCCCGATTCCGGTGTCGTGGAGTTGCGCTTCGACAACGACCAGGCGGTCCGCTTCGATCTCTCCGGCGACAAGCCCGAATGGTGGTTCCTGCGGGCGACCTCGCAGCGCAATCGCGTTGAGCAGCTGCGGCGGCTGTCGATCACGACGCTCGATGCGAAACCCGTCGATGTGTCGAGCGTCGCCATTTTCAATCAGAGCTACGGCGTTTCCTACAGCGCCATCGGCTTTCCGGGAGCCACGGTCGACATCGTCAACCGCTTCCCCGACGACTTCTTCACCGACGACCTGCAGCGCATCGATCCGCAGATCGTGGTGCTGGCCTTCGGCACCAACGAAGGCTTCAACGATGCCCTCGACGTTGCCAAATATGGCGAGCGCTACGAAGCCGCCGTGAAGCGGATCAAAACCGCTCTTCCGAATGCCGAAATCGTCATCGTCGGCCCGCCGAACGCCAATCGCCTGCCGGGCGGATGTCGGGTCGAGACGGCACAAGGTATTTGCCGGGCGCCGCGCCCGCAGGTAGCTCTCGCGAGCGCCGGCGAATCGAAGGCCGGCGGTTCCTGCGCCTGGCAGACGCCGCCCAAGCTCGATCGCGTGCGGGAAATGCAGAAGGTGGTTGCCAGGCAGGACCACCTCTATTACTGGAACTGGGCGGACGTGATGCCGCCCGATTGCGGCGCCACGCAATGGGCAAATGCCACACCGCGCCTGATGCAGCCGGACCATGTTCACTTCACTGCCGACGGTTACCGCATCGGTGCCGACAAGTTCGCCGAGTTCCTTCTGACCATCATCGAGAAACTGCGGCTCGCTGACCGTGTTGTTTCCAACAATTGACTTCGCGGTCTTCTTCGCTCTCGTTTTCCCTGTTACGTGGTCACTCAATTCCTGGAATTTCAGCAAAAAGATATGGCTGGTAGCAGCGAGCTACCTGTTCTACAGCTTCTGGGACTGGCGTTTCCTCTTCCTTTTGTTTTTCAGCTCGATCGGCAATTTTTGCGCGGGTCTGCTGATCGGCTCCGCCAAGCGGCTCGGCGTCAGGCGCCTTGTGCTGGCGGTGGCGGTCGCCCTCAATCTCAGCGTCCTCGGCTATTTCAAATACTATAATTTTCTGTCCCTGACGCTCTCCAACGTTCTGGCGCGCCTCGGCCTTAACGTCGACTTCGGGTCGACCGAGGTGGCCCTTCCGATTGCAATCTCGTTTCTGACCTTCCACGGCCTCTCCTACATCATCGATGTCTACCGCGGCCGTATTGCGCCCTCGAAATCCGCCGTCGACCTTCTGCTCTACATCAGTTTCTTCCCCCACCTCGTGGCGGGGCCGATCGTACGTGCCCACGACTTCCTGCCTCAGCTCGAACGGCGCTCCGACCCCTCGACCATCCGCGTCGGGCAGAGCGTCTTCCTGATTCTGGGCGGGCTCTTCAAGAAGGTCGTCATCGCAAGCCACGTCTCGACGCTGTTTGTCGATCCGATCTTCGTCGAGCCGACGAACTACGGCACCATCGATCTCATTCTCGGCATGTATGCCTATGCCGTCGTGATCTACTGCGACTTCAGCGCCTACACCGATATCGCCATCGGCATCGCCAACCTGCTCGGCTACCAGTTTCCGCAGAATTTCGACCAGCCGTACCGGGCGCTGTCGCTGCAGGATTTCTGGCGGCGCTGGCACATGACGCTCTCGACCTGGCTGCGCGACTACCTCTACATCTCGCTCGGCGGCAACCGTCACGGGACCTTTGCGACCTACCGCAACCTGATCATCACGATGGGCCTCGGCGGCCTGTGGCACGGAGCCGGGCTCCAGTTCATCGTTTGGGGCCTGATGCACGGCGTCGGCCTCGCCGTCGAGCGGGCGCTCGGCCTGCGGCAGGAGCGCGATGCGCCGCGGCGCGGCAGGTTCACAATATTTATCGCCTGGTTCGTGACCTTTCACTTCGTGTGCATCGCCTGGGTGTTTTTCCGCTCGCCCTCGCTCGATGCCGCCGCGGCCTATTTCGGCACCATGTTTTCCAACCCGACGGTCCCCTCGACCATCACGTGGTTCGTCGCAGTCTGGATGGCGGTCGGATTTCTCACGCAGTTGATCGATGCGAGCTATTTTCGCAAGCTCCAGGGTTACTATGAGCGCTCGCCTTTGGCGGCGAAGGTGCTCGTGCCGTTTGCCGTCATCTACCTGATCGCCGTGCTGTCGCCGGTCGGCATTCCGCCGTTCATCTATTTCCAGTTCTGAATAATCGGAGCAGGCATGGACGCTCGTACAAAAATCGCCGGCGATCGAAGCAGGCTGCTCACGCTTGCCGCCATCCTCTACGGCACGTTGGGATTGCTCGCCTTGGCGATGCCGGATGCGCTGTCGAGCCGGCTCGACGATCTGACGCCCTCGCCGCTGGTGCGCGCCGCGCAATCCGGCGTCGGGTCGATTGCGGTGGTGTCGAACGCCCTCGGCATCGCGGCCGTCTATCGGGCCGCACGGGCGCAGTTCCTGGCGACTGCGGGGTTGCAGCGCGATTGAGCGCAATGCGCTCGGTCCGCAGCCGCGGCCATTCGCCCAGAGAAAGCTGACCTCAGGCTCGCCTCTACCCGATCGGTCGGCCCCGTGCCGCGGTTTGCTCCGCAAGGCCTCGGACTCGCGGGTCATCCTTGTGAACCTTGTAGGCCTCCAGCCTCACGCCGAGCGGGGTCAGCTGCTCGACCGAGACGATCCGATCATCGTCGCCCAGAATGCCCAAATCGACATCGCGATCGGGGAAGATCATATAGGTCCGCCGTCCGATGCACACGACCACCTGATCGGTCGAGATCGACGCCCATCGCCTGAGTTCCATATGGTAAGGCTGCCGCTTCCAGGCATCCGGCCGCTGTGGATCGACATGCGCGATGATCCTGTGACCCTCCCGCTCTCGCATCACGACGATCTTCGAATGACTGGGCCTCCACTCCTCGCCAAGGTCAGGGTTGGTGAGATATCCGCAATGGAAGGTGCGGCACTCCTGCGGCCTATCCGGATAGATGATGCACCCGCTACCTGGGCGGCAGTTTTTGCACCAGGCTCCCTTCGGCTTGCCCAGTTCTGCTATTTCAAGCACCTTGCAGCAAAGCGTGCACGTTCCGCAGCTTCGTGCCGGCGTGACGGGATTGGCATCGTTTGTCATGGTGTGAATACGCTGTGGCAAAGGAAGGCGAGGCGGGGAGCATGAGCGTCGAGGCTGACATCCGGCCGGGCGAAGTGGCCGTGCCTTTGCCCGGGCGGGGCGATGCCGAGGTCTTCTTCATCGGCCGCATCCGCACGCCGTGGCCTGACCGAAAGTCCTGCCCGAAGCACGGCGATCCTGTCGCCGGCCCCGTCTGCCGCATCGAAGTGTTCGAGCCGTGGACCGCCGCGCTCGCCGGCATCGAGGCAAACGCCGAGATCGATGTGCTCTACTGGATGCATTCGGCGCGCCGCGACATCGTGCGGCAGCAGCCGCGTTCCGCCGGCACGACATTCGGTGCCTTCGCCATCCGCTCGCCGGTTCGACCGAACCCGATCGCAGCATCGAGGGTTGCGTTCCTTGGACTCGATCGCGGTGTCCTCCTGGTTCGCGGTCTCGATTGCATCGACGGAACGCCACTCATCGACCTGAAGCCGCTGTCATGCCCAGCGGCACGTTCAACGACCTGAGCCTGGGTGGGCACTTTATGCCGCAGTCGATTCGGCCGGCCTTACGGGCTTCACAAGCTCCAGGCTCTGGCGGGCTGCCGCTGTGGCCTGATCCGGCTGCGCGCCGCCCACATGCACGATCGGGTGAGCGAACGAGATGCCGTTTGCCTCGAACGCCGTCTTGATCATGGCGAGCGCCGGGCGGCGCACGGCGAACTGTTCGCCGGGCTTTGTCGTCATCTTCAGGCGGATCTGGATGGCATAGTCGGCAAAGTTCTCGACGCCCTGCATCTTCAGCGTCTCGATGATATGCGGCGCGATCTCGGGATCGGCGAGGAGCTTCTTGCCGATGTCCTTGATGATCTGCTTCACTTTCGGCAGATCAGTGTTGTAGGCGACGCCGACGGTGATCTTGTCGATGTTCCAGTCGCGGCTGAGATTCTGCACCGCGCCGAGCGAGCCGAAAGGCACGGTATAGATCGGGCCGCGATGGTGGCGCAGCTTCACGGACCGCAGGCTGAAGGATTCGACCACGCCCTTGTAGGTGCCGCTCTGGATATACTCGCCGACCCGGAAGGCATCGTCGAGCAGGTAGAAAACGCCGCTCAGGATGTCGCGCACCAGGGTCTGCGAGCCGAAGCCGACGGCAACGCCCACCACGCCGGCGCTTGCAATCAGCGGCCCAATCTGCACCCCCATGCTCGACAGCGCCATCATCAGCGTGATGATGGCAATGACGGCGAAGAGCCCGTTGCGAAGGATCGGCAGGAGGGTGCGCACGCGCGCCTGGCGGCTTGATTCCTGCGAGTGCGACAGCCCCGGCGGGCCGGCGGCTTCCAACTTGGCATCGATCAGCACCCGCGCCACGTGCCACAACAGATCGGCGATGAGCACGATAACGATGACGTTGAGGAAGCCGCGCATCAGGCGCGTGAAGGTCGTGTCCTCCATCGTCAGTTTGAGGAGGTCAAGCTGCCAGGCATGGGTTAGGAAAACCGCGGCGCCGACAATGAGAAGGGCGCGGACGCCGCGCTCGAGAATGACCGCCGGGACACTCTGCAGCGCGGCCTCGTCCCGTTCGGCTCCGGGCGGCCGCAGGATGTGGTTGACCGAGCGCTGCGCCAGCACGATTGCGGCCGGAAGTCCGACGAAGACGACCGCGAAGGCCAGCGTTCCCTTGTAGCTTGCGGTCCACATGAGCCAAAGCATGACGAAATAGACCGACAGAAGCGCAGCGACCGTCGGATGCTTCGGCCAGTACCATTGCGGGCTCGCCCCCTCGTCGCGAAAAGCCTTCGGCGAACGCCAAACGCTTTCGAGCCCGATCGCCAGGAGGCCGAGATCGAGGGCGTCGAACAGCACGGCGCGAGAGGCCTGGGTAAAGCCGAACGTGTCGAGGAGCTCGATCGTGATGCCGCCGAAGGCAAGCCAGGTGACGGCAAGCAGGAGCCGGCGGTTCCAGAAGGCCGCTGCCGCGTCGCTGATAGGCACGATGCGATAGGCTTCGGCGCGCGGACGCGATTTCGACGGTGGCGAAAGCAGAAACAGACTGACGACCTTCGCCAGCTGGACGAAGAGGGAGGCCACGAGATAGCCCAGGACGACCTGCTTGAGGAGCACCGGCCAGTCGAATGTCAGGAATGCCCCGATGCTGCCGAGCGCGAAGGATGCAACAAGGCCGATGCCGAGCGCCAATCGCAGGAAGACCACACGCACGCGCTCGCCGGCCGTCGCCAATGCCGCGCCGTGGACGAGCCAGCGATGCGCCGGCCTTGAAGCGCGTCGATAGATCCATTGTACCCCGAGGCCGAGGCCGATGAAAACGCCGACGAGCAGCAGCATCTGCAGCACGCCGTATTTGTCGAACTCCCGTTCGAACTTGCGCTTGGCGTGAGCAAAGTCCTCGCCCATTCCCGGGATGGCCTCGAACACGCGCAGCAGGCGCTGCCTGATGCCGCCGAGCTGTTGGGAAACGGCGGCGGACATGTTGGCGTCCTCGGCAGTGGCCGGAGCCGGTGCCGCAGTGGCAGGCCCGCTAGGCGGAGGGCCGGAGGCGCCGCCGTGCTGCTCGATCCAGGCTCGCACCTGCGGATCGGTGAGCAGGCCCAGCAGTTGCTGGATTTTGGCCGGGCTTGGTTCGGCTGCCGGAGCCGCGGCCGGTGGGGCCTCGGCGGCCGGCGCGGCGATGGCCGCGGGCTGGGCCGGCGGAGCAGCCTCGCCCGGCATCGTTGCCGCCACGGCGGCGGACGCGAGGAGGACCCATGCCGCCACCCAGCTCGCCGGCCGAACGGCCAGACAGAGCGACTTTATCGCGCTCGCCCCTAGTCCTTGCATCGACCAACTCCGGAAATTTCCCCGCGCATCTTTGGCGCGATTGGGCCCTGCGCGCCAAGGGTATGCATAGCACACCTTGCGCAGCGGTTGAGAAAAGCCGTTGCAGCGCGCAGGTCCATGCCCTTGCCGGCACTGGCTCATCCGCCTATCCCGTTCCAGGGACGGATCAATTGTCGGTTGCGACCGGAGTATCAGCTCGTCCGCCCCATTCTGCCCAGGACCCGTCGTAAAGCGCAGCGTTCCGGCCGATCTCTGAGAGCGCGACCGTGAGGATCGCTGCGGACACGCCCGAGCCGCAACTGGTGATGATCGGTCGATCGAGGTCGACGCCTGCACCCTTGAAGGCCTCAGTGAGCGCTTCAGGGGATTGAAGGCGCCCCTCGGCAACAATCTTGCTGTAGGGAAGATTGAGGCTGCCGGGCATGTGGCCGGCACGCAGGCCGGCGCGCGGCTCGGGCGCTCGGCCGGCGAACCGGTCGGCCGAGCGCGCGTCCACAACCTGGGCGCTGCCCATTGCCAGGGCCTGCCGGACGATTTCGAGGTCGGCTACCGCCGAACTGTCGAGGCGTGGGGTAAATTCGCGCGGGCGCCTCGCGACGAGCCCGTCCTGCAGCGGCCGCCCCTCCGCCTTCCACGCCGGCAGACCCCCTGCGAGGATCGCCACATTCTGTGCGCCGAACGTCCGCAGCGTCCACCAGACCCGGGCAGCCGAAAACAGGCCGAGACCGTCATAGACGACGACGTGCATGCCATCGCCGATGCCGAGCATGCGCATCGCCGCCGCAAACGCGTCGGGCTTGGGCAGCATATGCGGAAGGCCGCTTGCCGTGTCGGCGATCGCATCGATGTCGAAGAACACGGTGCCTGGAATATGGCCGGCGAGATATTCGGCCCAGGCATCGCGATGCTGCGCCGGCAGATACCAGGAGCCGTCGACGACGACGAGATCGGGCGAACCGAGGGAGGCGGCAAGCGCCGACGGCGAAATGAAATTGGACGGGGAAGCCATGTCGCGAGTTCGGTTTCAGGACAACTGAAATGTATCGCCGATCCCCCGCGTGCGAAAGGTCGCAGCAGGCCGGGAACTGCCCGGGGCCCCGCCGCGCCTTGCCAAATCGTAAACGGCATGGGGCAAATGCACGAGGATGGCGCAAAGGCACCTTAGCCGATTTCCGCTAGACCTCTGCTGGAGAGGGCAGGGGTGGCAAAAGCCACTCACAAAGATGCAGGAGCCTTCCGTGACACGCAACCTAGGCTCGGCGGTTTCGACGCTGTTGTCGTTGGCGTTTTTGGCGACGTATTTCTTCTCGATGATGCGGCTCGGCTGAGACCGCTCACGCCAGCGCGATCCGAACGCGGCGGTTCTGCTTTCCCTTCTTCTCGATCTCGGTGATCGCCACCGTGCCGATCTCGCTCGTGCGCGCTACATGCGTGCCGCCACAGGGTTGCAGGTCAAGCCCCACGATCTCGACCAGACGAACGCGCCCCGCGCCAACCGGCGGCTTGACCGACATGGTTTTGACGAGGCCTGGATTGGCCGCCAGCTCCTCGTCGGTGATCCAGCGATCGCGCACGACCGCATCGCTCGCGATCATGGCGTTGAGCTTGGCGGCGATCGCCGATTTGTCGAGGCCGGCCTCCGGAATGTCGAAGTCGAGGCGGCCCTCGCCGTCACCGATGCCGCCCCCTGTCACGGGATACGGCAGGACGGCCGTCAAGAGATGCAGCGCGGTGTGAACCCGCATGCGCAAATGTCTTTTCGGCCAATCGATTCTTGCAATCACCGTGCCGTCCAGGCCGGAGAGGTCCTGCCCTTCCGCGGGAACATGGACGATGGTTGACTTGTCGGCGTCATAGACAGTTGTGGCGATCTCGATCGCTCGCCCGTCGGCCATGACGAGGCGGCCGCTGTCGCCGGGTTGGCCGCCGCCCTGGGCGTAAAACACCGTCCGATCGAGCAGGACCCCACCGCGCGAATTGATGCCGACGACCCGAGCTTCCGCCTCTTGAAGATAAGCGTCGTCGCGAAACAGCGCGGCGGTCATGGCAAATCTGCCTTGACGCGCGGCTTTCGCTCCATCCAGGCCGGGACCGGCAGATCCTTGGTGCGCAGAAAGTCGGGGTTGAAGAGCTTTGACGCGTAACGCGTGCCGAGGTCGCAGAGGATCGTCACGACCGTGTGGCCCGGGCCGAGGTGGCGCGCCAGCCGAATGGCGCCGACGATATTGATGCCGGAAGAGCCGCCGAGAAGCAGTCCTTCGCGTTCGGCGAGATCGAAGACCACGTCGAGCGCTTCCGCGTCGCTGATCTGGTAGGCAAGATCGACGGGGGCTCCCTCGAGATTCTTGGTGATCCGGCTCTGCCCTATCCCTTCGGTGATCGAGGACCCTTCAGCCTTGAGAACGCCGGAGGTGTAGTAGCTATAGAGCGATGCCCCCATCGGATCGCTTAGGGCTATTTTGACACTCGGATTGCGCGCTTTGAGCGCCAGCCCTATGCCGGCAAGCGTTCCGCCTGTGCCGACGGCGCAGGTGAAGCCGTCAACCTTGCCTTCCGTCTGCTCCCAAATTTCCGGCCCGGTCGTTTCAAGATGGGCCCGGCGGTTGGCCACGTTGTCGAACTGGTTGGCCCAGATGGCGCCGTGCGGATCGGACCGTGCCAGGCTTTCTGCGAGTCTGCCGGAAAACCTGACGTAATTGTTCGGGTCGGAGTAGGGGACGGCGGGCACTTCGACGAGTTCGGCGCCGCCAAGCCGCAGCGCGTCCTTTTTCTCCTGGCTCTGGGTGTCGGGGATGACGATTACCGTACGAAAGCCGAGCGCATTGGCAACGAGCGCCAGACCTATCCCGGTGTTGCCTGCCGTTCCCTCCACGATGAGACCGCCGGGCCGCAGCTCCCCCTTGGCGATTGCATCCTCAACGATTGCCAGCGCTGCCCTGTCCTTGACCGAGCCGCCCGGGTTCATGAACTCGGCCTTGCCGAGGATCGTGCAACCGGTCTCCTCCGAGGCACGCCGAAGGCGAACCAGCGGTGTCCGGCCGATAGCCTCGATAATCGACGGAACGGTCAGCATCGGATGTCCAGGTCAAGCACCGGATGGCTATTAGGAGTGCGATGGCGCGGTTTCAAGCGACCGTAGGCTGGCAACGCGAGATTTCGCCTCCAGTCCCCGGTTGATTGCGGACGCCTGGCGGCTGGAGCCCCCAATCCTTTGGGGCGCCTT
>JAFAME010000273.1 GCA_019233695.1 Methylobacteriaceae bacterium
AGGGTGGGCGGGAGCACGACGAGCGGCCGCCGCGGGGCGCGAAGGCGGGTCGAGACATAGTCCGGCGCAAGATAGGGCGGATGGGCCTTCAGGCTCTCCAAACGATAGGTCGTGCCCATGATCTCCTCTGGGCTCGGCTAGCCGACGCGCTCGACCGCGAGCGCCACCCCCTGCCCGACGCCGACGCACATGGTCGCCAGGCCGCGTCGGCCGCCGCAGCGCACGAGCTCGTGCGTGGCATCGAGCGCAAGCCGCGCGCCGGACATGCCAAGCGGATGGCCGTAGGCGATCGCCCCGCCGTTCGGGTTCACATGCTCGGCCGCGTCCGACACCCCAAGCTGTCGCAGGCAGGCCAGGACCTGGCTTGCGAAGGCCTCGTTGAGCTCGACGACGTCGAAGGCTGAAAGTTTCAAGCCGAGCCGCTCCATCAGCCGCTTGACCGCGGGGACCGGGCCGATGCCCATGATTCGCGGCGGCACGCCGGCCGCCGCGGCGCCGAGGATGCGCACGAGCGGCCGCAGGCCGTGCCGCTTGACGGCGGCCTCCGAGGCAATCAGGAGCGCTGCCGCGCCATCGTTGACGCCGGAAGCGTTGCCGGCCGTCACCGTCCCATCCGGGCGGACGATCGGCTTCAGCCTGGCGAGCCCCTCGATCGTGGTGTCGGGCCGCGGGTGCTCGTCCTCAGCAACGAGCTTCGGCCCGGCCTTGCCGTCCGGGACCTCGACGGCAACGATCCTCTCCTCAAGGATGCCGCTCTCGCGCGCCCGCTTGGCCCGTTCCTGCGAGCGGCAGGCAAAGGCGTCCTGATCGGCGCGGCTCACCTGAAACTCCTGCGCGACGTTCTCGCCGGTCTCGGGCATCGAATCGACGCCATACTGCGCCTTCATCAGGGGATTGACGAAGCGCCAGCCGATGGTCGTGTCGTAGACCTCGGCCGAGCGCTGGAAGGCGGCCTCGGCCTTCCCCATGACGAAGGGGGCGCGCGACATCGATTCGACGCCGCCGGCGATAGCAAGCTCGATCTCGCCTGCCTTGATGGCGCGCGCCGCCGCCCCGACGGCATCGAGACCCGACGCGCATAGTCGGTTGATCGTGTTTCCTGGAACCTTCTCGGAAACGCCGGCCAGCAAAAGCGCCATGCGGGCGACATTGCGGTTGTCCTCGCCCGCCTGATTGGCACAGCCGAACGTGACTTCGTCGAGCGCCTCCGCGAGGCCGGGATGGCGCTTGAGCAGCGCGCGGATCGGCACGGCGGCAAGGTCATCGGCGCGGACCCTGGCAAGGGCGCCGCCATAGCGCCCGATGGGCGTGCGGACGGCGTCGCAGATGAAGGCCTCGCGGCTCATCGATCGCCCTCATGCGCCTGGCGGGTGCGCTCGTGGAGGGCGCGCAGCACGGCGAGTTCCTCGGCCGAGGGGGGCGGGGTTTCCGTCACGTGTTCGGCAAACCGCAACGGCCACGCGCATTGTTCGGCGACTTTATCCCGCGCGATGCCAGGGTGGAGGAAGGTAACGGTAAGCTCCCTCGTCTGCGGATCGGGTTCGAGGACGCAAAGGTCGGTGATGACCCTGGTCGGCCCCTTGGTGCGCACCCCGAGCGCCTCGCGGCTCCCCGGGCCGGAGCCGTGGCCGAGCGAGGTGACGAAGGCCAGGCGCTCGACGAAGGCGCGCGGCGACATCGCCATCGTGATGAAGACCTCGCCGCAGTGGGTGGCAATTTCGGGCGCACCGCCGCCGCCCGGAAGCCGCGTTTTCGGCCGGTCGTAAGGGCCGACCACGGTGGTGTTCAGGTTGGCGAACCGGTCGATCTGCGCCCCGCCGAGAAATCCGACGGTGATGCGCCCGCCCTGCAGCCAATAACGAAACATCTCCGGCACCGAGACCGTTGCGAGCGCCGTCTCACACAATTCGCCGTCGCCGATCGACAGCGGCAGCACCTGCGGCCTGGTGTCGATCGTACCGGACTCGTAGATGAGCGTGATGCCCGGGGCGTGCGTCAGCCGTGCCAGGTTGCAGGCGGCCGAGGGCGCCCCGATCCCGACGAAGCAGACATCGTCGTTGCGCA
>JAFAME010000447.1 GCA_019233695.1 Methylobacteriaceae bacterium
ATTGTTCGGCCTCAAGATGGGCGCCGACGACTATATCCGAAAGCCGTTCTCGCAACGCCTTCTGGTCGAACGGGTCAAGTCGATCCTGCGCCGGGCCAATCCCAAGGAGGCCGCGGCCCAGAAGGAATCAGAGGCCAAGATCCTTGAACGTGGCCTTCTCAAGATGGATCCCGAGCGCCACACCTGCACCTGGAGCGGCCAGGCGGTCACGTTGACGGTGACCGAGTTCCTCATCCTGCAGGCCCTGGCGACACGGCCCGGCGTGGTCAAGAGCCGCAACGCCCTGATGGACGCCGCCTACGACGATCAGGTCTACGTGGACGACCGCACGATCGACAGCCACATCAAGCGCCTTCGCAAGAAGTTCAAGGTCGTCGACGAGGGCTTCGAGATGATTGAAACGCTCTACGGCGTGGGCTATCGGTTCAAGGAGGCATGACCGACGACGGTTGGGAACCGTCCTGATGTCTGCCCCGGCCGGCTTTCGGCTTCAGCGGAGCGCAGATGAGCGTCGAGGCTGAGATCCAGACCGGCGACGTGCCGGCTTCACGCGTACGATGGCTGACGCAGGGCCTCGCCAAGCGCTCGCGCCGTTTCCTGCGCAGCGTCACGTCGCGCTTTTCCTCCTCGCTGACGCGCCGCATCCTCGTCCTCAATCTCGGCGGCCTTGCCGCGCTGTTCGTCGCCTTCCTTTACGTGAACCAGTTCCGCTCGGGCCTGATCGATGCCCGCGTGCAGAGCCTGCAAACGCAAGGCGAGATCATCGCGGCCGCGATTGCCGCCTCGGCAACCGTCGAGACCGACACGATCACCCTCGATCCCGAGCAGCTGCTGCAGCTCGCGCCCGGGCAAAGCTACCGGGCGGGCGAAGAGGGGAGCGCCACCGAGTTCTCGATCGATCCGTCAAAGATCGGTCCGGTACTGCGCCGCCTTGTATCGCCGACCAGAACGCGCGCGCGCGTGTACGATCGCGACGGCGATCTGCTGCTTGATTCGCGATTGCTCTCGATGCGCGGCAACGTCGTGCGCGACGATCTGCCCGCCCCGGTCGAGGAGCCGACGATCTTCGAGCGCACATGGAATGCAGTCAAACGCCGCTTCTCCTCGGTCGACCTGCCGCTCTACGTCGATGTCGACGGTACCAACGGCAAGAGCTATCCGGAGGTCACGCTGGCGCTTTCCGGCACAAGCCAGCCCTTCGTGCGGGTCAACGCCAAGGGCCAGACGATCGTTTCGGTCGCCGTGCCGATCCAGAGGGCGAGAAACCTGCCGGTGCGGGGCGCGTTGCTGTTGTCCACGGAGGGCGGCGACATCGATGCCATCATCGCCTCGGACCGCTGGTCGATCATCCGCATCTTCCTAATCTCGGCCGGCGTGATGTTCCTTCTCTCGCTGTTCCTGGCGGGCACGATCGCCGGACCGGTGCGCCGGCTTGCCGAGGCCGCCGAACGCGTGCGTCGCGGCATCAAGTCGCGACAGGAAATCCCGGATTTTACCGGGCGCTCGGACGAGATCGGTCATCTCTCCGGGGCCCTGCGCGACATGACGAAGGCGCTTTACGGCCGCATGGATGCAATCGAAAGCTTCGCGGCCGATGTCGCCCACGAGCTGAAGAACCCGCTCACGTCGCTGCGCAGCGCCACCGAGATTCTGCCCCGCATGAAGACCGATGCGCAGCGCGAACGGCTGTTTGCCATCATCCAGCACGACGTGCGACGCCTGGATCGGCTCATCAGCGACATCTCCGATGCCTCGCGCCTCGATGCCGAACTCGCCCGTGCCGACATGGAGCCGGTCAATTTGAGGGCGTTGCTCGAGGCCGTCGTCTCGGTCGTCAACGGCCTGAACCTGCAGGACAATATCCGGGTGATCCTGCACGTCGCGCCGGCGGAGGCGACCGGCGAGGGGGCCCGCGCCGGCTTTTTCGTCCTCGGCCACGACTCCCGGCTTGGCCAGGTCGTCAACAACCTCCTCGACAATGCGCGCTCGTTCTCGCCCCCCGGCGGCACGGTTCGCCTGACCTTGCGGCGCAACCGAACGGAGCGCGGCGAGGAGGCTGTCGACATCGTCGTTGACGACGACGGCCCGGGCATTCCGCCGCACGCCCTGGAGCGCATCTTCGAGCGCTTCTATACCGACCGGCCAAACCATGGCTTCGGCCAGAACTCAGGCCTCGGCCTCTCGATCTCGCGCCAGATCATCGAGGCGCACCGTGGGCAGATCCGCGCGACCAATCGCGTCGACGATGATCGCGTCTTGGGCGCCCGCTTCGTCATCCGGTTGCCGACGCTGAAATGAGTGCGGCTGTCGCAGTGGCCGACATCGATCCGGCCGGCGATCGACCGCATGCCATTCATGCAACCGCGGTCCTGCTCGGCGAAGCCGGCATCGTCATTCGCGGGCGTTCCGGCGCCGGAAAGAGCAGCCTGGCGCTGGCGCTTCTCGAGCTGGCGCGAACGCAGGGCCTTTTTGCCCGACTGATCGGCGATGATCGGGTGCTGGTGACCGGGGTCAATGGCCGCCTTATGGTCGAGGCCCACCCCGCCATCGCCGGCAAGATCGAGCGCCGCGGCCTTGGCATCGTCGACCTGCCGCACGAGGGGCGCGCAGTCGTCCGGCTGATCGTCGATCTCCTCGATGCCGAGACCTGCGGCATTCCGCCGCGCTTGCCCGAGGCAGCGGAACGGACGGCGGCCATCGAGGCAACACAGGTGCGGCGAGTCGCTTTGCGGGCAGGTGCATCGGCGGTCGAACTTGCCGCGCAGATCCTCTTCGAACTGCCTACGGGGCAGGCGGATGCGTGAGCTCGAAGTGCATTTTGCTTGCCATTTACGCCGCAGTGCACAAATGTGGCAGCAATCATAAATAATACGCGGGTGCGAGCCGAATGTGTCCAAGAGAGTGCCGCACGAACGGTAGGATCCGATGATCGGTATGGTGCTGGTGACGCACGGTCGCTTGGCGGCCGAGTTCCGCGCGGCGCTCGAGCACGTGGTCGGGCCGCAGGCGCAGGTCGCAACCGTCACGATCGGACCGGACGACGACATGGAGCAGCGCCGCAGCGATATCGTCGAGGCCGTCAAGAGCGTCGACACCGGCGCAGGGGTCGTGGTGCTGACCGACATGTTCGGCGGCACGCCGTCGAACCTGGCGATTTCAGTCATGAACGGCGGCCACGTCGAGGTCGTCGCCGGCATCAATTTGCCGATGCTGATCAAGCTCGCCTCGGTGCGCGAGGAATCGAGTCTGGAGCAGGCCGTCGTGCAGGCGCAGGACGCCGGCCGCAAATACATCAATGTTGCAAGCCGGGTGCTGAACGGCAAATGAGCTCTTCAGCCGACATCGAGTCTGCCATCGATCCGTTTGCCGAGGAATGTCCGCCTCCTCCCGAATTTGTTGGCGCCCTCGTCCGAGAGATTGCCATCGTCAACAAGAAGGGGCTGCACGCCCGCGCCACGGCCAAATTCGTCCAGTGCGTCGAGGGTTTTGACGCGGACATCAAGGTCACGCGCTGTGGCGAGACGGTCGGCGGCACGTCGATCATGGCCATCCTGACGCTTGGCGCCGGGATGGGATCGAGCATCAGCGTCTCGGCCGTGGGACCGCAGGCCGCGGCCGCGCTCGATGCCATCGCAGCTCTGGTGGCAAGCCGCTTCGGCGAGGACGAATAGGCAGGTCATCGGCCGGCCGGCGATAGCGCTCGAAGGGTCAAGGGGGCCGCCCTGTTCGAAGGCTTTGATCGCCGGCTGGTGGACGTCGGCGGCGACATCCGCATCAACTGCGTCGTGGGCGGCAGCGGGCCGCCCGTGCTTCTGCTGCACGGGTTTCCGCAATGCCTTGCGATGTGGATGAAGGTGGCGCCTCTCCTGGCGCGACGCTTCACCGTGGTTTGCGCCGATCTTCGGGGCTACGGCGACTCCTCGAAACCACATTGCCTGCACGACCGGTCGAACTACTGCTTCCGCGCCATGGCCGACGACCAGGTCGCCCTCATGCGCAGCCTCGGCTTCGAACGGTTCCGCCTGATCGGCCATGACCGTGGTGGCCGGACCGGCCATCGCATGGCGCTCGACCATGCCGCTACGGTGGAGCGGCTTGCGGTGCTCGATATCGTTCCGACCTACGCGATGTTCGTGGACACCAATCGACACGTGGCAAGCGCCTATTGGCACTGGTATTTCCTCTCCCAGCCGGAACCCTTCCCCGAGCGGCTGATCGGCGGCGATCCGGATTTCTTCTACGAGACGTGCCTTATCGGCTGGGGCGCGACCCGCCTTGCCGATTTCGATGCGGCAATGCTTGCCGAATATCGCCGCTGCTGGCGCGATCCCGCCATGATCCACGGGTCATGTTCGGACTATCGGGCAGCAGCGACGATCGATCTCGAACACGACGCGCTCGACATCGGCAGGAAGGTCGCCTGCCCCGTGCTGGTCTTCTATGGCGCGAGCGGCGCGATGGCCCACTGCTTCGACATCCCGGCGCAGTGGCGCACGCGCTGCACCGACGTTAGCGTGGCAACTGCGTCGGGCGGGCATTTCTTCATCGACCACATGCCGGAACAGACTGCAGAGGTCCTGCAGTCCTTCCTCTTGGCCTGACGCGTCGGCTATTTGCCTTTCGGTGGCTTGAGCGACCCCTGGACCTTCGCCCCGCGAGCCATGGCCGCGACCGCCTGCTGCGGCGTGATCAGCTTGGTGGTCTTGAAGCCAGACACATGGCCGACCGCAGAGGTTCCCATGGCCAGAGCCGCGGCCGCATCATCGTCCGGCAATTCGATGACAACGGTAAAATCATGTTCGCCGAAGCTCATGAAAAAGTGGTGCAGCTTGCCGCCAAGGTCTTCGCACATCTTGGCGACGGCCTTCGAACGATCCTCGGGATGGGCAACGAGATTCTTGATGGCGTCCTGAGTGTAGTTGCCTTGACAGAGATAGAACTGCATAGCGACCTCCCTCCACCAGCGGCACTCGCCGAGGACATTAGCCTGTTCCGGTGCTTTCTCGCGGGCAAACCGGCCGCTTGATCCGAGGCTGACCTAGCCGCTGCCTCATATAAAGACTTCTATATATCTTTATTGCCTTCTATCCCGCTCGTGATATAGGTCGCGCGTCTTCCCGGAGAGCCGAGTGACCCATGACCAAACCGCTTGACTTCGCCATCGCCGACATCGGCCTCGCCGATTGGGGCCGCAAGGAAATCGCCATCGCCGAGACCGAAATGCCGGGCCTGATGGCCGTTCGCGCCGAGTTCGGGGAAAGGCAGCCGCTGAAGGGAGCGCGCATCGCAGGCTCCTTGCACATGACCATCCAGACGGCGGTGCTGATCGAGACCTTGAAAATCCTGGGCGCCGATATTCGCTGGGCCTCCTGCAACATCTATTCGACCCAAAACCACGCGGCGGCCGCCATTGCGGCCGGCGGCACGCCGGTCTTTGCCGTCAAGGGCGAGAGCCTTGAAGACTATTGGCTCTACACGCGAAAAATCCTCGAATGGCACGACGGCGGCACGCCGAACATGATCCTCGACGACGGCGGCGACGCGACGCTCCTCGTGCATCTCGGCGTTCGGGCCGAGGCGGGCGACACGGCCTTTCTCAGCAAGGCCAGTTCGGATGAAGAGGAAATCCTTTTCGGGCTGATCAAGCGAACGTTGGCTGAAAAGCCCGGCTGGTTCGGCAAGCTCGCCGAGAACATCCGCGGCGTCTCGGAAGAGACCACGACCGGCGTCCATCGCCTCTACGTGATGCAGAAGGAAGGGCGCCTTCTCTTCCCGGCCTTCAACGTCAACGATTCGGTGACGAAATCGAAGTTCGACAACCTCTATGGATGCCGCGAATCCCTGGTCGACGGCATTCGGCGCGGCACCGACGTGATGATGGCCGGCAAGGTCGCCATGGTGGCTGGATTCGGCGACGTCGGCAAAGGCTCGGCCGCATCGCTGCGCCAGGCCGGCTGCCGCGTGATGGTCGCGGAGATCGACCCGATCTGCGCCCTGCAGGCGGCGATGGACGGCTACGAGGTGACGACCATGGAAGACGCCGCGTCCCGCGCTGACATCTTCGTCAGCGCCACCGGCAACAAGGACGTCATCACGCTCGACCACATGCGGGCGATGAAGGACCGCGCCATCGTCTGCAACATCGGCCATTTCGACAACGAGATCCAGGTTTCGCACCTGCGCAATCTCAGATGGCACAATGTCAAGCCGCAGGTCGATGAAGTCGAGTTCGCCGACGGCAAGCGCATCATCCTCCTGTCCGAAGGGCGGCTCGTCAATCTGGGCAACGCGATGGGACATCCCTCGTTCGTCATGTCTGCGTCGTTCACCAACCAGACGCTGGCGCAGATTGAGCTCTTCGCCAATCCCGGCAAATACGAGAAGCAGGTCTACACACTGCCCAAGCACCTCGACGAGAAGGTGGCGATGCTGCATCTCGCCAAGGTCGGCGCCAAGCTCACGCGGCTTCGCCCCGAGCAGGCAGCCTACATCGGCGTCCCGGAAGGCGGGCCCTACAAGTCGGATCACTACCGATATTGATCTGGCGTGGTCCTCGGCACGTGTCTCGTTGTGGAACACTGCGGCGCGAATGCGTGCTGAGTGCGTTTTGATTCCGTTAACCCCTTCCTAGCCGAGTCCGCATAGAGCTACGATGCGGTGATTCGGGCGCTCTTGGCGGAGGTGCCCGATCCACTGCCGGCGAACGGCCGCGGCGCGGCTCGATCGTGCGGTTTCGAGGAGCGAAGGAAGGGTGCATGGGCTTGCGCCACGGCCGCGCATGCGCGGGGTCTCCCTATGCTTGGGCGTCCACAGGGAAGGAAGCCCGCCGCGGCCGCCGGCGAGCCGGCCTGATCGCCGGTTTCTCAACATTGATACCGCAGAGCGCCGCCGCCGCCGGCTTTGCCGCTTTCTCGCCCGAGGCACTCCAGCAGCAGGAAGATTTCATCGGCGTCTCGGTTTTCCTGGGCCTCGTATTGCTGTCGACGATTACGGCGCTCCTGCACCTGACCGGGCGTAACCGCTGGATCAGACGGGAACACGCGTTGTCGGCGGAAGTCACCGAGTTGCGGGCGCGCCTCGATCGGGCGCAATTGTTCCTTTCGACCGAACCGCAGATCCTTGTCGCCTGGGGGGCGCCCTCGGGCGAGCCCGACATCGAGGGCGATCTGACGCTCGTGATGGATGCCCCGATCCCGCGCCGCGTGCTGGGGTTCGGATCGTGGCTGGCGCCGGCGGCAGCCCAGGAGATGGAACGCTGCGTCGAGCGGCTGCGCAGCCGTGGCGAAGCCTTCCGGATGGCGCTGGCGAGCCTCGGCGGACGTCATCTCGAAGCCGAGGGCCGCGCCGTCGGCGGGCGCGCCGTGCTGCGCATTCGCGATGTGTCGGGCGACCGGCTCGAGTTGATGCGCCTGCGCGAGCGGCATGGCCAGGTTCTTGCCGCCGACGATGCCCTGCGCACGATGCTCGATGCCATCCCCGATCCGGTCTGGCTGCGCGATGCCAATGACAGGCTGACCTGGGTCAACGCCGCCTACGCTCGCGCAGTTGATGCCAAGGACAGCCGCGATGCCGTATTGCGCGCGATCGAGCTGCTCGACCGGCAGGCCCGCGATGCGGCCGAGGCCGCCCGGCGCAACAACCAGATCTGGCGTTCGCGGGTCGGCGCGGTCGTCTCGGGCGAGCGGCACGTGCTTTCCATCGTCGACGTGCCGGCCCAGGTCGGCTCAGTGGGCATCGGCAACGATCTTTCCGAGCTCGAGGCAGCGCGCGGCGACCTCGAACGTCAGATCGAATCGCATCGTGCCACGCTCGACCGGCTGCCCACCGCCGTCGCCATCTTCGATCGCTACAAGCGCCTTGTCTTCCACAATTCGGCCTACCGCCAGATCTGGTCGCTCGAGCAAGGCTTTCTCAGCCAAAAGCCCACCGACGGGGAAATTCTCGATACGCTGCGCGTCCAGCATCGATTGCCCGAACAGGCGGATTTCCGCAGCTGGAAGGCCGGTCTCATGGCGGCCTATCAGGCGGTCGAGCCGATCGAGCAGGTCTGGCATCTGCCTGACCGTCGCGCGGTGCGCACGGTGATCAGTCCGAACCCGCAGGGTGGTGTCACCTATCTGTTCGATGACGTGACCGAGCGGTTCAATCTCAAGTCCGAGTACAACGCGCTCTACCGCACGCAGACCGAAACGCTCGACGCCTTGAAGGAGGGCGTTGCGGTGTTCGGGAGCGACGGCCGCCTCAAGCTGTTCAATCCCGCCTTCACGGACCTCTGGCACCTCGACGGCGCCGATCTGAAGACGGATCCCGCGCCCCATGTCGAGGAGGTTGCACGCCGATGCGCCGATCTCTATCCGAACATGGAGGCATGGAGCGAGGTCCGTTCCGTCGTCTCGGGACTGCATGAAGAGCGGGCCGGCCTTGAGCGGCGGTTCCATCGCCGCGACGGCGCCGTGATCGATTTCGCCGCCGCGCCGCTTCCCGATGGCGCCACCCTGCTCACCTTCGCCAACGTGACCGACAGCGCCAATATCGAGCGCGCGCTGACCGATCGCAACCAGGCCCTCATAGAGGCCGAGCGGCTGCGCGACGATTTCGTCAAGCATGTCTCCTACGAGCTGCGCACGCCACTCACGAACATCATCGGCTTCATCGAGTTTCTGACCGATTCCGCCGTCGGCCCGCTGAACGCCAGGCAGCTCGAATACGTCGGCTATATCAAGAAATCATCGACCGCCCTGCTCGCCATCATCAACAACATCCTGGACTTGGCTACGATCGATGCCGGCGCCATGGAATTGACGCTGAGCGATGTAGATATCGCCAAAACGATCGGCGAGGCGGCAGAGGGGCTGGGCGACCGGTTCGAGGAATCCGCGCTGAAGCTCAACACCGTCATCATGGACGGGATCGGCAGCTTCATTGCCGATCGGACCAGGGTGCTGCAGATCCTGTTCAACCTGTTGTCGAACGCGATCGGCTTTTCCGACCCCGGACAGACGATTACGCTTGCCGCCTTGCGCCGCAATGGGGAGGTGGTCTTCAAGGTCATCGACCAGGGCCGCGGCATCCCGCCCGAGATCATTGACAAGGTGTTCGATCGGTTCGAAAGCAACACCAGCGGCTCGAGCCACACCGGCGCGGGCCTCGGCCTGTCGATCGTGCGGTCCTTCGTTGAGCTGCACGGCGGCAAGGTCCTCATCAATTCCGCGCCCGGCGAGGGCACCACCGTGACGTGCGTCTTCCCGGCACCGCAGGCCCATTCGCGCGAACAGATCGAGGAGACGCTCAGGCGCCATGGCCTACAGTTCGACGCGTGACGCGTCCTCTGCCCTCGAGGCCGGCGAGGACGGTTGGCGTCTGTCGCTCCCCGACGAGGCGGCGACCGAGCGCCTCGCCGTCGAGGTCGCAGCCATGGTCGGCGCGGGAGACCTCGTCACGCTCTCCGGCGACCTCGGGGCCGGCAAGACGACCTTTGCGCGCGCCCTGATCCGGCACATTGCCGGCGAGCCGGATCTCGAGGTGCCGAGTCCGACCTTCACGCTCATGCAGTCCTATGATGGACCGGCCTTTCAGGTCGTCCATGTCGACCTTTACCGCATCGAGAAGCCGAACGAGCTTGCCGAACTCGGCTGGGAGGAGGCGGGAGAGAACGCTCTCGTCCTCGTCGAATGGGCCGAGCGGGCCGGCGAGCTCTTGCTCGCCGACCGCCTCGACATCTCGTTCTATGTGGATTCGGCAAAAGGCGCCGTTCATCGCAACGTGGTGCTGAAGGGCTACGGCGCTTTCGGGCCGCGGCTTGCCCGCGCCAGGGCAATTCACGACCTGATGCTGGCGGCAGGGTGGGAGGATGCGCAGCGCACCCATCTGTTTGGCGATGCATCGTCTCGCCTCTACGAGAGGCTGATCCGGCCCGACGGCCGCTCCGCGGTTCTGATGTTCTCCCCGCCGGCTCCCAGCGGTCCGGCGGTGCGCTACGGCAAGCCCTATGGGGTCATCGCCCGTCTGTCGCGCAATATCGATGCGTTCCTGGCGGTCGACCGGGCACTGCGTGAGCGGGGCTTGTCGGCCCCCGAGATCCTGGCCTGTGACCGCAATGCCGGGCTCGCCCTTCTCGAAGATCTTGGCAGCGAGCCCTTCGTCGATGCAGAGGGCCCGATCGCCGAACGGTACGCCGAGGCCGTCGCGTTGCTCGCCCGCCTGCACGGGCTCTCGCTGCCTGACACCCTGCCGCTCGGCTCCGACGGCAGCTACAAGATTCCGCCCTACGATCTCGATGCAATGCTGATCGAGGTCGAGCTTCTGCTCGAATGGTACGCCCCGCATATCGGGCGGCTCGCGCTCGCGGCCTCGACACGCTCTGCCTTCGCCGGGCTTTGGAAGGCTGCCATCGGCGAGCTTGCCGCTGCGACGCCCACACCGACTTGGACGCTGCGTGACTACCATTCGCCGAACCTCATCTGGCTTGCCGGGCGCCAAGGCCTTGCCCGGGTCGGACTCATCGATTTCCAGGACTGCGTCATGGGATCGCCGGCCTACGATCTGGCTGCCCTCCTGCAGGATGCACGCGTGACGGTCCCCGATGCGCTCGAACTGCGGCTTCTCGGGCAATATGCCCAGCTGCGCCGCCGCGGCGATGCCGATTTCGACATGGCCGCCTTTGCCCGGGCTTACGCCATCGCCGGGGCGCAGCGTGCCACCAAGATCCTGGGTCTCTTCACACGGCTTGACCGACGCGACCGCAAACCTCAGTACCTCGCGCATCTCCCGCGCGTCGGGTGCTATCTCGCCAAGGGACTTGGGCACCCGATTCTGTCGGAGCTCAAGGTCTGGTACGAGAGCAACGTGCCTCAGGCCGTCGTGCCGGAGGCTGCCGCCCCGCCGGCGTGAGCGAGACGGGGTATCGACGCCAATTCCATGTCGCGAACCACCAGGCCCGAGACTGCGATGGTTTTTGCCGCGGGCCTGGGCAGGCGAATGCGTCCGCTCACCGAGAAGCTGCCGAAGCCGCTCGTTCGCGTCGCCGGCAAGACCCTCATCGACCACATGCTCGACCGCTGCGCCGATGCCGGCGTCAGGAAGGCCGTGGTCAACGTGCACCATCTGGCCGACCAGATCGAAGCGCATCTGACGCCGCGTCGCCGCCCGCGCATCGTCATCTCCGATGAGCGCTCGAAGCTGCTCGACCAGGGGGGCGGTATCAGGAAGGCCCTGCCGGAGCTCGGGCGCAAGCCGTTCTTCATCTGCAACACCGACGCGCTGTGGCTTGAAGGGCCGCGCTCCAATCTGCGTCGCTTCACGGCGGCCTGGGATCCCGAGAGAATGGACGTGCTGCTTCTCGTTGCCGACACGGCAACGAGCGTGGGCGTCGACTGGCCGGGCGATTTCTCCATGGACGCGGACGGCAGGCTCGCCAAGCGTGACGAGCGCCTCGTCGCGCCCTTCGTCTACGCCGGCGTGGGCATCCTGAAGCCCGAGCTCTTTGCCGGGGTCAGCGCCGAGATCTTCAAGCTCGCGCCGTTTTTCTTTGCCGCGGCCGAGCGCGGTCGACTGTTCGGCATGCGGCTCGACGGCATATGGCTGCATGTCGGCACGCCGGATGCGATCGTGGCGGCCGATCGGGCCATCGACCGTTCGCTTCTTTGAGCGATTCGGCGGAAGGTGCCGTCACAAGGCTCGGGCGGGACTATGCCACGCTCTGCAGCCGGGGCCGGTCGGACGGACGCGTCCGGCCGGCAAGATAGTCGCGCAGCCGGTCAGCGGGCATCGGCTGGGCGAAATGATAGCCCTGGAAGTTGGTGCATCCGGCCGCCTTGACCAGCATCAGATGCTCCTCGGTTTCGACCCCTTCTGCCACGATGTTCAGATTCAAACCCCTGCCGAGCTCGCAGATCGCGCTGACCAGCACGCCGCTGCGCGGATCGGAGGGCAGCGTCAGAATGTAGCTGCGGTCGATCTTGATCTGATCGAGCGGGAAGCGTCTGAGGTAGGCCAAGCTTGAATAGCCGGAACCGAAGTCGTCGAGCGAGAACTTCACGCCGATGCTGCGCAGGTGGTTGATCTGGGAAAGCTGATCCTCGCCGCTTTCGAGAAGCACTCCCTCGGTGATCTCCAGGAACAATCGGCGAGGGTCGAAGCCGGCGGCGGCGATCCTGTCGCAGAGATCGGCGGCAAAGCCCTTGGTTCGCAGTTGAGCTGGCGAGACGTTGACGTTCAACGTCAATTGCGGCCACGATTGGGCCTCGCTCAATGCCCGGTCGAACACCAATTGCCCGAGCTTGTCGATCAGACCGATGTCCTCGGCAATCGGAATGAACTCTGACGGCGCGATGAACCCGTGCTCCGGATGCCGCCAGCGCAGCAGCGCCTCGACGCCGTGGATCGCAGCGCCGCCCTCGGAGATGATCGGCTGATAGTTGACCTGCAGCTGACGGCCGCCGGCACGCAGCTCCTCGGCAAGGGCGCGCTCGATCGTCAGCCGACGCTGCTGGCGTGCCGCGAGGTCGCGGTCGAAACATCTCACCGAGCCGCGGCCGTTGGCCTTGGCCGCATAGAGGGCAAGGTCGGCAAAGCGCATCAACTCGTCGGCATCGCTGCCATGTTCGGGCGACCAGGCAACCCCGATGCTGGCGTTGGTTTCGACGAGAACCGAGCCCAGACGCACGGGCCGCTGCAGCGTGCGCAAGACCCGCTTGCCGATCTTCTCGCAAATCGATTTCGAGCCCAGTCCGGGGAGGATGAAGGCGAACTCGTCGCCGCCCAGGCGACCGATGATGGCACCGTCAAGCTCCCACTGCAGCACGCTGCCGATATGGCGCAGGACCGCATCGCCCATCGCGTGGCCGTGTGTGTCGTTGGCTTCCTTGAAGCGGTCGAGATCGAGAACGAACAGGGCCATCGGCTCGCCCTGTTGCGCGAGCCGCACCTGCTCCTCATGCACTTCCAGAAAGCTCGACCGGTTCAGGGTCTTCGTCAGCGAATCGAGGCGCGCATTCTCTCGAAAGGCAAGTTCTGCCCGCCGCAATGCAGCCGCGCGCTTGTGCACGCCGTGAACCGATATTCCGACGGTTATTCCGGCAAGTCCCATCGCCACGCTGGCGAGTTGAATGAAGACGAACAGCTCACGAAAGCTCGGCGCGGTCTGATTGCACCAGGACGGCACCAATCCGGCAACGATCGTGCATAGACCGATGCCGAGGATTGCGGCGACGATCACGCACAGATGTTGCGCAGATAGTTGGACCCTGTCCGTCACGTCCAGGCGGCTCTGTTAGAGTAGACACGCCCCCTTATCTAGGTAACTACATGAGGCTTAAGGAATTATTACAGTTCATCTACGTGGTGAAGTATTCGTTTACATGATCATGGATTTACACGACTATCGAAACGGCGGGCTTGCGAGAAACAGCGAACTATCCGCCGCCGCAGCGATGCCGGTTGTCCGCGGCCACGGGCACATCCTGCCCGTGCCCTTGCATCCAACTTGGAGTAAAGAGCTTCGCCCGCTGATCTTCGGAAGGGGAAACGAAGGCCGTACGATGCCAGGCCCACATGTTTTTTCGATCAGCCCCGGCGCGCATTTCCTGCCGACCCTGGCCGATGCCCTTCTCGCCGGGGATCTTGTCGAGGGCATCTCGCGTGCGAGCGCGCCCTTCGAGCTTGCCAAGGCCACAATCTATCTGCCGACGCGCCGGGCGGCCGGGGCATTTGCCGAGACCCTGGCGACGCGGTTGCCGGGAGGCTCGGTGCTTCTGCCGCACATCGTTCCGCTCGGCCAGCTCGACGCGGTTGAGGCAAGCCATCTGTTCCATGCCGACGAGCCAGGCAACGCGCTTGATCCCGATCTGCCGCCAGCCATCGGCGACGTGGCGCGACGAATGATCTTGACGCGCCTCGTGCTCGAATGGGGTCGGGCCGTGCGTTTCGCGATTCTGTCGGTCGGTGCGGACGGGAGGCGCCGGCTCGACCCCGAGGAGGCCCTGCTCGTTGCAACTGCACCCGCCGACGCGTGGCAGCTTGCCGGTGACCTCGGCGACCTCATCGACGAACTTGCCATCGAAAGGATCGACTGGGGCGCGCTCGCGCCGCTTGGCGTCGGCGCGTTCGACGACTACTGGCGGATCACGCTCGATTTTCTCACCATCGCCATCCGCTCGTGGCCGGCAATTCTCGCAGAGCGCGGCCTCGTCGACCGTGCGACGCGCCAAATTCGTCTGGTCGAGTCGGAAGCCGCGCGGCTGCGCTCCAATTCCGATAGCGGGCCGGTGATCGCGGCCGGGTCGACGGGCACCCATCCCGCCACGGCCGAATTGATGGCCGCGATTGCCCACGCCCGGCACGGCGCGGTGGTTCTGCCGGGGCTCGACAAGTCGCTCGATGAGGCGTCGTGGAGGCTGGTCGGGGGAGATGGTGCGGCCGGCCATCCGCAGTCAGCTCTGAGCCGGCTGCTGCCGCGGCTCGGCACCAGCCGGGATGCCGTGGTCGAGATCGGCGACGTGGCCCCATCGCTTCGTTGCCGAGCCCGTTTTTTGACCGAAGCCTTGCGGCCGGCCGACATGACCAACTTGTGGCGAAC
>JAFAME010000228.1 GCA_019233695.1 Methylobacteriaceae bacterium
GGGATGTCGGCGGCCAAAAACCCATCGTGGCAGTTGTCCCCTTTAGGGCTACAGCATGGACGTCGAGCTTCGTGACCCCTCCCGAAGGGGGAAAACATAGCATGGCCAGGAAAGAATCGACCAAGATCGTTGAGCTGCGGCGGCCGACCCAGTGCGTTCTGTGGGAGCATCCCGGTCGCAAAGCTTGCTTCGGCGAAGTCGAGTGCGACAAGGACAACAGCCATCTGGCGCGTTCACTGTTCAAGTGCCGCGAGTGCGGTCAGCTATATTTTTACGAATAGTATGAATGGGTCGATTAGAAAGACGGCAACGACAAGCAGTATACCACCTACGTGCCAGTCCAACCGAAGGGGAAATAGCCGCGCTCAAGGAAACGTCCGAATTTTCCACTATGCGCTACTTCCCGCGCCGTCAGTGCGATGGCGGGGCGCCAAAATGGGTGGGGAAGGAATGAGACCGGCTCAACCGGTGTTGTAAGACGGGTGGCACAAGCGTTGGCCATGAGCTCGTTCAATGGCCTGCAGCCTACCCTTGAAATCGGATGGGTCTCGGTCGACCTCCTCGGACATGAGATCCTCCATGTCGCCTCGGACGCCGCCTCTGCGAAACGACCGCCACCGGCTTAAGTTCCGGGCGCCTGCCCTTGCCGAGCCCCGGCAACCCCGGACTTCGCTCGGCTTCATCCGGACCACGGTGGTCACCTGCCGGCTGCGGAGCATGAGCGTGCCGCGCTCGATCGCGATCCTGATCGCGGTCCTCGACGCATCGCTGGGCCACGCCCAAGTGCGGCCCGATACCTTGCAGATGACATGTGCACAGGCATCGGCCCTGATCCGGTCGCGCGGCAGTGTCGTGCTTGGCACGGGACCCGACATCTACGACCGCTTTGTGGCGAGCGGCGGCTTCTGTTCCAATACCCAGGTCCTGATCCCTGCGTGGGTGCGTGCCGCGGACAGCCCGCAGTGCTTCGTCGGCTATCGGTGCCTGTGGCGAAACCGAGGGTAGCGGCCGGATATCTCCTAAAACTGGTGGTCAGGCGAAGCCTCTCTGCCGTTGGCGTCGCTGGGGTGATGTCGCAATTGATCAATCGTGTGCAGCAAAAAGGTCAACAAGCTGCGCATGAAAAAATGCGATGGAGGCATCTCTAAAAGAAAAATTTCCGTGCCACTGCTCTGCCGGCTGACGGCAAGGCTGCGTCCTGAGTGTTGGACATGCCTTGCGGGGCAAGTCGTCCGGTTGATCAAACAAGAATATCACGTCGCACTGCCAGTACGGCTTGATCTCCGAGGCGCGCCGCGGGATGCATTCTAATGCAACCCGCGTGCGGATCGGATCGAGAGGGTAAACTGTGACAACCGTTAAGCAGCGGAGTGCCGATGATGGGGGGAATTACTGGGCCATGGCCAGACTCATCCGCGGCCGGTGGCATTGGCGCGGCAAGGCTTCTGTATTGGTCCGTCGTTCGGACCAATAGGCATTTCAAGGACGCGGCGCGTCTTCTGGGCCGCCTGGGCGCCGGCGTGCGACGATGGACGCGGCTGCCGACGCGATACCCGGAGCGGCGCTTGGCCGCCATCGTGTCTTTCGACTTCGTCGATTTCAGCCGCTTCGTACAGCATGACGAACCGCGAACGCTCGCCGCCCTCGACGCGATCTTCAGCCACACGATCGCCAGCCTCGGGCGATACCGCGGCAAGTTGTTCAAGATGCTTGGCGATGGCGGCCTGATCGAGTTCGAAAGCGCTGTCGAGGCGACCGAGTGGGCGGTAGCGTTTCAGCATGACCTGCGCAGGAACGGCGGTACGAAGCTGCCGGCCGGTCGCATCGAATTTCGTGTCGGCATCGCGATCGGTGATGTCGTCGTCAGTCGCTGCGACCGCCTGGGTGAATGCGTGGCGCTTGCCGTGCGGGTTCAGGAAATGGCTGCGCCAGGCAGCGTGGCGCTGTCGGACTACGTGCACCAATTGGTGCGCGGCAAAAGCCCGACCTTTTTCGAGGACTGCGGCCACAGGAAGCTCAAGAATATCGCCGAGCCGATGCGTATCTGGCAGTGGCAGCCGGAGGAGCGAGAACCGAAGTTCTCCGCCCTCGCCAACGTCACTGAGATCCACGCTCTGAAGCGAGCAGCCGGCAGCAGCCAGTAGCCGGGATCCGAGCGTAGCGAAATCGCGACGGGACCGTCAGCCGGCCTTTGATGGCGCAAGCCCGCGCGCCATCTCGACCTCGCGCCCGCGGCCGCAACGCGTCATGAGACCGGCCCAATCAGGGATGACCGTCAGCCGCTGCGCATAGACCTTGGCGACTGCCTCCAGAAGCCGCCCATTGCGCCCGAGCAATTCGTCGGCAAAGGCGACCATCCGCGAATTGGGCCATGCCTGCGGCCGGATGCGCGTCACGTGCGCCAAGATATCGTCCTCCGCCCGGTTCGGGTCGGTCTGCGCCAGGATCATCGCCATCGCTGCCGTCGAGCGCGAGACGCCGGCGTGGCAGTGGACGAGGAGATGATCGGGGTCGCCGACGACAGTCTGGCCGAAGTCCAGAATCGCCATGACGTCTTCGACCCGCGGCAGGATTATACCGGGGGCCGGCTCGATGGCGTCATGAAAATGCAGCGTGATCCGATCGTGCGGATCAAAGGCCCAGAATACGTCCGGTTCGGGCCATTCGGGATCGAGAATCGAGAGGACGTGCGTGACGCCTTTCCCGCTGTGATAGTCGAGCTCGTCAAGGCCGCAGACCGTAAGAAGCGAGAGAGGCGCGCGCATATGACAAGCCGTTACCATAGCCGATCGGCCGAGGGTGGAGTATCGCTTGCGTCAGTCCGCCGCAGTTCATCAGCGGCGGTTTTTTCAGCGCGAGCTGCCAGGCCTCATGCGTCCACTTGCTGTGACCTCCAAGGACAAAAGTGAGACTTATCAATGGCGGTTGTGAAAACTTCACCCATTGCGTTTACCGGCGGTTAAGCTTTCGAGCGCACCGTTGCCTGCACCGATGCCAGGAGACACGACGCAATGACGGTCCTAAGCCTTCGCGAAGCAGCGCAAGAAGCCGGCACCAGCAAGAGCACGATATTGCGGGCGATCCAGTCTGGCCGCCTGTCGGCGCCGCGAAACCATGACGGCGGATACGATATCGATCCCGCCGAATTGTTCCGCGTCTATCCGCCAAAGCCAAAGACGGAACATTCCGCCGGCGGCGCAGTGGGCCAGGACGGATCGGCAAACGGAGCGGCTGCGGCCGAACTTGCCACGAAACTTGCAGCCCTCGAAGTCGAGATCCGCGGGCTTAAGGACCTGCTCGCCGAGGTCAAGCAGTCGCGCGACGAGTGGCGCGATCAGGCGTCCCGGCTCACCAACGCGATTCCGGATCTGCGCGCCACCAAGCCCTTGGCCGAGACGGCGAGCGAGCAGTCGGACGAGCGCATTGCGGAGGCCGCGGACGTGGCCTTGGCAATCCGCAGTCCGCAGGCGAAGCGTTCGTGGCGCTCGTGGTTTGCCCTGCCGCTCACGGCCCGGGCGGCTTGAGCCGGACGGCGGGCGCGCCGTTCTCCGAGGGGAAAGGTGGCCGCGGAGCGGTCGGATGAGGCCGGCACGCGTCATGCCCGGCCTCGTGCAGGACAAGCCCGGCCATGACGAAAGAGGATTGCATCGGCTGAGTGCCCCTTCGTCACGCAAGCCGATCCCCGGACAGCTCTGCCGACGTCGGGAGAACGGAGGTCGCGCCCTACGGCGGAAGGGTCAGCTCGCCGCCACGACACGCTCACTCGCGTCAGCGTGGCTGGTAAGTTCGGCGTAGCCCTCGATGAGACCCGGTCGGCCGATGAGATAGCCCTGTATCTCCTCGCAACCCACGCGCTGCAGGAATGCGCGTTGGGCGTCGGTTTCCACTCCCTCCGCGATGACCGGTATGTTCAGCGCATTGCCGAGCCCGACAACGGCCCGCACGATCGCCGCGGATTGATCATTGGACTCGACCCCGGAAATGAACGTCCGATCGATCTTGATCTTGTCGAACGGAAACGACTGCAAGGAGGAGAGTGAGGCGTAGCCGGTGCCGAAATCGTCCATGGCGATCCTGACGCCGAGCGACTTCAGGCGGCGAAGAATTGCCAGGACCCGCGGCGGATCGTTGATCAGAACGCCCTCGGTGATTTCCAGCTCCAGGCGGGACGGGGTCAGGCCGGTCTCGAAGAGGATCGAATGGACGAGCTTGGCGAGGTCGCCGTGGCGGAACTGAACGGGAGAGAGATTGAGGGCGATCTGCAGCGGCACCGGCCAGGAGGCGGCCTCGCTGCAGGCGTGGCGCAGCACCCATTCACCGATCTCGACGATGAAGCCGTTCTGTTCGGCAAGCGGAATGAAGGTGGTAGGCGGCACAAGGCCACGCTGGGGATGACGCCAGCGGATCAACGCCTCGAAGCCGAACACCCCTCCACCGATCCTGGCTTGCGGCTGGTAGTAGAGGGCAAGCTCGTTGCGCGCGATGGCCGAGCCGAGATCGTGCTGGAGCGACAGCCGTTCCCTGAGACGCCGGTCCATATCGGGCTCGAAGAAGCGTGCCACGAGCCGTCCCTCGGTCTTGGCCCGGTAGAGTGCCGCGTCGGCATTGGCGAGGAGGGCGATCGCATCGGCGCCGTCGCGCGGGTAGACGGCAATGCCGATGCTGAGGCCGACGCGAATGCTCTGCCCCTGGACTTCGAAGGGATCGGCGACGGCGGCCAGCAGGCGGTGAGCGAGAGCGTCCACGATGGTCGTCTGCTCATCCGTTTCCGAGATGACCGTGAATTCGTCGCCTCCAATGCGCGCGACGAAAGCATCGCCGGCGGCGGTTCGTAGTCGTCGTGCCACCGCACATAGAAGTTCGTCGCCGAGAGCATGCCCGAAGACGTCGTTGGCTTCTTTGAAATTGTCGAGATCGATGCACAGGACGGCAAAAGTCTCGGCCGCAACGAAAGTCTCCGCAAGTCTCTGCGTGAAGGCGGCCCGGTTGGGGAGGTCCGTCAACGTGTCGTGGAGCGCAAGATGCGCCATTTCTTCGTAGGCCGCAGTCAGCTGCTGGCGTGCCGCGTACAATCCCTCGCGCGCCTCCGTGAGGCCGAGCGCAGCCTCTTTCACTTCCGCCTGAAGAACGTTGAAGCTCACCGCCATCTCGCCGAGTTCGTCGCCGGAGCGCACCACGACAGGTGTGACGTTTACCGAGGCATGGGCGGATTCGAGATCGCCTCGGCCGAGCGCCGCCATGGCTTGCGAGAAGTCGCGCAGCGTTCCCGAGGTGAGCCGCTTGGCCGCCTTGCTGACCTCGGTGGCGGAATGCGTGATCATGCCCGGCAGAACGAGGCCGACGCTGATGCTGAGAAAGGCAACGGCGACGAAAATGTCTTCGAGTGCCGCAATCAATGCAGCGTGTTCGCTTGAGACAGTGCCGACGGCGATCAGGTACCCGGCGCCGTCAAGGATCAGCACGAACAGCATCGCGCCGGTCAACTTCAGATGAAGGGTGCGGGCGAGGGCCGGCAATCCTTTAGCGGTGCGATCCTCGATGATCCGCCAAGCGTAGAGGGCAGCG
>JAFAME010000232.1 GCA_019233695.1 Methylobacteriaceae bacterium
CATGGACCGGACGTCGGCCCGGCCACCGGAGCGGCGCTTGAGGCAGCGCCGCAAATGCCCGCGTGTGGAATGGGCGCCTTATAGGGAGGCCGGGCCCGATAAGCAAGCCTCGCGATGCGTTACGCGCCACCACCCGAACGATCGCAGTTTCGGCCGAGCGCGCATTGGGCTCGCGTGCCGCATCCTGGGGGCCCGACGCAAAGCTGTGGAGTTCGCCGATGCGCCCTGGCGAACACCGCCACGGGCCTTACACTCAAGCGGCCCATGGGCGTTCGAGAGGCCGACGCGACCCGCGCGGAGCGGCAAGATCGGCCGCAACGATCCCTGCCCCTGCGGCTTCGGGCGCAAATACAAGAAATGCTGCTACGGCGAGAGCGTCGTCGCGGCTGAATGAAACGAAGCGTTCACCCGAAACAAAACGAGGCCGGCGAGCCAAAAGGCTCGCCGGCTGCGGCAGGTTTCGTCAGCTGAAGTTCAGTGCGCCGTGATCTGGATCTTCTTCGCCTTCTGCTGCGCCTTCGCCGACTTCGGCATCATGATACTCAACACCCCGTTCTTGAAACTCGCGGCGACCTTGTCCTGGTCGACCTCGACGGGGAGAGGAATGCGCCGCTCGAACCGGCCATAGAAACGCTCGCTCATGTGCCGGTTCTTGTCCTCGGTCTCGCTCTTCTTCTCGCCGCGCAGCGTGAGGACGTTGTCGGCGAGCATCACCTCGACATCCTTCTCGTCGAGGCCGGGGAGTTCGGCCGTCACCTTGACGTCCTTGTCCGTCTCTGAGACCTCGACGCTCGGTCCGAAGCCGCCGTCGAAGGCGGCCGGCGCGCCGTCGCCGAAGCCACGCATGAAATCATCGAACAGCCGGTTCATTTCGCGTTGCAGCGAGAAGAACGGGTCGTCGCGGCGCATCGGGACGCCCCGGCCGGTCGTCCAGGGCGCAAGACTGCCGAATGCCATGATCATCCTCCTTTCCTGCTCATTGAGGGCGGCAGCCGGAGGACGCGCCGCAAACCCGCGGCGGCCGGCCTCGCCCCGCTGACTGCCCAATGCAACGGCCGCCCGATGGTTCCCGACGGAAAAAAGCGCCCGCTGGTGGTCTGCGTGGCAAGTCCGTGTCTTGATTGTGCCGGATCGTAGATCGCGGCGAAGCGGCCCTTCGCCATCGCCGATCGTGATCAAACATGCTCGACGGCCACGATGCCGGGGATCGCCTTCAGCGCGCCGGCAACCTGCGGGCTCACCTGATAGCGGCCGGGGAGCTTGACCTCGACCTCGCTTTTCCCCGCCTCGAGCATCAGGACGAGCGAGATCTCGCCCTCGCCCTGCTGCTTCAGGCGCTCGCCGATCGAGGGCAGCGGCGCCTCGTTGCGCAGGAAGATGCGCAAGCCTTTCTGGACGCGCTGGGCGGCGTGATCCAGGGCCTCGACGCTGGTGATGCGGGCACGCACGTCCTCGCCCTCGACGGCCGCCTGCAGCGTGACCAGCACCGCCGCACCCTTTTCCAGGAGATCGCGATATTGATTGAGACCTTCCTGGAAGAGGATCGCTTCATATTGTCCGGAGGGGTCGGAGAGAGTGATGATGCCGATCTTCGAGCCGGATTTCGTCCGCCGCTCCATCCGATCGAGCACGGTTGCGGCAAGGCGGGCGCTCGAATCGCCGAGTTTCACGGCCCGCGCGAAATCCGCCCATCGTCGCACACGCATGCGTTCGAGGATGCCGGCATAGGCATCGAGCGGATGGCCCGAGAGGAAGAAGCCGACGGCGTCGAACTCGCGCCGCAGCCGATCCGCGGCCGACCAGGCCGGCACTTTCGGGATGACGAGGGCGCTTGCGGCATCGGTCTCGCCGAACAGCGCCGCCTGGCCGGCCCGCCGCTCCTCCTGGGCGCGGCCGGCGAGCGCCAGCACGCCTTCCATCGCCGCAAAGGCGCGCGCCCGGTCGGGCTCGAGCTCGTCGAAGGCGCCCGCCGCCGCGAGGCTTTCGAGCACCTTCTTGTTGACCTGGCGCGGATCGATGCGGCGGGCGAAATCGGTGAGCGAGGCGAACGGCCGGTCGGCGCGCGCCGTGATGATGGCTGCAACCTGCCCCTCCCCCGCCCCCTTGATCGCGGCAAGCGCATAACGGATCGAGCCGACGCCCTTCGCATCGACATCGACGTCGAAATCGGCGCCGGAGCGGTTGATCGAGGGGGGCTCGACCGCGATGCCGAGGCGCTTTGCCTCGAGGCGAAACTCGGCAAGCTTGTCGGTATTCGCCCGGTCGAGCGTCATCGAGGCGGCGAGGAATTCGACCGGATGGTTCGCCTTCAGATAGGCGGTCTGATAGGTCAAGAGCGCATAGGGCGCCGAATGCGACTTGTTGAAGCCGTATTCGGCGAATTTGGCGCAGGCATCGAAGATGGTGTCAGCCTCCGCCTTGAAAAGGCCGCGCTCGACCGCGCCTGAGACGAAGCGTCCGCGCTGGGCGTCCATTTCCGACTTGATCTTCTTGCCCATGGCGCGGCGCAGGATGTCGGCCTGGCCGAGGCTGTAGCCGGCAAGGTCGCGGGCGATCTGCTGCACCTGTTCCTGATAGGTTATGACGCCGAAGGTCTCCCTGAGGATCGGTTCGAGCTTCGGGTGCAAATATTCGACCGGCTCCTCGCCGAGCTTGCGGGCGCAATAGACGGGAATGTTGGCCATCGGCCCGGGGCGGTAGAGGGCGACCAGCGCGATCAGGTCCTCGAACCGGTCGGCGCGCATCTCGACGAGCGCCTTGCGCATGCCGGCGCTTTCCACCTGGAATATGCCGACCGCTTCGCCGCGCCCGAGCGTTTCGTAGGTCTTGCGGTCGTCGAGCGGGATGGCGGCAAGGTCGAGGCGCACGCCGCGGCGGGAAAGCAGCGCCACGGTCGTGTCGAGCACGGTCAGGGTCTTGAGGCCGAGAAAGTCGAATTTGACGAGGCCTGCGGGCTCGACCCATTTCATGTTGAACTGGGTCGCCGGCATGTCGGACTTCGGATCGCGATAGAGTGGCACGAGCTCGCTCAGCGGCCGGTCGGCGATGACGATGCCGGCCGCATGGGTCGAAGCGTTCGAATAGAGGCCCTCGAGCGACTTGGCGATGACGAGCATGCGCCCGACGCGCGGATCGCCCTCGGCGACCTCCTTGAGCCGCGGCTCGCTCTCGATCGCCTGGGCGAGGGTGACCGGGTTGGCGGGGTTCTGCGGCACGAGCTTGGCGAGCTTGTCGACCTGGCCGAGCGGCATCTGCAGCACGCGCCCGACGTTGCGCACCACGCCGCGGGCAAGGAAGGAGCCGAACGTGATGATCTGGGCGACGCGGTCGGCGCCGTAGCGCCGGCGCACGTAGTCGATCACCTCGTCGCGCCGGTTCTGGCAGAAGTCGACGTCGAAATCCGGCATCGACACGCGCTCGGGGTTGAGAAAGCGCTCGAAGAGGAGGCCGAAGCGGATCGGGTCGAGGTCGGTGATGGTGAGCGCATAGGCAACGAGCGAGCCTGCCCCCGAGCCGCGCCCCGGACCGACCGGAATGCCCTGCGCCTTGGCCCATTTGATGAAGTCGGCGACGATGAGGAAATAGCCCGGAAATTTCATCTTGACGATGACGTCGAGCTCGAAGGCGAGGCGCTCGCGATAGTCGGTCTCCGTGACGCCGTGCGCCGGGCCGTGGACGGCAAGCCGGCGGGCAAGCCCCTCCTGCGCCTGCGCCCGCAGTTCCGCCACCTCGTCGACGGCCGCGCCGTCGACCGCCGTGAAGCGCGGCAGGATCGGCTTCTGGGTGAGCGGGCGATAGGAGCAGCGCCGCGCGATCTCGACGCTCGCGGCGGTCGCCTCCGGCAGGTCGGCAAAGAGCGCGACCATCTCGGCGCGCGATTTCAGCCGGTGCTCGGGCGTGAGCTGGCGCCGGTCCGGCTCGCCGAGCACCACGCCTTCAGCGATGCACAGGAGAACGTCGTGCGCCTCGTGGTCCGACAGCGTGCCGAAGAACGCCTCGTTGGCAGCAACGATGGGCAGCCCCCGACGGAACGCCAGATCGATGAGCTGCGGCTCAACAACCCGCTCGGCCTCGAGGCCGTGGCGCTGCAGCTCGACGTAGAGCTCGTCGCCGAAGATGCCGAGAAGCTCGTCGAGCCGACGCTCGCCGATCTCGGCGCGATCGCCGACATAGGCCCGGTCGAGGGGGCCCGAGGGCCCGCCGGTGAGCGCGATGAGGCCTGCTGCCGACCCGCGCAGTCGTTTCAGGTCCACGTGGGGCGCATCGCCTGCCGCCGGCTCGAGATAGGCGGCCGATGCGATGCGCATGAGGTTGGCGTAGCCTTCCCCGGTTGCCGCCAGGAGGACCACGGCGCTGCGCCCGGCCGCGAGTTCGCCGGGGCGGCCGCACAGCAGCGCGCCGTCGCCGAAATCGACGGTGAGCTGCAGACCGATGATCGGCTGCACGCCCTCTTTGGCGAGCTTTTCGGAGAATTCGAGGGCGCCGAAGAGGTTGTTGGTGTCGGTGATGGCGAGGGCCGGCATCCTGTCGGCGACGGCGAGCTTGGCGAGCTTGGCGATCGGCAGCGCACCCTCGCGCAGCGAGAACGAGGAATGCACGTGCAGGTGCACGAAACCGACGGCCTCAGGCATGGGCTCTCGCTCCCGGAAGGAGGCGGCATTGTGGGGCGCGCGGCCGCCCGGGTCGACCGTGAAGGGCAGGCCGTCCACAGACGTTCAGCCGCCGACCGCCCGCGCAACAAAAGCGATCATGGCAACGAAGGTGCCGAGCGCAGCGATTTCGAGAATGTTTGCGACAGCAGCCTTGACCATGGGAGCCTCCCGACTTGCGATGATCCCTATATGTTCACTCTTTGTTCCAAAAGTCAAGCGCGATTTGCTGTTGGTACTGGCGGAACTAGGACACTGGCGGCCCGTGCAAATTAGGACACCGCTTGCACCAATGAGCCGGGTCTTCGCTGGCGGCCTCGGACGTTGTGTTATTTTG
>JAFAME010000295.1 GCA_019233695.1 Methylobacteriaceae bacterium
GTCCGCACCGGGCCTTCAGGAGGGCGCGTTCAGCGCAACAAATCACATGGGCCGCCCAGCGACTGTCACGCCGCCGAGACTCACGGCGGAGGCCCACAAAAATTCGGCAGGCAGAGGCTCAAACCGTCGCCGTGTGGGGTGTCTCTCGATAGGTCGATAAGATGCAGTATCACGAGTTCATCTGATGAAAGGAAATATCGCTGAGATTGAAGTGAGGGGATTGCGCTGGGAGGATCACTGAATGCGTGGCCAGCTCTCTCAGAAGGAAATGACGCGCGTGATGCAGGCGCTCGATGAGGTTCTTGAGAAGTCGCTCGCAATTTTGGAGAAAAGGCCAACTGAGGACGCACCCGCCGGGGGGGAAGAAGAGCTGCCCGAAAAGCTCGATCGTTTGAGCGAGGAAACCGTCTGAGCGGAGCCCGCGCCCGGCGTCTCAGAGGGGCGAGCCTTGCGATCATGAGCCGAGACGATCATGAGCCGAGGCGATCATGAGCCGAGACGATCATGAGCCGAGACGATCATCGGCTGACTTCCGGCTTGGCGTCGAGCGGCACCACGTCAGTCGCCGGAGCGACGGCAGATATCCAGAACTGTCAAAAAGGCAGTCGCGGCTACCAGGTGACCTTCGCCTCGATGATATGGCCTTGCTGTGACCTCATGAAGCGGTAGATCATACGTTCCGGCCAAAGCTCGCGCTGGACGATTGTTGGCGCTCGGCAATGCCGAACAGCACTTCGAGATTGCCGCCGAGAATTGCATCCTTCTCACCAGTCGTGAGAAACGTGCAATACCGGCGGACATAGTCGACGCTCTGCCGGTAGGTGCAAAACCGTTCGACATTGGGCATGTCCGACCCCCAGATCAGCTTTGCCGCGCCGAACTTGTCGCGCATGTCCCTGATGAGTTCTTGCGCCTCAGGGTAGGGGTAGTCCCATTCGCCGCCCCACGTGATCGGGAACATGATTTCGAGCCACATATTCTCGTGATGGTATGCCGCCGTGACCTCTTCCGGAAATTCCCAGCGGCCCGACCTGCCGAAATATTGGACCGGCGGTCCCATGACGAGCACCCAGCGAACGTTCGCGTAGCGCCGCATCAGACCGTGGAGGCGAAGCATGTTGCGGAGATAGCTCGGCCGATCGTAGTCGGGGATGGCATTCGCCTCGATGAACACGGGCAGGGTCGATGCATTGACCGCGGACCAGAAGGCATCCATCGGCGCGTCATCGAATGAGATATCGAAGCCGTAGCGGGCGAAGGCATCGAGAGCGAAATAGATGCCCTTCAATCCGAGCTGCCGGTGGGCGCGTTCGAATTCCTCGAGCATTTCCTTTGTATAGGCGCGCGCCTCATCGACGTTGAGGAGAGCGGTGAATTTGTCCGGGTACTGATTCTGCGCAAATGCATTGTAGTCGTTCGTCGCGCCGTAGCCCCAACCCGCCTGCAGCACGCAATGATCCACGCCGGCATAGGCCATTTGTGCCAGCATCAATTCGGGGGGCGCCACGATCTGCTGCATGCCGACAGGCATGTATTGCGAGTGGTAGTCGTCGCCATCGATAGTAAAATCCATTTGGCCGTAGGTGCCGACACGGAAGTCGACGGCGCGGAGCCCGGCCCACGAGTTGTCGCCGGCCTCGAACAATACGGAACCGCCAACGTTCCGGCCGTCGCGAGCGCGGAACACTTTGGCGACCGTTCTGGTCTGGACCTTCTGCATGTAGGCCAGGTGGATGGCCTGGGAGGGGTGTCCGCTCGCCCCGGCGAAAGGCTGGAACACGTGGGCGTGCCCGTCGATGATCATCTGTTCTCGCTTGGCATCGGACGTTGGACGCGATCCGCCCAGCACGTTCATTTGTCGATCTAATGTCGACGACTGTCAACACGCGCCCCTTGTCGCCCTGCGCGGCGCCCACATCGAGCCCGCAATGTCGGATCACGAAAGCTGGAAGCCGAAGGCCAGCGGGTCGCGCTCATCGACGAAAATCGTATTGTGGCCGATGACCCGCGCCCAGCCGCCGATGCTCGGGCGGATGGCGGGATGGTTGCCGACGGTCGCCGTACCTTCGACGCGGCAGTGGAAGAGAGTGCCGATGACGCTTTCGTGCACGAATTCCTCGCCGACCGACAGCAGACCTTTGGCGACCCGTTGGGCCATTCGGGCTGAAGAGCCGGTGCCGCAGGGCGAACGATCTATTCCCTTGGCGCCATAGAAAACGGCGTTGCGGGCGTGCGCCTCGGGATGCTTCGGCTTGTCTGCCCACATCACGTGGCTCACACCGAAAATGCGGTCATCCTCCGGATGAACGGGCTGCAGCGCAGTCGACACGGCTTCGCGTACAGCAGGGCTCAGCCGCAAAATGTCGCCGGGGCTCATGCCGTCGAGGCCGGACCAGGCCTTCTGCGGCTCGACGATAGCATAGAAGTTTCCGCCATAGGAAACATCCACAACGAGCTCGCCGAAGCCCGGTACATTCACCGCCACGTCAGCGGCATGCAGATAGCTCGGAATGTTGAAAAGACGGACTTGATCGACAAAGCGCCCTTTGCGGAGATACTCCACTTCGACCCGCCCCGCCGGAACCTCGAGCGCCAGACGACCCTCGGTGCGCGGCTGGACGAAGCCCTGCTCCAGCGCGACCGTGACCGTCCCAATCGTGCCATGTCCGCACATCGGAAGGCATCCGCTGACCTCGATGAACAGGACGCCGATATCGCAGTCGTCCCTCGACGAAGGGTAGAGGATTGACCCCGACATGACGTCGTGGCCGCGCGGCTCGAACATAAGCGCGCGCCGAACCCAATCGTGGTGCTGAAGAAAGATCTGGCGCTTCTCGGCCATGCTGACGTTTGGAAGCTGCGGACCGCCCCCGGCCACCACGCGAACCGGATTGCCGCAGGTGTGAGCGTCGACACAGAGGAAGGTGTGGGGATCCATGCCCGGGCTCCTGACAAACGGCCTGTCCATCCTAGACGAAGATTCCGCCTCGGCCATCGGGCCGGCCTTGAAAAACCGCTGCGTTGAAATCGAGCGATAGCCCCGCTCGGGATCAACGCCCCTACAGCACGAGGGCCAATTCTTGACGCGAAGGCGATTTCGATGTGTGACTAGGCTGCCGACGCCAGCAAGCCGTTGTGACTCAAGGGAGGCCGAAATGCCGGACTTCAAGGGAATTTGCGTTCCGATCTGCACGCCCTTCGATGCTTCCGGTGGTGCAGTTGATGAAGGTAAGCTCCGCAGTCACACCGATGCGATGCTCGAGGCCGGCATTCATGCCATTCTCTCCTGCGGCGGAACAGGCGAATTTGCTTACTTGCGGGAAGACGAGCGCCGCAATGTAACACGCATCGTCATCGAGCAGGTGCGCGGGCGTGTCCCTGTTATTGCCCAGACGTCGGCAATCAGCACGCGCGAGACGATCGAAAATTCGAGGGCGGCCCAGGACATGGGTGCCGCCGGGATCATGGTGCTGCCGCCTTATTTCGAAGGGCCGACGATGGACGGCGTTCGCTATCACTATGAGCATATTGCCCGGGCCGTCGATCTGCCAATCATCGTCTACAATATCCCGCAGCACAGCAATATCGACATCACGCCGGAAATTTTCCGTCAGCTGCTTCAAATCGACAATATCCAATACATCAAGGACAGTACGGCGAGCCTGATCCGGATCCAGGAGCTGGTGGCGACCGGCGGCAAGGTGTTCAACGGCGGCGATCCGATCGCCTTCCAAGGGATGCTGGCCGGCTCCGTCGGTTGCATCTGGGGCGCGGCCAACGCCATGCCGCGAGAGGCCGTCGAGCTCTATGAGCATGTAGCCGCCGGGCGGTTGAAGGAGGCCCTCGCCCTTTGGCGTCGCATGGTGGCCGCCCAGCTCTTCTTTTGGAACCATGCCTACAATCCCTCGATCAAGGCTGCTGCCGCTGTGTTGGGGCGCGACCTCGGCTTGTGCCGAAAGCCCCAGCTGCCGCTGACCGATGCCGAGGCAAAGCGCCTGCGACAAGCGCTTGCCGGCCTCCATCCCGAGCTCGAACGTGCGGCTGCCGAATAGGACGATTCTGCAGAGAACGCGGCGACCGATGCTCCCGGGGATCGGGGAATTCTCCGGATAATGGTTTCCAGCCGCCCGACCGCGGCCGGCTTTCACCGCTTGGCCAAGAGCGCGTCGCCAATTTGAAGTCCTTGAAGTCCGGCACTGGGGCGAAAGCGGGAGGTAGACCATGCCGCGCGCCTGCGTCGTGGGCACCGGCCCGGCGGGCTTGGCGGTTGCCGATGTCCTGCTGGCGGCTGGAGTTCCGGTCGACCTCGTGGACGAGCAGCCCCGCGCAGGAGGAAATATCGGTCGCGCCATGACGGACGCCGCCCTTGGTCCGATGCGGCGCCGGCCGGAACTTGGCGGCGGCCGCTATCGCCCAGGCCACCCGGTCCTTTCCGTGTCGCCGGCTCGTGAGGTCGTGGTCCGAGGGCCGCAACGCATCGAACGCGAGAGGTTCGACGCGGTCTTCCTCTGTACGGGCGCCTCCGACGGACAGCTGCCCCGCCCGGGCTTGCGACAGGCCGGCGTAAAGACTGCCGGAGCGCTCCAGGCCTTGCTCAAGGGTCAGGATGTCGTCCCGGAAGGCCGCGTGGTGATCGCGGGAGCCGGGCCCTTTCTTCATGTCGTAGCCGCCGATCTCGCACGGGCAGGCGCCCGTGTCACAGATGTCGTCGATCGCGTCGCGGTCATCGCCTACACGGGCCTTCTCGCCAAAAGCCGTGGTTTGATCGGCAATCTGATCGAGTTTGTGCGCACGCAGGCTTTCCTCCGCACCAGAGGCGTCAAGGTCCGGTTCGCCACCGAGGTCGTCGAGATGGGACCGAGCACGCTGCACCTTGGCGGGGGAAAGAGCCTCGGCTTCGACGTGCTGGGGCTGAGCGACTGGTTTGCGCCGCAGACGCAACTTGCGCGCACAGCCGGCTGCACGATCGGCTACTCGCAGCTCGGCCGCTATTTCCGGGTGGAGTGCGATGCATACGGCCGCGCCGGCGTTCCCGGCATCTTCGTGGCGGGAGAGGGCCAGGGGGTTCGCGGCGCCATCCACGCCGGGCTCTCCGGACGGCTTGCGGCCATCGCGTGGCTTGTCGATCAGGGCCGGCCGGCCCCGGACGCGACGGCTCTGCTGGCTCGCCGGGAGCAGGTCATCGGCTTTGCCGAGAAGCTGGAAATGATCATGTATCCGGCCGCCCGCGAGATTGACGCAAGCGCCATCGCCTGCCCGTGCGAGCGCGTTCCCGTGGCCGCCGTTCGCGAGGCTGTCGCATTCGGCCTGGAGGATCTCAACTCGATCAAAAGCGTCACGCGCTGCGGCATGGGCAACTGCCAGGGGCGCTATTGCGAGCCGGTGGTCTGCCGATTGCTGGAGGCTGCCGGTCGGAGGCCCCGTGCCCCTCTGAATCAGAAGACTCTCGTGCGGCCGATCCCCGTGGGGATGCTCGCAGATGGGTGACGCCAACCCCGATGTTGTCGTCATCGGCACGGGTATCATCGGCAGCTTCGTTGCCTACGAGCTGGCGAAGCTCGGCATGCGGCTCCTCGTCATCGATCGCGCCGGTTTGGCCCCGGGGCACATCGCGCGCCAGCGACGGCAATCTCCTGATGAGCGACAAATCGCCGGGGGAGCTCTTCGATCTCATGCGTGACAGCTTGGCTCTTTGGCAGGAGATGGTCGATCATCTCGGCAATCACTGCGAATATGACGAGAAGGGCTCGACGGTCGTCACTTTGCAGTCGGGCGCCGCCGGCCGCCTCAAGTCCCATGTCAGGGATCACACGGCCAACGGCATCAAGGCGGAGTTCCTGACGGATGGGTTCGCCAGTCTCGAACCAGAACTCTCTCCCGATGTCGCGGCGGTGGGATGGTGGCCGCAGGACACGCAGGTCCAGCCGATGCGCGCCTGCTTCCAGATCGCCCAGCATCTGAAACGGCAGGGGGTCGCGCACCGGCTCTACGACAGCGTGGCCGGTCTCGCCGCGAATGCCGCCGGCGTGGACATCCGTCTTGCCAATGGGGACCGCATCGCCGCCGGGCGCGTGGTCCTGTGCACCGGAGTCTGGACGGCCGGCCTGCTCGCACCCCTAGGCATTCATATCCCGGTGATCCCCCGCAAGGGTCAGCTCTGCGTCCTGGAGCGCGGACCTGTCGCGATCCGAACCAAGATCGCCGACTTCGCCTACAACGAGACTGTCGAGAATGCCGACCCGTCAGACAGCGCGGTGCAGACGGCAGCCATCATCGAAGGTACGCGGAGCGGGACCATCCTGTGCGGCAGCTCACGCTGCTTTGCGGGATTCGATCTGTCGTTGGACGATGCCGTGCTCGCCCGCATCATGGCCGACTGCATCCGATTGGTTCCGTCGCTGGCGGCGCGGCGGATCATTCGGGGCTATGCCGGGTTGCGCCCCTACAGTATCGACGGGCTGCCGATCATCGCGTCCGTGGATGAACACGGCCGGATCTTCACGGCGACCGGACATGAGGGGACTGGGCATGGCCTCGCCGCGGTAACCGGACGGATCATGGCTGGCTATTTCGGCGGCACGACCCATTCGCTCGCCGTGGCGGTATCTCCGGCGAGGTTCGCATCGTGACCGCTCCCCGATTTCGGCTGCGCACTGGCGTGCCGACAGTGACGATTTCCGTCGACGGCGTGGCGCTGCCGGCACCGGCCGGGCGCAGCCTCTTGGCCGCGCTCCTGATTGCGGGGCGGCCGGGCGCCGCAGCGGATTTCGCCTGCGGCATCGGCCAGTGCCAGCGCTGCCTCGTCCGGGTCAATAACGCCACCGAGCTCGCCTGCATGGTGTATCCCTCCGGCGGCGAAGAGGTCGAAACCAGCATTGCCGACGGGAGGCCGCCACCCTGGGAGCTCCCGCCCGTCGAGGGCGCCTAGACCTTCGTTGCCATGAACCCGATCCTTGTCATCCCGGAAGCGCGAAGCGCTATCCGGGATCCGGCGCCAGATCCCGGCTCTCCGCTTCGCTCCGGCCGGGATGACTGCAAGAGAATTCGAATCGCAGAAACGCGCGACTAGACCTTTGGCAAATAGGCTTCGCGAAGGAGCGGATCGGCCAACAGCTTTGCGCCGGGACCTGCCATCGTGCAGTATCCGTTTTCCAGCACATAGGCATAGTCGCAGATCTCCAGCGCGAAATTCACCTTCTGCTCAACAAGCATGATGCTGACGCCCGATTCGGCGAGCTTGAGGACGATCTCCAGAATCTGGTTGACCACGAGGGGCGCGAGGCCGAGCGACGGTTCGTCCAACATCAGCAGCCTGGGCTCGGCCATCAGACTGCGGGCGACCGCCAGCATCTGCTGTTGGCCACCGGAGAGGCGGCTGGCGTAGCTGGCGCGGCGTTCGGCGAGGATCGGGAACAGGGCAAAGGCCTGCGCGCGAAGGTCCGCATAACTGCGGCCGCGCCGGGGAATGAAACCCGTAACCAGGTTTTCCTCGACCGTCAGCCGCTGGAAAATGCGGCGCCCTTCCGGGCAGTGCCCGATGCCCCGGCGGGCAATGCGGTGCGCGGGCGTTCTGGTGATGCGCTCGCCCTCGAAACGGATCTCGCCCGCGTGGACCGTGACGAGGCCACTGATCGTCCTGAGCAGGGTGGTCTTACCGGCGCCGTTCGGCCCGACGATGGCGACGACTTCGCCGTCATAGAGCTGCAGGTCGACGCCTTTCAATATCCGCGTCCGCCCGTATCCGGACTCGATTCGCTCGACTTCGAGCAGCTTCCCGGATTCCGTCGACCTCTCCCGGACTGCCAAGATAGGCCTCCTGCACGGCAAGATTCGCCTGCACCTCGGCCGGCGTGCCCTCGAACAGCAGCCTACCCTGATGCAGGACGACAATGTGATCGGAGAGCGCCATGACGAGGCTCATGTCGTGCTCGACGATGATCATCGTGAGGTCGGGACGTGCGAGTTCCCGCAGCTTTTCCTTCAGCCGATCGGTCTCGCCGTGGTTCAGCCCCGCCGCGGGCTCGTCGAGCATCAGCACCTTCGGCGCGAGAACAGTCGCGCGCGCGATCTCCAGGAGCTTCTGGTTGCCGTAGGAAAGGTCAGCCGCCATCTCGTCGGCGAGCGCTGCAAGCCCGAATCGGGCGAGCACCAGGAGGCAGCGCTCTGTCCGCTCGTCCTTCATCCGGCGTGCGGCCCCAGGCAGGAAAACTTCGGCAAGGGTACGACCGAAGAGCTCCGGAAACAGGCAGACCTCCAGGTTCTGCAGCACGGTCATGCCGTCGAACAGACGGATGTTCTGGTAGGTCCGTGCGATGCCGTGCTGGGCGATCTGGTATTTCTCGAGAGCCTGGAGCTCGACGCCATCGAGCCGGATCCGTCCCTCGCTGACCCGGTAGGACCCGGCGCACATGTTGATCAGGGTCGACTTCCCGGCCCCGTTCGGACCGATGATCGAGTAGATCAGACCCGGCTCGAAGGCGATGCTGACCTTGTCGATGGCGACGAGGGCGCCGAACCGCTTCGTCACGTCCTCGAACAGCAATGTCATCGCCAGCCGAGCCTGCGCATCACCCAGGCGGGGTCGTAGCGCCTGCCGATCAGACCGCGCGGACGCAGCAGGATGATGATCACCAGCGCAAGTCCGTAGAGAAGCATGCGGTAGTCGGCGTAATCGCGCAGCAGTTCCGGCACCACGATGAGCATGGCGGCGCCAACCAGGACCCCGATGAGGTTGCCGAGACCGCCAATGACGATGATGAGCACGACAGTCAGCGATTCCCAGAAGGTGAAGCTGACCGGATCGACGAAACGCTGAAATCCGGCAAAGACGACGCCGGCAAAGCCGCCGAAGGTCGCGGGGAGCCCAAAGGCGAGCAGCTTGGCGGCTGTGGTGTTGATCCCGATCCCGCGGGCGGCGTCCTGGTCCTC
>JAFAME010000394.1 GCA_019233695.1 Methylobacteriaceae bacterium
GCCCGTCGAGGCGGCCACCGCCCGCGGCTCCGATCAGTTTGCCGCCGTCGACTTTCTGGTGATCGTGCATGAGCTGCGGCCGGACGGAGCGCCCTCGGCCGCGGCACTGCCACATGTTGCCGCCACGGCCGGCATCGCCATGGCGGCGCGCGGCTCAGGCCGGATCGTACACATTCTTTCCGCCCTCGGGCTCGTGCCGATGCGCCGGCATCGCGAGCAGTCGGTGGCCATGGCAGGCGCGATCGCCGAGATGCGCACGCTGGCCATGACGCTCGGCGCCGAGGTGCGGGTCAATGCGATCTGCCTCGGCGCCATCGCCGCGCCGCCGGAGCGGGGCGGCGACTTCATCGCCGGCAGCGAGGCGATGCTGAGCCACGTGCCGCTGGCGCGCCCGGGTACGCTGCAGGATATCGCCAACGCGGTGCTGTTCCTGTGCGATCCGCTGAACAGCTACTTGACCGGGCAGGTGCTGACCATCGACGGCGGCTGGGCCGCCGGTTACGCGCGGAATTTCTGATCCCCGACCCCTCCCAACATATGGGAGGGGTCAAGGGGGGCGGTGGCCTCAGTTCTCGAAGCGCTTGCCGATCGAGCCGAGGTTGTCCTTCGTCACGAGCTGGGCGCGCGTATCGAGGTTGGCGGCGGAGATGCCGCGATCGATCTGCAGGTAGAGCTGCACGACCGGATAGAAGCCCTGCAGGAACGGCTGCTGGCCGAGCGAACCGGTGAGCGCGCCGGTCTTGATCTGCTCCTGCTGCTTGGGTCCGAGGTCAAAGCCGAAGGCGCAGATCTGGCCCTGCTTCTTCAGCTGGGTGATGGCATCGCCGAGGGCCGGGGTGGTGAAGCCGTTGGCGGTGAAGGCGCCGACCACGTCCTTGCGGCTCTCGATGAGGGTGACCATCGAGCCGACGATATTGTCCTTGTCGACGTCGATGCCGATGTTCTGCGGGCCGGCGTCGACCTTGAAGTCCTTGATGCGCCCGGCCGCGTTGAGCCCCTTCACGACGGCGCCGAAGGCGGCGGTGATGCGGTTGTTGACCTCAACGTTGCCGAGCGTCGTCGTGTTGGGCAGGATGATCGTGCCGTTCTTGACGCCCTTGTCGAGAAGGCACTTCACCAGCGCCTCGCCGCCGATGGCCGCCGCCGAGGCGTCCTGCCCGGTGTGCGAGATCTTCGAGCGGTCGAGCAGGTTGGGATCGTAGGAATTGGTGGTGGCGACCGGAATGCCCTTTTCCTCGAGCTTCTTGACGAGGTCGTTGTAGGCGCCCGACTGCGGCGTCGTCATGATGACGCCGTCGATGGTCGGGTCGTTGACGACCTGGTTCAGGATCTGGATTTCGCGGGGAATATCATCGACGGGCGCCTCGGAGCCGAGCATGACGAGCTTGATGCCGAAGGCGCTGGCGGCGACCTGCGCGCCGACATAGGTCGGGTCGAAGAAGCCGTTGCCCGCCGTGTGGGTGATGATGGCGAAGGTCAGCTGCTTGTGGCCATGGAAATTCTTGGTGTTCGGCGATTCCTTGGCCGCGTCCTCGAAGCTGTAGCCGCCGACCGCCTTGTTGAGCGTGCCGGTCTGGGCGCGGGCGGCGACGGCGCCGATTGCAACGCTGGCCGCGAGCGCGGCCGTAACTGCCAAAATCCTCATGTTTCACTCCCGATGGAAATTGTTGCGGCTGCGAAGGGCGCCGCGACGGCTTGAAATCAGCCATAGGCGTGTGGTGAAGTCAAACATTCATCCAAGAGTTGGCGGAGCGGACGCACGTCCGGCCACGCTCAAGCCGCACTGAGGGGAGGATCGCGTGACCGGAACCGGCTTTTTCGGCGACATCGCCGCCATCCGCTACGAGGGCCCACAGGGCACAAATGCCCTCGCCTTCCGCCACTACGATCCGGATCGCAAGGTGCTCGGCAAGCGCATGGCCGACCATCTGCGCCCTGCGGTGTGCTATTGGCATACCCTCGCCTGGCCGGGGCTCGACATGTTCGGCGGCCCGACGTTCGAGCGCCCCTGGTTCGGCGATACGAAGGACGCGGCGCGCCTCAAGGCTGACGTCGCTTTCGAGCTCATAAGCCTGCTTGGCGTCCCATTCTTCACCTTTCACGACCGCGACGTCGCGCCGGAGGGCGGCAGCCTTGCCGAATTCGGCCGCAACCTGAATGAGATCGCCGACTACTTCGCCCGCAAGATGGAATCTTCGGGCGTCAAGCTCCTGTGGGGCACGGCAAACCTGTTCAGCCATCGCCGCTACATGGCGGGTGCGGCCACCAATCCGGACCCGGACGTGTTCGCCCACGCGGCGGCGCAGGTGAAGAACGCCATCGACGTGACGCATCGGCTCGGCGGCGCCAACTACGTGCTGTGGGGCGGGCGCGAGGGCTACGAGACGCTGCTCAACACCGACCTTCGCCGCGAGGTCGACCAGCTCGGGCGATTCCTGGCCCTCGTCGTCGAGTACAAGCACAAGATCGGCTTTTCCGGCACGATCCTCGTCGAGCCCAAGCCGCAGGAGCCGACGAAGCACCAGTACGACTATGATGTTGCGACCGTGTTCGGCTTCCTGCAGCGCTATGGCCTCGAAAAGGAGGTCAAGGTCAATATCGAGGTCGGCCACGCCGTGCTCGCCGGCCATTCCTTCGAGCATGAGGTGGCGACAGCCGTTGCGCTCGGCATCTTCGGTTCGGTCGACGCCAACCGCAACGACTACCAGTCGGGCTGGGACACCGATCAGTTCCCCAACAACGCGGCCGAGCTGGTGCCGGCCTTCTACCACCTGATCAAGGGCGGCGGCTTTTCGACCGGCGGCTTCAACTTCGACGCCAAGATCCGCCGCCAGTCGATCGACCCGGCCGACCTCCTCTACGGCCACATCGGCGGCCTCGACGTCTGCGCGCAGGCGTTGATTGCCGCGGCCGCCCTGATCGAGGACGGCACCTATGATCGCTTCCTCGCGGCCCGCTATGCGGGGTGGGATACGCCCGAGGCCAAGGCCATGCTCGCCGGCGAGCGCTCGCTCGCCGACATCGCCGCGCGCGTCGAACGCGAGGCCATCGATCCGAAGCCGCGCTCCGGCCGGCAGGAGCACTTGGAGAATCTGCTGAACCGGTTTCTTTGAGAGCGAATAGCGAATAGTGAGTAGCGAGTAGTGAATAGCGAAAAGCCGGTTCGCCAGCCGCTACTCCCTACTCGCTATTCGCTATTCGCTACTCACCATGAATGAACCCCTCTTCGACCGCCTGTTCGCCGAGCTGCCGCTGATCGCCATTCTGCGCGGCGTCACGCCGGACGAATGCGTCGGCATCGGCGAGGCGCTCGTTGCGGCCGGGATCCGGATTGTCGAAGTGCCGATGAACTCGCCCGATCCCCTGGCGAGCATCGAGCGGCTCGCGCAGGCGCTTGGCGGGCGCGCGCTCGTCGGCGCGGGCACGGTCTATCGGCCTGAGGATGTCGAGGCCATCGCCCGGGCGGGCGGACAGATCATCGTGACGCCGCATACGGATGGCGAGATCATCCGCCGCACGCGCGATGCCGGCCTCGTGTCGGCGCCGGGCTGTTTCACGCCGAGCGAGGCCGCTGCGGCGCTTGCGGCCGGTGCGCACATCCTGAAGCTTTTTCCCGGCGAGCTTGTCACGCCAGCCTCGGTCAGGGCCATGGCGGCAGTTCTGCCGAAGGGCACGCGCTTCGTTCTCGTCGGCGGCGTGTCGGCCGACAATATCGCCTATTGGCGGGGCTCGGCCATCCACGGGTTCGGCATCGGCTCCTCGCTCTACAAGCCCGGCCTCTCGCCCCAGGACGTCGGATTGCGCGCGGCCGATCTCATCGTCGCCTACCGAGCAGGAGAATGATCCGATGATCGTCGTCTTCGGCTCGATCAACATCGATCTCGTGACGAGAGTGGCCCGGATCCCGGCGCCGGGCGAGACCGTGCTCGGGCCTTCCTACGAAGTCATTCCGGGCGGCAAGGGTGCCAACCAGGCGCTCGCCGCCCGCCGTGCCGGCGCCAGCGTCGCACTCGTTGGTGCGGTCGGGCGTGACGGCTTTGCCGAGACGGCGCTGGCCCTGCAGAGGGCCGAGGGCGTCGATGTGTCGGGGGTCGCGAGCGCAGCCGCCCCGACTGGAGCAGCGTTCATCGCAGTCGATGCGGGCGGACAGAACGCCATCGTGGTGGCCGCCGGCGCCAACGCGCAGGCGCGCGCCAGTCAGTTCGAGGCGCTCGCCTTCGGTGGGGGCGACATCCTGCTCCT
>JAFAME010000060.1 GCA_019233695.1 Methylobacteriaceae bacterium
CCGAGTCATGAGCTCATCGAAGAGGGCGTGCCCCGCGGGCTCGCGCTTCAGCCCCGGCGCCGTCACGTGCAGGTCGATCAGCTTGTCGACGCAGGCGGCGAAGCCGGTGAGGAGAGGCTTCGCCACCGCCACGAAATCAGGAACCGCCGCAGCAAGGGCGTCGAATGCTTGCCGCCAGATCGCCTCGGAGACGGAATAACCAGCCATGGCGTTCATTGCCTCACCGCCGATCGCGTCGGCTCCTCCCCGCCACAGAGTCGGAGAACCGGTCGCGCGGCGATGCAAGGGAGCGCCGTGACGGTTTCGGCAACCCCGTCGCGAGCGAGATCCGATGTGACAGCGGCCGCAAGCATGGCTACGCCTTCACCGAGCCGGCCGTCATGCCGGCGAGGAAATAGCGCTGCGCCAAGAGATAAATGAGCAGGAGCGGGAGCGATCCGAGCACGCTCATGGCCATCATCTGGTTCCATTCGAACGCGTGCTGGCCCATGAGCAGCTCGATGCCGATCGGAACGGTCCGCATGTCGTCCGACTTGGTCAGGGTCAGCGCGAACAGGAATTCGTTCCATGCCAGCAGAAAGGTGTAGACCGCCGTCGCGACGATGCCCGGCACCGACAGAGGGACAATGACTCGCCACAGCGCCGACCAGCTCGTGCCTCCGTCGACCAGCACCGCCTCGTCCAGCTCGCGCGGAAGCGTGTTCAGGTACCCCGTCATCAAGAGGATTGCGTAAGGCAGCGTGAACACCAGGTAGGTCAGGATGAGCGCGAAATAAGTGTTGAAAATCCCGAATGTTACGACCATGCCGAAATAGGGGATCAAAAGTGTGATCGGCGGAACCGTCTGAGTGCTGATGATGAAGACATTGAGCGCGTTCTTGAGCCGAAAGGAAAACCGGCTGAACGCGTAAGCGGCGAGTGTGCCGATGAGCACGGTCAGAACGGCGACCGCGCCGGCGACCAAGTAGCTGTTGAGGAAGAAGCGGAGCTTGGTGGGATCATTGAAGACTGCAAGATAAGCGGCGACGGTGAATTGCTTGGGCAGTAGCTGCGGCGGCAGGGCAAATATCTCGGTGTTGGACTTAAGCGACGCGAAGAACATCCACAAGATCGGGAACACCGCGAAGACGAGGCCGATCGCCAGGCCGACATAGGTCAGGACGGTCGGCAACACGGTCCGGCTGAGATAGCGCCTGGTCATCGCCGCTACCGCGCCTTCTGATGCTTAATGTAGAAGTAGGTCACGCTCATCGACAGGATGAGGAGCAAGACCGCGCTCGCCGACGCGAGCGAGAACTGGTAACGCGAGAAGGCGAGCTTGTACGTATAGGTGCTGAGCATCTCAGTCGCGTAGATCGGCCCGCCGCCGGTTGTCATCCACACCAGCGCGAATACTTGCATCGTCCAGATGAAATCGAGAAGCGCGACGCTGATCATGATCGGCGTCAGCTGCGGGATGGTGACATGGCGGAACTTCTGCCACGGATTGGCGCCGTCAATGCCCGCCGCTTCGTAGAGATCGCGGGGGATCCCTTGGAGCCCGGCAAGGAGGCTCACCATGTAGAGGGGGTAGCCCGCCCAAATGTTCACGAATGTCACCGCATGGAGCGCCGTGCTCGACGACGAGAACCACTCGACTTTGAAGTCCACGATGTGGAGCGACATCAGGACTCCGTTGACGACGCCCTCAGGATCGAGCAGGAGCCGCCAGATGATCGCGATGATCACCGCCGTGAACAGCCAGGGCAGGATGTAGAGGACGCGGAGGATGCTTCGGATCGTCGGGTTGACGCGCTCGCTGTTGAGCATGAGCGCGAAGGCGAGACCGAGCAGCAGGTGAAAGACGACGCTCATCACGGTGAAGTAGAGCGTGTGGCCGGTTGCCTGCCAGAACACCGGGTCGTCGAAGGTCGTCTGATAGTTGTCCAGCCCGACGAAGGCGGCGTTCCGCTTGGTGATCGCCCGGTCGAGGAGCGAATATCGGAGCACCGCGACCATCGGATAGAGCATGAGCAGGGCGAAGAGGGCGGTCGCCGGGGCAACGTAGGCGAGCGGCACCAGACGCATCTTCGCCTGGTAGGAAAGGAGACCCCGCCTCCGGATTCTCGTCGGCCTGCCGATCGGTTGCTCCTGAGCGAAACTCATGCGGGCGTCGGTTCTTTTTCGGAGTGCGGGTTTGCTGGTTTGCTGGTGCGGCGTCGAGCGCGCGGCGCCGCTTGAGCCGGAGCGGATGGCAACGACGCCCGTGAGGCCGTGCCGCCATCCTGTCTAAGATCGGGTGCGGCTAGTTCTTGGCGAACTCAGCGAGCCACTGCTTCTGTGTCGCCGCCGCCGCCTGCTGCGGCGTCTCCTGGCCGTCGAGCATCTTCTGCAGCTCGACGTCCATGTCGCGTTGCAGCTGTTCTGCGACCGGAAGCCCGACGAACTCGTTGGCGAGCTTTCCGCTCTGGAAGATCTGGAACGCCTTCACGAAGAGCGGGTCCGCCTTCGACAAGTCCGGCTTGGCGTTAACGTTGCCCGGGAAGGCATGGGCGATCGTCACCAGCTTGCCGTTCACTTCCGGGCTTACCAGGTATGAGACCAGCTTCCAGGCTTCCGCCTTGTGTTCGCTGTTGTTGCTGATGCCGATGCCCCAGGAGGCATAGGGCAATCCGCGCTTGCCCGTGTAGCCGTCGGCCGCGGGCAGGGCGGAGATGTCGATATTCAGGTTCGGATTGCGTTGGCGCATCAGGTTGAGGAGGGCGAGCGAGTGGATCATCATGCCGACACGGCCGTTGACGAACTCCTCGAGCTTGTCCTGCTCCTTCTTGGCGTTGATGCCGGGCGAGATGACGCCGGCGTCGTTCAGCGACTTGATGTAGCTGAGCACGTCGACGATGGCCGGATTGTCTACGTTCGGTTTGCCGTCCTTCAACATCGATTGGCCTGAAGCCCACACCCACGACATCACGTCGTTCTGGGCGCCGTTCGGGACCTGCAGTGAGAGCGGGAGCACCCATCCATACTGGTTCTTGTCGGGGTGCGTCATCTTCTTCGCCGCGTTGGCGAACTCGGGCCGCGTCGACGGCAGCTTGTCGACGCCGGCCGCCTTGGCCATGTCGACGTTGACGAACACCGGATAGACGAACGACGCGAGCGGGAACATGTAGCTCTTGCCGTCGACCTTGATGATGTCGGCCATCTGCGAACGGTCGAATTTCGCCTCGTCCATCAGGGGATCCATCGGCGCGATCGCGCCCTGCTTGGCGAGCTCATTGACCCAGGCGCCGTCGAGACCGACCACGTCGCTCAACGTGCCGGACGCGGCTCCCGCCACGATCTGATCGTGGGTGGCCGAAAAGGGCCCGCTGACAAGCTTGACCTTGATGCCGGGATTGGCGGCCTCGAAGCCGTCGATGATGCCGCGGAGCGCGCCGGCCGGCATTTCCGGCTCCCACCACTGTACGAACTCGATCGTGGTGTCGGCGAGGGCAACGGTCGTGCCGATCGCCATGGCGGCCGCTGCCGCCGTCAACCCCAGCAGAGATTTCGTGTGTCTCATTCATTCCTCCCATTGGAACAGGTTCATCGATGCACTCTTGCGAAACACCGCCATCGAGCCGCCGGACGCTGCTCGACCCTTTGAAACGGCACCTTTCGCCCTCGGCATTTCCTTCCTGCCGTGGGGCGCAGGTATTTGCGGTTTCCTCGATAGGAAAACAGCACAAAGCATCATTGTCAAGTATGCAATTGAAGACTATCATGCGTTTTCATGCAGCTTGCGCGCGTTCGCTGGACAGGCACGTATGCCGTGTGCCGACGCGGAGAGCGTGCAATTCGCGCGGGCAGGTCGGCGCCGATGAGCAAGATGGAGATCGCGCAAAACCAGGGCGATTCAGCACTGCCGCCCGTGCGCCGCGCTGAGATGCTGCGCTTGGTCAGGCAACTCGGACAGATCACGGTGACCGAGATGAGCGCGCGGTTCGAGGTCTCGCTCGACACCATCCGGCGCGATCTCGACGCTCTCGCCGACCAGGGGCTGATCAGCCGCATCCACGGGGGCGCGGTGCCGATAGACGGCATGGCTTCCGCGGATTCGCCTTTCGAACAGCGAATAAACGTGCATCAAATTGCAAAAACCAACATCGGCCGCGCCGCCGCGCGGCTGATCTCGTCCGGCGAGACGGTGATCGTCAACGGCGGCTCGACCGCCGTGGCGTTCGCTGCCGGCCTGGCCGACTTGCAGCATCTCACGATCGTAACGAACAATCTCGGCCTGCCGGCCGCCGTTCCCGCCAAGGCCGTGAACGGCGTCTACCTCCTCGGCGGCGAAGTCCGCAGCGGCGCTCGCGTCACGCTCGGTCCGGTCGGCTTCGTCGGCACCCCGCAAATCACCGCCGACACGGCGGTGATCGGGGTCGGCGGCCTCACCGAGGATGGCATCTGGACGAGCCGTATCGAGGAAGCGATCATGATGTCCGGCATGATCGCCGCCGCCCGGCGCACGATCGTGATCGCCGACAAGAGCAAGCTCGGGCGTCTGGGTTTTGCGGTTGTGGCGCCTCTCCATCAACTCGATGTCCTGGTGACGGATGAAGGGCCAGTGGGTGAACTCAAGGTTGCGCTCGAGGCGGCAGGTGTGAGGACAATCATCGCGGAATAAACGCTTTTGCGCCTTCACCTCGCCGACTACACTGAACGTTTTCCCCGCGATCGCGCATCGGCTTCCGGTCGATACCGCCGGCTAGCCGAGAACCCGATCCCGGCGACGTCTACGCGGCGTGCGATCGTTGGCGCTCTGCCAAGGACAGGTCATCGCCGACGACGCGATCGCGCCCACCCGCATGAACGAAGTCGGTCGCCCATATCGTCTGGGGCGGAGTGAGGGAACAGGAAACACATGGCAAACCGGATCAGAGTGGGCATCGTCGGCTGCGGCGAGGTTGCTCAGATCATCCATGTCCCGGCGCTGAAGGAGCTCCGCGACCTCTTCGACATCACAGCGTTGTGCGACGTCAGCCGCTCAGTCCTTGGCCAGGTCGGTGCCAGCTGTCCCGGCGCCGACCTGTTCGAGGACTATTGCAAGCTGATCGCTGCGCCGACGGTCGACGCGGTGCTCGTTGCCAACCCCGACGCCTACCATGCCGAGGTGGTGATCGCCGCGATCAAGGGCGGCAAACATGTGCTCCTCGAGAAGCCGATTGCCGTCACCCTCGCCGAAGCCGACGCGATGCTTGCCGCCGAAGCCGCTGCCGCGACGGCCGTCCAGGTCGGCTACATGCGCCGCTATGCCCCGGCCTTCCTCGAGGCAGTCGCGACGGCCGCCAAGGTGCGGAGCGAGATCGTGCTCGCCCGCGTCCACGATGTGATCGGGCCCAACGCGACGATCATCGACAACACGTCGAACATCTTCCGCGCCAATGACCTATCTGCCGAGTTCCTCGCCGAGGGCAAGCGCGCTCTCCGGGCGAAGATCGGCGAAGCCATCGGGGTGGCGTCCGGCTCGCGCGCCGTCGCCTATGCCCTCCTCCTCAGCCTGAGCAGCCACGCACTGTCGGCGATGCGCGAGCTCCTCGGCGGCATGCCGAAAGGGGTCCTTTATGCTGCCCAGCGCCACGGTGGCCGCTTCCTGTCGGCGGCGTTCGACTATGGCCATTTCGTCGCTCAGTTCGAGGCGGGCGTCGATCGCATCCCCCATTTTGATGCGCATCTCGAGGTCTACACGCCGGCCGAGATCATCCGGGTCGACTACGACACGCCCTATGTCCGCCACCTGCCGGCGCGGATGACGACAATTGCGGCGGAGACCGCCGCCGGCGTCGCCGTCCGCAGCATGTTCCCGACGCGGAACGATTCATTCGTGGCGGAGTGGCGTGCCTTCCATGGTCACATCACCCGTGGCACGCGGCCGAAGACGACGCTTGCCGACGCGCGCAACGACCTTGTGCTCGCCCGCGACATGGCCGCGAAGATGGACTGACCCGTGGGACATCGCCCGATCAGTTTCGCGAAACGCTGGGCCGAAATCTTAGGGCCGCCAACAGACGGCTCGACTTGACCCGGCGAGTAGGCGAACGGAAGGCACTCAATGGGGTTGCCGGAGAGGTCGAAACGCACCGATCTGGTCGGAGTGTGGTTTACGATGAAGCCGGTTGTGGGGCCGCGGAACGGGACAATCGGCGTCGTCTTTGCGGCAGCATGCGCCTGGATCGCGAAAGTCACGGGTGGTTGCGATAGGTCAAGCCGGATCTTTAGCCAGCGGTCCGGGCCGCCGGTCAAACCGTAGATCGTTATCTGGGAAGGGCGAGCTTCCGTGCCGATCAGATATCCATGCGGAATGAAAAGCGCGGTAGATAGAGCATCGGGTATCATGTAGCACTCCTGTAATCGACGTCACCCTGCCAGACGCTTTCAACTATGGCGGATGCCCTTTGGAGGGTTCTTGAAGCCACACCCCCGTGCAAGCTCGCTGTGGCACCCAGCCGCTTCAGCTGTGTCTCGATGAGACCGCGGATTGGAGAGCGTTCGCTCATACCCGGGTCACCGCCCGAAGCCGAATGATCGGGTGGACGACGTGTAGACCGGCAGCCGCAAAATCCGTGCAAGGACCCGATGACGACGCTCACGTTCCAGGACATGGGCCCGCTCGGATGAGCGATGCGGACGATAAGACTGGCTGGCCCGCCTTGCAGAGACCTGCACCGCACTGCACGCGGCGGCGGGGCTGATGCCCGAAACAGCACGCTCGATGCGACCGGGATCGAGGGGATCGATCCAGTGGCTCCCTGATTAGAAAGAGTAAGGCCATGAGCTGGCAGCCTGCCAAAGACCCGACGCCTGGCGATCGCTTTTCGTGCGACGCGATTGAGACGACGATCATTCCGCGCAGCCGTGATATCGGAAACTTCGAAGTCCGGCGGGCGCTCCCCTCATCACAGCGCCAAATGGTCGGTCCTTTCATTTTCTTCGACCAGATGGGCCCATGTCAGCGAGGCGATTCCGTCCTTCGAATTGCCCGTGATCTGGTTCGTCCCGAAGGACTGCAGCACACCGCCGTTGCTCACGCCCACGCCGTTGATGTTGCCGGCAATCGATGAGCCACCGAGAGGGGCAGCGGCGGCTTCCGCCAAGGCGCAGCAGTGGGTAAGCTGCGCGCAAGCGTCAGGCCGAATGACCTGTTGCGGCACTGCGCTCTCCCACCACCGGCTTCGTCCCCTGTGCAGCCGAGCCCGTTCGCGATACCGCGCGCTGGCGCTTCGTGCCTTCGATGCTCGCGCGCTGCGTTACGCGTCGCCATACCTCAGGGATCAGCTCGGCCGGCCCTGTCGGATAGCTCGCTGGGCATGCCACGGGTGAGTTGAGCCGAGGGCTCGTTGGCTTCGTCTCAGGCCTCTGCAACTTGGAAAATCCCCTCAGCAGGATTCCTGGCCAGAACGTCA